>JBFGWM010000023.1:0-19969 GCA_041588495.1 Pseudomonadales bacterium | reverse complement strand
TGGCGTTATGGCATGGACTTTCGCAGGTTGGCGGCCGCTAACTCAATCGGTCCGCCCTACGTCATCCGGAACGGTCAGAAGTTGCGCCTTGAAGAGCGTGAGCCGGCCCAGGTCCGGCGCTCCGAACCGGTACGGCGCGCCACCTCTGGCGGGCGCGCGCCGGCCGTCCGCAGCAAGCCCGCGCCCACCGCGAAAACGAGCGTATCCACGCGCCGGATCAGCTGGAACTGGCCGTCGGATGGAAAAGTCACTGCACGATTTTCCACCCGGGGGCGGGTGAACAAAGGTATTGATATAGCGGGCAAATTGGGGGAGGCTGTGAAAACAGCGGCGCCCGGGAAGGTGGTTTACGCCGGAAGCGGGATCCGCGGATACGGCAAACTGATCATCATCAAACACAACGACCGGTACCTCAGCGCGTATGCGCACAACCGCCGAATCCTGGTGGCAGAGGAGCAGGAGGTAAGGGCAGGACAGAAAATAGCCGAAATGGGTGAACGCGAATCCGGACGCTCAGTGCTCCACTTCGAGATTCGCCGCGAAGGTAAGCCGGTAGACCCCCTGGCATACCTCCCTCCGCGGAATTCCCGCAGGTAGGTCACCCGGTCCGACAGGACTGTCGCACCTCGGCCCAGGTTCAGGATAACCAGGCAGACAACCAGGACCACCCCGACGCTGCGTGACTGCAGGTTTGCAGTGAACTTTGCGAGGCTCGGGGGACGGCGCCGGAAAAGCCACATAGATGGCGGCGCCAATTCGGAACGGACAACGGCCGGCATGATGACGGCCCGATCGGGATCCGGTCATCCGAAGAGGTCCGAAAAAGACTGCGTTGGTCGCCGCAAGGCGATCCACGTTTGGCAAGAAGAAAAAACGGTTAGTCGATAAAAAAAACGCGAAGAGCAGGGATTTTTCGGAAGCCGCCCGGGGTGGTGGCAGCCGACCGGCTACTTCACCGGAACCATAACGAGAAAGCTGAAATACAAGAAAACAAGGGGTGCTTGCACGATGGCTCGAAAAAGAGAAGCTGCGGCTGCAACGGCTGCGAAGAAACAACCGGTTGTCGCAATTGACGACCCGGATGAAACCGAAGCCACGGATGCTGCGGGGTCCACGGACTCGGCGGTGGACGCCGAGTTTGCGGAATACCAGAACAACCAGCGTTCAGAGGAGATGCTGTTCCGTGAAGGACAGCAGCGGCGCAAGCGAATGCGCGACCGCGAGGACGCGGACTCCGCGAAGAACATGGATGCCACCCAGCTGTACCTGAACGAGATCGGTTTCTCGCCGCTGCTGACGCCCGAAGAGGAAGTCTACTTCGCGCGCCTCGCCCTGCGTGGCGACGAGGCCGGGCGGCGACGCATGATCGAGAGCAACCTGCGCCTGGTGGTGAAGATCGCGCGCCGGTACGTGAATCGTGGCCTGTCACTTCTCGACCTCATCGAGGAAGGCAATCTCGGCCTGATCCGTGCGGTGGAAAAGTTCGATCCGGAGCGCGGGTTCCGCTTCTCGACCTATGCCACCTGGTGGATTCGCCAGACCATCGAGCGGGCGATCATGAACCAGACCCGCACGATCCGCCTGCCGATCCACGTGGTCAAGGAACTCAACGTATACCTCCGCGCCGCGCGTGAACTGACCCAGAAACTCGATCACGAACCCTCTGCCGAGGAAATTGCCGACCTGCTGGACCGTCCGGTTGAAGACGTGAAGCGCATGCTGGGCCTCAACGAGAAAGTCACCTCCGTCGACACCCCGCTGGGACCCGATTCGGACAAGTCCCTGCTCGACACCCTTGCGGACGAGAAGGTTTCCGATCCGGCGACCCTCCTGCAGGAGGATGATCTCTGCCAGCACATCGACGAGTGGCTGTCACAGCTCAGCGTGAAGCAGCGCGAGGTCGTGGCGCGGCGCTTCGGGTTGCGCGGTTATGAAATGAGTACGCTCGAAGAAGTCGGCCGCGAGATCGGCCTGACCCGGGAACGGGTACGGCAGATCCAGGTCGAGGCGCTGAAGCGCCTGCGCGACAAGCTCGAGAAGCAGGGCCTGTCCGGCGTCGAACTGTTCGCCGACTGATCCGCTTCGATCGCGATACAAACGGCCCGGCTTGTCCGGGCCGTTTGCGTACTCGGACCCCGATCTCCGGTGTCGGAGACTGCCGTGCTCGCGGTGGTCGGTCGACCATCCAGGGTGTAGGACTTTCGCCCATTGCCCATGCTGGTCCAATCCAAGCTAATGATTTAAATAACTATTTTTGGGTTTTTCCGGGATCGCGCGGGTGCCGCGGGGCGCCGGGTACGGTGGGTTGACCGGGCTGCGGGCGCTAATCTCTGCCCCGCGTCCGGCAAGGGATTGTGGGTCGGCAGGGATGCCGATGGCACAGGGATGTGTCCGGGACGCACTGCGCAGGGATGCGCGGGGGGCGGGCTGCGGCCCGCCCCATTTTCAATTCGGACAGTTTGAATTTGTGCCCGCCGGGGAAGGCGCGGGCGAATCGATCGGAATGCGCCCGATCAGCGTTCCAGGAGGTGCTTCTTTTCCTTGACCTCGACCCAGTCGTCGGCGTCTTCCGGGGCGTCCTTCTTCTCGGTGATATTCGGCCAGACATCGGCGAGTTCCGCGTTGAGCTCCAGGTATTCCTTCTGGTCCTCCGGGACCTCGTCCTCGGACAGGATCGCATTCACCGGGCATTCCGGCTCGCACAGGGCGCAGTCGATGCATTCGTCCGGGTGAATGACGAGGAAGTTGGGGCCCTCGTAGAAGCAGTCCACGGGGCAGACTTCCACGCAGTCGGTGTACTTGCACTTGATGCAGGGCTCGGTGACGACGAATGTCATGTTCCGGTTTCTCCAGGCGATCTCGCAGGGACGCAATTCTAGGCGCAGGCGCGATTTCGCTCAAGGGCTGAACAGCAAATACTGCCAGTGTAGACCCTGCTCAATCGAGCAGTTTTTTCAGCCGGTAGACGAGTTCGAGGGCCGCGCGCGGGCTCAGGTCGTCGGCATCCGTCTCGTCGATGATGTCCAGGGCGGGGTGGCGTGGCGGCGCCGCGAACAGGTCGGACTGGCGCGGTGGGGCGCCGGTGTCCGGGCCGCCGGCGGTTTCCAGGCCGGCCAGCTTGTCCCGGGCAGCGTCGATGACGGGGTCAGGAATGCCGGCGAGCTGTGCAACCTGCAGGCCGTAGCTCTGGCTGGCCGGGCCCTCCTCGACGGCGTGCAGGAACACGATCCGCCGGCCGTGCTCCACGGCGCTGAGGTGCACGTTGTGCACGCTGTCGATGCGCTCGGGGAGCGCGGTCATCTCGAAATAGTGGGTGGCGAACAGGGTCAGCGCGCCAACGCGCTCCGCGATATGTCCGGCACAGGCCCAGGCCAGCGACAGGCCGTCATAGGTGCTGGTGCCGCGACCGATCTCGTCCATCAGCACCAGGCTGCGACGGGTGGCATTGTGCAGGATGTTGGCGGTCTCGCTCATTTCCACCATGAAGGTGGAGCGGCCCCCGGCGAGGTCGTCGGCCGAGCCGATGCGGGTGAAAATGCGGTCGATGGCGCCGATGACCGCCTCGCGGGCGGGTACGTAGCTGCCGGTGTGGGCGAGCAGGGCGATCAGCGCCGCCTGGCGCATGTAGGTCGACTTGCCGCCCATGTTGGGGCCGGTGATGATCAGCATGCGACGGTCGTCGCTGAGCACCAGGTCGTTGGGCACGAAGGGCTCGCCGGAAACGCGTTCCACCACCGGGTGGCGGCCGCCGCGGATGATGATTTCCGGCTCCTCTACGAGTTCGGGCCGACAGAAATCCAGGCTCTCGGCGCGCTCGGCGAAGCTGGCCAGCACGTCGAGTTCGGCCAGCGCCGCGGCACAGGATTGCAGGGGTTCGAGGTTTTCCAGAAGGCGGTCGAGCAGGCCCTCGTAGAGGGATTTCTCGCGGGCCAGGGCGCGGCTGCGGGCGCTGAGGGCGCGGTCCTCGAACTCCTTGAGTTCCGGCGTGATGAAGCGCTCCGCGTTTTTCAGGGTCTGGCGCCGCACGTATTCGGCCGGGACATCGTCCGACTGGCCACGACTGATCTCGATGTAATAGCCGTGCACCCGGTTGTAGCCGACCTTCAGGTTGGCGACCCCGGTGCGTTCGCGCTCGCGGGTCTCCATCTCGGCGAGATAACGCCCGGCGTTCTCGCTCATGCCGCGCAGTTCGTCGAGTTCGGCATCGTAGCCCTCGCGGATCACGCCGCCGTCGCGGATCACCGCGGGCGGCTCGTCGATCACCGCACGCTCCAGCAGGGCACAGGTCTCCGGTTGCGGCCGGGCCGCATCGGCGAGTTCGCGGACGCGATCGGCTGGAACCTCGCCAAGCAGGGGTTCAAGGGCGGGAAGCACCTGCAGCGCAGCGCGCAGGCGCGCGAGATCGCGGGGACGCGCCGAACGCAGCGCGACCCGCGCGAGGATGCGCTCCACGTCGCCGACGTCGGCGAGGGGGCCGCGCAGGCCCTCGTAGCGGTAGTCCGTGAGCAAGGCCCCGACCGCTTCCTGGCGGGCCGCGAGCACGCCGCGGTCGCGCAGGGGCCGGTGCAGCCAGCGGCGCAGCAGCCGGCCGCCCATGGGGGTGACCGTGGAGTCGATCACGGCGGCGAGGGTGTTGTCGCTGTTGCCAGAAAGATTGGTAGAGATCTCCAGGTTGCGGCGGCTGGCCGCGTCGAGGATGACCGCGTCGTCGCGCTGTTCGAGGCTGATGGCACGGATGTGGGGCAACAGGCTGCGCTGGGTGTCGCGGGCGTACTGCAGCAGGCAGCCTGCCGCACACAACGCCAGGGTGCGACCGTCGACCCCGAAACCGCGCAGGTCGCGGGTGCCGAACTGCTCGTTGAGCAGGCGCTCGGCGGTTTCCTGGTCGAACTCCCAGGGCGGCCGGGTGCGGGTTCCGTTGCGTTCGCCGAACAGGGTGGCGAGGGGACTGCCTTCCGGAACCAGAAGTTCCGCGGGCTGCAGGCGTTCCAGTTCGGCGGCGAGGGCCTCGCGGTCCTCCACCTCGGAAACCGTGAAGCGGCCGCTGCTGATGTCGAGGATGCCGAGACCGTAAGCGGAGGCCGAGCCGTACACGGCGGCCAGCAGGTTGTCCTGCCGGGCGTCGAGCAGGGCCTCGTCGCTGAGGGTGCCGGGGGTCACCACGCGGGTGACGCGGCGTTCGACCGGTCCCTTGCTGGTGGCCGGGTCGCCGATCTGCTCGCAGATCGCCACCGAGCGTCCGGCGCGCACCAGGCGCGCGAGGTAGTTTTCCGCCGAGTGATAGGGCACGCCGGCCATGGGAATCGGCTCGCCCGCGGACTGCCCGCGGCTGGTCAGGGTGATGTCCAGCAGGCGCGCGGCTTCCCGTGCGTCATCGAAAAACAGCTCGTAGAAATCGCCCATCCGGTAAAAGAGAAGGTCATCCGGATGGTCCGCCTTCATGCGCAGGAACTGCTGCATCATCGGCGTGTGCTGGGAGAGGGCGAGCGCGTCTTCCGTGGTGCTCATCGTGCGGTCCGGCGCGGCAGGAATCACGCGGCAAAGTGTACGCGAATTGAGCGTTTGCCAACAGGCCTGACAAGCGCTGTCCGGCGCGCGAAAATGGCGAACTATCGCGCTCGGCGGAAACGGATTCCATGGACCCTGGCCAGCAGGCGACGATCGAACGACTGGCGGGCCTGCTCACCCGGGACGGGCTGCGCGTGGCCTGCGCGGAAAGCTGCACCGGGGGGCGTATCGCCGCCGCCCTGACCGCGGTGGCCGGGAGTTCGGCGTGGTTCGACTGTGGCTGCGTCGTTTATTCGTACCCTGCAAAATGTTCCCTGCTCGGCCTCGATCGCGCGCGCCTCGACCGCGAGGGCGCGGTCAGCGCCTGGGCCGTGGAGGCGATGTGCGCCGGCCTGCTGACCCGTTGCGGGGCGGACGTCGTGGTCGCCAGCAGTGGTATCGCGGGGCCCGATGGTGGCAGCGTGGAGAAGCCGGTGGGCACCGTCTACCTGTGCTGGCAACGACGTGGCGAACCCCCTTATTTTGGCCACGAGGTGTATGCGGGCGATCGTGAGGCGATTACCGCGCAGGTGGTCCGGGGGGCACTGGAGGGACTGGTGCGGCTGCTCGAATGAGATGGGAATAGAGGTAAAATACTGTTTATTAAAGGTTTATTGGTACCTGGGCAAGATCGGCTTTACTACTGTGGTTTTATACAGTAGTCTTCCCAGTGTCGTCCCGGTGCACGACGGTTAGCTGGGGTAACCGGGCCCCCACGGAATCACGAACACGGAATCGGAATCAACGGAGAACAAGCGAAATGGATGCGAACAGGGAAAAAGCACTGCAGGCGGCGCTGGGCCAGATCGAGCGGCAGTTCGGAAAGGGATCGATCATGCGCATGGGCGACACCGAGCTGAAGCCGGTGCCGGCCATCTCCACCGGTTCCCTGGGACTCGACATCGCCCTCGGGATCGGCGGCCTGCCCAAGGGCCGGATCATTGAGATCTACGGTCCGGAATCCTCGGGCAAGACCACCCTGACCCTGCAGGCCATCGCCCAGTGCCAGCGAAACGGCGGCACCGCGGCATTCGTCGATGCCGAGCACGCCCTGGACCCGACCTATGCCGAGAAACTCGGCGTCAACGTCGATGACCTGCTGGTCTCGCAGCCGGACACCGGCGAGCAGGCCCTGGAGATCACCGACATGCTGGTGCGCTCCGGCGCCGTGGACATGGTGGTGGTCGACTCGGTCGCCGCCCTGACCCCGAAGGCGGAGATCGAGGGCGAGATGGGTGATGCCCACGTCGGCCTGCAGGCGCGCCTGATGTCCCAGGCCCTGCGCAAGATCACCGGTAACGTGAAGCGGTCCAACTGCATGGTGGTTTTCATCAACCAGATCCGCATGAAGATCGGCGTCATGTTCGGCAGCCCGGAAACCACCACCGGTGGTAACGCGCTCAAGTTCTACGCTTCCGTGCGTCTGGACATCCGGCGCACCGGCGCGGTGAAGAACGGTGACGAGGTCATCGGCAACGAGACCCGGGTGAAGGTCGTCAAGAACAAGGTGGCGCCCCCGTTCCGCCAGGCGGAGTTCCAGATTCTCTATGGCAGCGGGATTTTCCAGCTCGGTGAGGTCATCGATCTCGGTGTGCAGGAAGGACTGATCGACAAGTCCGGCGCCTGGTACAGCTACAACGGCGACAAGATCGGCCAGGGCAAGGCCAATGCGGCCCAGTACCTTGGCGAGAATCCGGACATCGCCGGGGAAATCGAGGCGCAGGTTCGAGCGCGCCTGCTGCCGATGAACCCGGACATCGCTGACACCGCCGCCGCCCAGGCGGGCGAACTGGCCGATACCGACATCTGACAGTCCATGCCGGTTCCGGCGGGTTTGAAGCCGACAGCGCCGATAGCGCCAACCACGAAGGCTCGCCGGAACCCATTCCCCTGTATCACGGCATGAACGCCTGACCTTCTGAACGCGTGAAGGCATGACCGACGAGCTCGCGCCCGAATCCGACCTTTGCCAGGATGTTCGTGCGGAGATCCGCACCAGCGCCCTGCGCCTCCTCGCGCGCCGCGAATACGCGCGCGGTGAACTCCGGCTGCAACTGTTGCGCCGCCACGGACGCAGTCGCGAGCCGTTGGTCAGCGAGATCATCGATGACTTGGCCGGTACCGGCCTGCAAAGCGATGTGCGTTTCGTCGAGGGATTCATCCGCCACCGCGCTGACCAGTGCTACGGGCCCCTGCGTATCCGCCAGGAACTGGGCGCCCGGGGCATCGATCCGGAACGGATCGATGCAGGCATGCGTGAGTGCGGCGTCTGCTGGGGTGAAGGTATGGAAATCGCCTGGCGGAAAAAATTTGGTTCCACCCCGTCCCGTCATGCGCCTGATCTGCATAAGCAGGTGCAGTTCCTCCTTTATCGTGGATTCGAGGTGGAAGCGATTCGGGAACTACTGGGTGCCGTCGACTCCTGGTAGCCGTGGCCAACCGGCTGTGACCTCGGGGAGTCGCGACCGGCTTAGTGATATTCGAGTGCCTGCCGCTCGCCCTGGCTGACGTTCACCTTCCAGAGCAACAGCGCGCCTGCGATGAACAGGATCAGCACCGAGAGCACGCCGATCCGGTTGCTGCCAGTGAGCAGCGTGGTCCAGCCCACCAGGATGGGCCCCAGCACGGCGGCGAACTTGCCGAGCATGTTGTAAAAGCCGAAGAACTCCGCGCTCTGCCGGGCAGGGATGAGGCGTGTGTACAGCGAACGGCTGAGGGCCTGCACCCCGCCCTGCACCAGGCCGATCACGCAGGCCATCACGTAGAATTGCCATGCATGCTGCATGAAGGTGCTGAACACGGTGACCCCGATGTAGACCGCGATGGCGATGCCGATGCCGCGTTTCGCGCCGATGCGTTCGCCGATCCGGCCGAAGGCGATGGCGGATGGAAAACCGACGAACTGGGTGATCAGCAGGGCGGTGATCAGGTCCTTCGATTCGAGTCCGATGGACAGCCCGTAATCCACGGCCATTCGGATGATGGTGTCGACGCCGTCGATGTACAGCCAGTACGCGACGAGGAACAGCCAGGCCTGGGGCAGGTGCCGGATCCGGCCCAGCGTGACGCGCAATTGCGCAAGCCCGGTGGCCAGCGCGGAGCCCGCCGTGAGACCGGTCGGAGGCCGGTCACGGACAAACAGCAGCAGGGGAACCGTGAACACCAGCCACCAGGCTGCAGTGCACAGGAAGGCGATGCGTACCGCCTGCGCCGCGTTTTCGAGACCGAAGGTGTCCGGGCTCAGGGTCATCCACACGTTGACCGCGAACAGCAGGCCGCCGCCCAGGTAGCCCAGGGCGAAGCCCAGCGCCGAGACACGGTCGACCCGTTCCGGCCCGGCGATCACGTTGAGCAGCGAGTCGTAGAACAGGTTGCCGCCGGAAAAGCCGATAATCGCAACCACGTACACGGTGGCGGCGATCTGCCACTGTCCCTGTTCGACCCAGAACAGGCTGCCGGTCATGACCGCACCGAGGCAGGCGAAGATCAACAGCATGCCCTTGCGCCGGCCGAGATGGTCCGCGATCGCGCCCAGGATCGGCGACAGCAGGGCGACGATCAGGCTGGCCGCCGAGTTGGCCATGCCGAGATAGTAAGTGCTTTCCGCGACCTCGAGTTCTCCGGCCCAGTACTGCTTGAAGAAGATCGGGAAGAACCCGGCCATGACAACGGTGGCGAAAGCGCTGTTGGCCCAGTCGTAAAATGCCCAGGACCAGGTCGCGCGGTTATCGGTGGGCTTCATGGGAAGGCTTCCATGTCTCGGCAACCCCGGATAAACGGTGGTATGAGGGTCAGGACCATTGGGCAACTATAGTGCCGCGGAGCCATCCACGCGTGGCGCCCCGGGTGCGGCTGGTCATGCGCGTCGGCACTTCGCACGTCTCACGTGGCGCGCCGGTTCCTCATTATTCCCGTAACGGCGACTCAACCAGGTCCGGTTCGCCGCTGACGCGCAGGATCTCCGCACGGGCCGCGTCCCGGATCTGCACCGAGCCTGTCCAGCCCTTCTCCGTTGCGGAGATGGGTTCGCCCACCGTGATCGTCACCGCGCCACGGCGCGGGAACCAGGAGCCGTCGCGCAGTTTTGAGCGGGTTCCGCGAATGGTCACCGGGATGACGGGAACCTCTGCCTCCACCGCGGCCTTGAATGCCCCGAGATGGAACGGGAAGATGCCTGGCATGCGCCGGAAGGTGCCCTCCGGGAAGAAAAACAGGGGCGATCCGCTGCGCGCCATTTCCACCAGTCGCTGTGAGTCCGCCACGCTTTTCTCGGTGTCGAAGCGCTCCACGAACGCAACTTCCAGGCGTGAAAGGAAGATGCGGGGAAACCAGTGGTTTTTCAGTTCACCCTTGGCGACGAAGTGGTAACGACTGGGGAGGCCCGCCATCAGTACCAGTCCGTCCAGGTAGCTGCCGTGGTTGCCGACCAGCACGCAACGCCCGTCGGCGGGGAGTCGCTCGGTCCCACGGGTGATCAGCGGGGTGCGGATCAGGCGCAGCAGCAGGCGTGCCATGACCTGGGTGAGGCGCCAGCCGGGAGCGCCGGACGGTAGTGCGGCGACGCTGAGCCAGGTGACCGGCGCAAAGATCGCGAACACGGCCCAGGCCCAGGCCGCATAAGCGAGGTCGGCCGTGCGTTTCGCGCCCCGGACCAGGCGTGGTCGAACACCCGTCGCCGCCAGGCGCAGGACCTGCCACCAAACGGCGCGTGGTGCTTTCCTGCCGAGGTGGCCGTCGCGGTACAACGCGGCGCTGGCGCTGCGACGGATCTTGCCGCTGGAGGTCTTGGGAATGTTGCGTGGCGGAACCAGCGCGATTTCGTCGGCCGCGATCTCCAGTGTCCGGCTGACGACTCCGCGCACCTCTTCGCGCAGGCGATCGAGTTCTCCGGGATCCTCCTCGTGGGTCTCGGCCACCAGGACCAGTCGCTCGGTCCCGCCGCGTGGATCGGGACTGGCGAAAGCGACCACGCAGCCCTTGCGGATGCCGGGCACCTGGGCCACCGCGTCCTCCAGTTCATGGGGATAAATATTGCGGCCGCCACGAATGATGAGGTCCTTGCTGCGACCGGTCAGGTACAGGTCGCCGTCGGCGATATACCCGAGGTCACCGGTGTCCGCCCAGTCACCCTCGAACAGTCCGCGGGTTTTCTCCGCGTTGTGGTAGTAACCACTGGTGGTCGAGGGACCACGAAACTGCAGGCGCCCCTCCTCGCGATCGGGCAGTTCACGACCGGTGTCATCGACAATACGAATCTCGTGACCCGCGAGCGGGTGGCCGAGGGCAACCATTTCCATGGCCTGTGGATGGTCGGCCGGGACCGGTACGGCGCGGCCGTTTTCCTGCAGCGCGCGGCGATCAACGGTATCCATCACCATTTCGCGGTCGGGTGGCGGAAACACCAGTCCCACGGAGGATTCGGCCAGGCCGTAGACGGGTTTCATGGCTTGCGGCCGGAAGCCCGCGGACTCAAAACGCTCGATGAACCGGCGCAGGGTGCGCGGGCTGATGGGCTCGGCGCCGTTGGCGGCGTAGCGCCAGCTCGACAGATCGAGGTCAGCCAGTTCCCGTTCGGGCAGTCGTAGCGCCAGTTCGAAGGCGAAATTGGGCGCCGCGGAGATCGTGCCCCGGTGCCGGTGGATCGCGCGCAGCCACAGGCGCGGCCGGGCCAGGAACAATTGCGGTGGGATCGACACCAGGGGTATCGAGAAGTACATGCTGCCCAGCCAGGCGCCGATCAGGCCCATGTCGTGATAGAGGGGCAGCCAGCTGACGAACACGTCCTCCGAGGAGACTTCCAGCGCGGCGCCCATCGCGCGGATATTCGCCAGCAGGTTGGCGTGGGTCAGGACCACGCCCTTGGGATCGCCGGTGCTGCCCGACGTGTATTGCAGGAACGCGGTATCACCGGCTCCCGGCCTGCCCACTGCGACCGGGTTACCGGCTCCGCGCACGTCATCCACCGTCCGCATGTGTCGTAGCTGTGGGGCCAGGGATTTGACCAGCGGCGCCAGTTGCATCGCCTCGGGTACGGTGATCAGCAGGCTGGCCCCCGAGGTGTTGAGAATCGATGCCTGGCGGCGCAGGTGATCTTCGACCTGGGAGGGGCGTGCCGGTGGATACAACGGAACCGGCACCGCGCGTGCCAGCAATATCCCGAAGAACGTGAAAAAGTAGTCTGCACAGGTGGGCAGCATGATGGCGACGGGTTGTCCGGGCTCAACGTCGTGCTGTAACAACCCATCGGCGATGCGCTGGGCCTCGCGTTGCAGTCTTTCGTAGGTGATGATCTCGGCAACCTGCTCGTCATCCCCGTACAGGTAGATGTGTTCGCGTTCGGGGTGTTCGCGGACGTGCCAGGCAAGCACTTCCTGCAGGGTTTGCGCGGTACCGGGGGAACTCTGTACCTGGCGCAGCTGGATCGCGGCCACCGCGTCGTCGGCTCTGCCGGCTTCCCCCTTGCTGCGGGCACGGAGGATTTCCCGCAGCAGGTCGCGGGGCGACTCCACGACGGCGAGCGCCTGGGTGGGCAGGTGGACGTCGAAGTCCTCCTCGATGCGCAGGACCAGTTCCGCGCGGGCAAGGCTGTCGAAGCCGAGGTCGTGGGCCAGGGAACTGTCGAGATTGAGGTCGCGGGAGCCGACAGTGCGCAGCGAGAGCTCGCTGGCCAGACGCTCCAGCACGGACAGCAGCATACGCGCGGCGTCATCCGTGCTGCTGTCCGTCTCGGGATTGATGCAGGGTTCCACGGTGGGTTGCCCATGGCGCGTCAAGGGTATAACCAGAAGTTTAACGCCGAAGCGCGCGAAGCGGTATGCTGTTGGCGCCGGTAGCGGCATTTGCTCCTGATACGAAGGAAAATTAAATGAGCGAATTGTCGCGACGCGACAGTGCCTGGGGCTGCACTTCGCTGGACCTGTCGGTACTGGATCTTGTCACGGGGAAGCCGTTGTGCGCCTGGTTCTTTTTGTCTGGCTGATCGGCCTCATCACGGCGGTGCCGGCTGCCGGCTGGTACCTCCTCTACCACGCGGAGCGTGAACTCTACCTGCCCCTCATCGCCTTCCTGGTCGGCTGGGTGTTTTTCTTTCTACCGGTCGTCGGCGCCCTGCGCGGGGTGGTGCAGGCTGGGAGGCTGTTGCGCGAATTGCGGGGATCAGAAACCTGGGAGGACGTCCGCGAAAAGATCCGCCGCGGCGAGGCCGAGGACCTGGTGGTCAGCCTGATCGCCACGGAGCAGGGAATCTCCCGGGACCGCGCCAGGCGCATCTACCAGTTGTTGGCTGCAAGCATACGCCGCGAGCAGGCCTGAGCGGCCCGCGCCAGGATCCCGCGTTGGCTCAGAAGCTCGGCAGGCCGAGCTTGGGCATGCGGTATTCCACTTTCTCGTCGGGCTCGGTGCGCATGCCCTTCAGAGAATCCGGGGTCATCAGCAGGTCCTGGCCCGCCGGAGCCTCGGCGGATTCGCCGGGAATTCCCGCCGCGGTGGCCTCGAGACCGTCCAGCAGCGTGGTGATTTCCCTGGGTGCTTCGGCGGCCGCTTCTGTTGCGTCGCCCGGTACGGTGGACGCATTGGCCTGGAAGCCCAGGCTGGCGGCGAGGAGCATGCCGGCAATGGATGCGGTCGGGGTGGGGTGGACTTTCATGATCAGCCTCTGGCCGTCTTGGCCGGGTTCAGGGTCCATCGTCTTACCAGCGGTCGCCCTGGCGACCGGATGGAAATCGGTCGATTGCTACCCTTCCAGCATAGGGCCACACGGTCGGCAGATCAAATATTCAACAATTGGTGAATTTCCCGGGTTCCCGGGTGGAGGCCCGACAGTCGGTGTTCCGGGGATGTGGGCGTGGGCAGCGGGGAAGGCCGGAGCGCCCGGGGGGACGGCTCCGGCAGCCCGGATCAGAGGAAGAAATCGGGGAACAGTTCGTTTTCGGGCACCTCGGGGCTGACCTGGTATTGCCTGAAATCGGTCACCCCCTCCTCACGCAGGACCTCGTCGTCGATGAAGAAGTTGCCGGTGCATGCGCGGCTGTCGCGGCATAGGATCGCGTGGGCGGCGTCGGCCATGATTTCCGGCGTGCGGCCCTTGGAGGCGACATCCGACCCGCCCAGCAGGTTGAGCACGGCGGCAGTCTCGATCACGGTCCTGGGCCACAGGGCGTTGAAGGCGATGCCGGCCTTGCGGAATTCCTCCGCCATGCCGAGCACGCACATGCTCATGCCGTACTTGGCCATGGTGTAGGCGACGTGGGGCCCGAACCAACGGGGTTCCATGTTGAGTGGCGGCGAAAGGTTGAGGACGTGGGGATTTTCCGCTTTCTTCAGGTGTGGAATGCAGGTCCGCGAGCAGAGATAGGTGCCGCGGGTGTTGATGTGGTGCATGAGATCGTAGCGCTTCATCGGGGTTTCCATGGTCCCGGTGAGGCTGATCGCGCTGGCGTTGTTGACCAGGATGTCGATGCCGCCGAATTTCTCGACTCCCGCGTTGACCCCGTCGACCACGGCCTGCTCGTCGCGGATGTCCACGATGCAGGGCAGGGCCTGGCCGCCGGCCGCCTCGATTTCCTCGGCAGCGCTATAGATGGTTCCCGGGAGCTTGGGGTGTGGCTCCGCGGTTTTCGCGGCGATGATGACATTGGCGCCGTCGCGGGCGGCGCGCAGGGCGATGGCCTTACCGATGCCGCGGCTGGCGCCGGAAATGAACAGGGTCTTGCCGGCGAGATTACCCATGGTATGTTCCTCGTTGCTTTGGATTGACCCGTACCGGGTCGAAAGCTATTCTAACAAGCGTTAGGTGAATCACAAGTCGCCGCCCCATCGCCCAGGCACAGGACTGCCCATGACCGCCCAGCACAAGCGTACCGAGGAGACCGGCACCCACGTCAAGATTCTTGCCGCGGCGGCCAGCCTGTTCCGGAGTCGCGGTTACGAGGCCACCACGCTGCGTGGCATCGCTGCGGAGTGCGGTCTCAAGGCAGGCAGCATCTACTACCACTTCTCGTCCAAGGACGAGATCCTCGCCGAGGTCCTCGATTTCGGGATCAAGGAACTGCACCGCAACGTCCGCGAGGCCGTGGGTGCGCTGCCGGCCGGGGCGAGCCGCTGTGACGCGATCGCCGCCGCCACCCGTCGTCATCTCGAGTGCATGCTGGAGTTCGGCGACTTCACGGCGACCAACATCCGCGTGTTCTCCCAGGCGCCCGTGGAGATTCAGAAACGTGCCCTGGTGGCGCGGCGGGAGTACGAGGCCTACTGGAAATCCCTGTTCACCGACGCCCGCGATGCGGGGGAGATTCGCGGTGACATCGACCTCAGCATCGCGCGGCTGTTCCTGTTCGGCGGCATGAGCTGGACCCTGGAGTGGTACCGTGACGGCGGGCTCGATGCCCGTGAACTCGCCGACCTGTATACTGGCATCCTCCTGCGCGGCATCGCCAACTGATTCGCGCCCGAAGTAGGAGCACCGCCATGGTTCGACTGGAACGCGACCCACGCGGGGTCGCCACGCTCACCCTGGACCGCCCTGAAGTCCACAACGCCCTCAACGTCGAAATGATCCGCGCATTGCGCGGCGCCCTGCGTGACATCGAAGGCGATGATGCGGTGCGCGTCGTCGTGCTGACGGGGGCTGGCCAGAGTTTCTGCGCCGGCGGGGACCTCGAGTGGATGCGCGCCATGACCACCCAGGACCGCGCCACCCGCATCGACGAGGCCACCGAGCTGGCGGAGATGCTGGCCGCCCTGAACCAGCTGGCGAAACCGGTGATTGCCCGCGTCAACGGGCAGGCTTACGGGGGCGGCATGGGGGTGATCAGTTGCTGTGACGTCGCCGTCGGCGTCGACAGCGCCCGCTTCGGTCTGACCGAGGTGCGTCTCGGCCTGATCCCGGCGACCATCTCACCCTTTGTCGTGCAGCGTATCGGCGAGCCGGCTTCGCGCCGCCTGATGTTGTCGGGCCGGCGCTTCGACGCGGTCGAGGCCGAGCGTATCGGCCTGCTGTCACGCCAGGTGCCGGAAGCGGGACTCGATGAAGCGGTGGAGGCCGAGGTCGTGGAATTCCTGCAGTGCGCGCCCGGCGCGGTGGCGGCGTGCAAGCAGCTGATTGGCGTGGTGCGCGAGCACACGGAGGCCGAGGTGCGCGAGGTCACCCCCGGCTTGCTGGCCGAAACCTGGGAATGTGGAGAAGCCGCCACGGGAATCGCGGCGTTTTTCGAAAAACGCACGCCGCCATGGCGACAGGACTGACGCGCGTCTGGGAAGCGGGTTCGTAGGCCGCTACTCGGGATCCGGGGCTTCCTGCCCTTCCGGTGTGCGATGGACCAGGCCACGTTCCAGGTAGGGTTCGAGCTTGATCCCGTATGACCCCTGCTGCAGGCCGTGCAGGATGCGGTAGGGCTTGCGTTCCGAGTCCAGGGCAATCTGCGACAGGTCGAGGTTGCGCTCCGGATCCAGCGGCTTCTTGTCGCTGTCGAGAACCAGCAGCACCTTGGGGCGCAGCTTGGTCTTTTCCTCGGCGGAAGTGACGATGCCGACCTCCCCGTTGCTCATCTCCACCAGGCTGCCGGGCGGATAGATGCCCATCCAGCGGATGAATTCCTCCACCAGTTCCTCGTCGAAATGCGTTCCCTTGCCCTCGGAGAGGATTTCCATGGCCTTGTTCGGTGAACGGCCAGGATCGTAGACCCGGCTGCTGGTGATCGCATCATAGGTGTCGACGATGGCGACCACCTTCGCGAAGTAGGGAATCTGGTGGGCTTTCAGGCCGCGCGGATAGCCGCGGCCGTTGAGGCGCTCGTGGTGGCCGTAGGCGACGTCGACGGCCCCCTGGTAGAGGTCACGCTTGGACATCAGGATGTCCCGGCCGTGACGTGCGTGCTCGCGCATCAGGCCAAACTCTTCGGGAGTCAGCTTGCCCGGCTTGTTGAGAACCTCGAGGGGCGTGCGCACCTTGCCGACGTCGTGCAGCATGCCGCACAAGCCCAGCTGTTCGATTTCGAAGCGCGGGTGCCCGAGGTGCTTGCCGAAGGCCGCGGACATCATGCCGACGTTCATGCTGTGTTCCGCGGTGTAGTTGTCGCGGTTCTTGATCTGCATCAGCCAGAGCAGGGCGTCCTCGTTGCGCAGGATGCTGTCCACGCACTCCGAGACCACTTTCTTGATCTTCTCGGTATCCAGCTCCGCGCCCAGGCGCATGCCAGCGAGCACGTCGGAAGCCATCTTGCGGGCATCATCGAAGGAGCCCTTGGCCTTGGTCACCTCCTGCTCAAAGGGAACCTCCTTGACCCACTTGAGGCGCTCGGCGAGGGGGGGGCGCTTCTTGTCCTTGCCGCCCGCGGCATTCTGCCTGCGCGCTTCGAAAGTTTCCTTGACCACGTCCACGTACACGTACTCGCACAGTTCGCGGATGGTGCGCAGGTCTTCCTCGTTGCTGACCACGAAGCCCTGGAACATGAACGGAGTTTCCAACCACGGCCGGTCCAGTTCGGCCACGTACATGCCGATGGTCAGCTCGTTGACGCCGATCTTGACACGCTCGGCCTCGCGGGAGGGCTGTCCTCCGACGCCATCTGAATCGTTGCGGAAACTCACTTTATTTCCCTGGGCCTTCCGTTTTACGAATATGGAACTGTTCTGATTATAAGTGATTATCCGGTCCTGTAGGCAGTACCGGCTCCGCCGTTCATCCGTGTTCGCGCGCCATGCGTGCCGGAATGGCACTCGCAGTAAACGGCGCATGCGCGGTGAATACGACCACTTATGACCGGTAACTACGGCGCGGGTTCCACGGCAGATGCGTGGCTGGGCCGCTTCGGCGATACTCGGAGACCGGATTCATTTCGATCAACGGATAGCGGGGAACCTTGCAATGGGAGTGAAAGTCGCCTTCGTCGGGCTGGGGGTCATGGGGTTTCCCATGGCCGGACACCTGGCTGCGGCGGGCCACGAGGTGGTGGTCTGGAACCGGACCACCGGGAAGTCCCGGCAGTGGGGGGAAACCCATGCCGGCCGGATCGCGGAGTCCCCGGCGGACGCCGCGGCAGGCGCCGAACTGGTCATGCTGTGCGTGGGTAATGACGACGATGTGCGCGAGGTCGCACTGGGGCTGGAAGGCGTCCTCGCCGGAATGGCCGACGGCGCGGTGCTGGTCGATCACACCACTGCCTCCGCGGGACTCGCGCGGGAACTCGATGCGGCGGCGGCGGCCCGGGGATGCGGGTTTGTCGACGCGCCGGTGTCGGGCGGCCAGGCGGGCGCCGAGAACGGACAGCTGACCATCATGTGCGGCGGTGCGGACGCGCACTTCGAGCGGGCGCGACCGGTCATGGACGCGTATGCGAAAGCCGTGCGCCTCATGGGTCCTGCGGGTAGCGGTCAGCTGACCAAGATGGTCAACCAGATCTGTATCGGGGGCCTGGTCCAGGGGCTCAGCGAGGCCCTGCACTTCGCCGAGAACGCCGGCCTCGACGCCGAGGCGGTGATCGAGGTGATTTCCAAGGGCGCCGCGCAGTCCTGGCAGATGGAGAACCGCTACCAGACCATGCTGCGCCGGGAGTTCGAGTTCGGGTTCGCCGTCGACTGGATGCGCAAGGACTTCGCGATCGTGCTCGAGGAAGCCCGACGCAACGGCTCGACGCTGCCCGTCACTGCACTGGTGGACCAGTTCTACGCGGATATCCAGGCCCTGGGCGGCGGGCGTTGGGACACGTCCAGCCTGATCCGGCGGCTGGACCGGAATACGAAAGAATCCTGAGCCTGGCACAGGCCGACACGACAGCAGGGGAGATCACATGGCGGAAATACTCATCACCGGCGGAAATCGCGGTATCGGCCTCGAACTGGCCCGAATGTTCTCGGCGCGGGGAGATCATGTGCGCGTGGCCTGCCGCACGGCGAGTGCGGAGCTCAAGGCGCTCGGCGTGGAGATCATCGGGGGCTTCGACGTGACCCGCGATGACGCGGTCGCAAGCCTTGTGGCGGGACTCGGCGACGCGCGGATCGACCTGCTGATCAACAATGCCGGGATCCTGAGCTCCGAGACCCTTGCCGACCTGGATTTCGAGCGGGTGCGCGCCCAGTTCGAGGTCAATGCCCTGGGACCGCTGCGGGTGACCCTGGGACTGCTCGATCGCCTGGCCGAGAATGCGAAAGTGGTGATGATCACCAGTCGCATGGGCTCGATCGCGGACAACGGTTCCGGCGGCTATTACGGCTACCGCATGTCGAAGTGCGCGCTGAACATGGCTGCAGTCAGCCTGTCCCGGGATCTTGCGGATCGCGGGATCGCGGTGGGCATCCTGCATCCGGGGATGGTCGCCACCGAGATGACCGGCCGCCAGGGGATTCCGCCCGCCGAGTCGGCGGCGGGACTGGTGGCGCGCATCGACGAACTGGACCTGTCGCGCAGCGGAAAATTCTTCCATGCCAACGGGGAAGAACTGCCCTGGTAGGCGTCGTCGCGCGATGAAAATCCGGTTCATGAGCGACCTGCACAACGAGATTCCGCGCAGGCGGGGCCAGCCGGCCCTGCCGGGCGGCGGGATTCCCGGCGCGGGCGCCGACGTGCTGGTGTTCGCCGGGGACATCGACAACGGACGCCACGGCGTCGACTGGGCCGCGGAGCAGGGCGTCAAATCTGGGTGCCCGGTGATCTATGTCCCCGGAAACCACGAGTATTACGGCGGCGATTTTCCCCGCGATCGCGACGACCTCGTCGCCCACGGCGCCCGGGTCGGCGTCCACGTGCTGGATCGCGGCGAGTTCACCTGCGGCCCGGTTCGCTTTCTTGGCGCGACTCTGTGGACCGACTACCGTGCCGGTGGCGGCGACCGCGACGTCGCGATGCGGGAGATCGGCGGCTTTCTCAACGACCACCGCTGCATCCGTCACCGGGACCGGCACTTTCTCACCCATGATGCCCTCCGCGAACACGAGACCAGCGTGGACTGGCTGCGCGGGCGGCTGGCCGTGCCGTGGGACGGCCCCACCGTCGTGGTGAGCCACCACGGACCCTGTGCGGCGGCGCAGAATCCCGGCTACCCGGTGACGACCGTCACCGGTGCGTTCTGGTCCGACCTGGAATGGCTGATGGGGGAGGGGGTCGACCTGTGGATTTTCGGTCACACCCACACCTGCGTGGATGTCCGTATCGGCGCGACGCGGGTGGTCAGCAACCAGCGCGGTTATATCGGGATCGATGACGTGCCCGGTTTCGATGCCGCGCGTTGCGTCGAGATCGATTCGCCGCCGGGCGGCTGAGTCCGGAACGATCGGGCCAGGGAAGAAGCGGTCGGAACCACTGGCCGCGTCTTATTGCAGGAGCTGATCTTGTTGTCCTCGTGCCGGACGGGCACCAGAGGGGCGCTGCGCGGCGCCCCTCTGGACTCCCCCGCGCCCCGGGACGTGCGCCCCGTCGCGCGGGGTGCCC
>JBFGWM010000022.1:0-19975 GCA_041588495.1 Pseudomonadales bacterium | reverse complement strand
TCTGCTGTAGTTAGGGGCAAAGTCGGCCTTCAGATCCCGGCGTTGTCGCGCAGGGTCTCAGCCATGTCGGTCCGCTCCCAGGTGAAGGTCTCCTCGCTGCGGCCGAAGTGCCCGTAGGTCGCCGTGGGGCGGTACAGGGGCTGTTTCAGGTCCAGCATGCGAATCAGGCCGCGCGGGCGCAGGTCGAAATGCTCGCGCACGAGCTCCGCGATCCTGGTCTCCGGGATCGTCCCGGTGTCGAAGGTGTTGATACTGATCGAGGTCGGTTCGGCGACGCCGATCGCATAGGACACCTGGATCTCGCATCGGTCCGCGAGTCCCGCGGCGACGATGTTCTTGGCCACGTAGCGGGCGGCGTAGGCAGCCGAGCGGTCGACCTTGGAGGGATCCTTGCCGGAAAAGGCGCCGCCACCGTGGCGGGCCATGCCGCCATAGCTGTCGACGATGATCTTGCGACCGGTCAGGCCACAGTCGCCGAGCGGTCCGCCGATGACGAATTTCCCGGTCGGGTTGACGTAATAACGGGTGTCGTCGTCGAGCCACTGTTCCGGGATCACCGCGCGGATGATCTCTTCGATCACTGCCTCGTGGATGTCCTTCTGGCTGATGTCCGGGTCATGCTGCGTGGAGAGGACCACCGCGTCCACGGCGACCGGCTTGCCGTCCGCATAGCGGAAGGTGACCTGGCTCTTGGCGTCCGGACGCAGCCAGCTCAGGCTGTTGCGACGCAGTTCGGCCTGCTTTTCCACCAGGCGATGGGCATAGGTGATCGGCGCGGGCATCAGGACGTCGGTTTCGTGGTTGGCATAACCGAACATCAGGCCCTGGTCTCCGGCGCCCTGTTCGTGGCTATCGCTTTCGTCCACGCCCTGGGCGATGTCCGGGGACTGCTTGCCGATGGCGGTGAGCACAGCCAGGGTTTCCCAGTCGAAGCCGAGATCGGAGTGGTCGTAGCCGATGTCGCGCACCACGTTGCGCACCAGCTCTTCGATGTCGACCCACGCGGTGGTGGTGACTTCGCCGGCGACCAGCACCATGCCGGTCTTGACCAGGGTCTCGCAGGCGACCCGCGCGTCGGGGTCCTGCTCAAGCATGGCGTCCAGCACCGCGTCGGAAATCTGGTCGGCAATCTTGTCGGGGTGGCCCTCGGAAACCGACTCCGAGGTGAACAGGGTGTATTCGGACATGGGAAAAGTCTTTTCCTGGTCTGGGGTTGCGGATATTCCGCGGCACCTGGCGCGGAGCCCGGGCTGGCGGAGGACGCATATTGTACCGGCCCACGTGGGAGATTCCCAACCTCCCAAGCCGCGTTTGCCGGCCGGCCGTCCGATGGGCGAGAATAGCGGCCCATCCGTGCGCCGCGCGCACCTCGAGCAGGAATAAAATCATGCCGACACGCAGGGATCTCGCCAACGCGGTTCGCGCCTTGGCGATGGATGCAGTCCAGCAGGCCAAGTCCGGCCATCCCGGCATGCCCATGGGCATGGCGGATATCGCGGAAGTCCTCTGGAGCGACTTTCTGCAGCACAATCCCGGCAATCCGCAGTGGATCAACCGGGACCGGTTCATCCTCTCCAACGGACATGGCTCGATGCTGCAGTACGCCCTGCTGCACCTGACCGGCTACGACCTGCCGCTTGAAGAGCTGCGCAATTTCCGCCAGCTCGGCTCGAGCACCCCGGGCCATCCCGAGTTCGGCTACGCCCCGGGAATCGAGACCACGACGGGGCCCCTCGGCCAGGGGCTCGCCAACGGCGTCGGCATGGCCCTCGCCGAGACCGCCCTGGCCCAGCAGTTCAACCGCGACGGCTTCCCGGTCATCGATCACCACACCTACGTGTTCCTGGGGGATGGCTGCCTGATGGAGGGCGTGTCTCACGAGGCCTGCTCCCTGGCCGGAACCTGGGGGCTGGGCAAGCTGATCTGCTTCTACGACGACAACGGTATTTCCATCGACGGCGAGGTCGAGAGCTGGTTCACCGACGACACCCCCGCGCGCTTCGCCGCCTACGACTGGCACGTGATCGATGGCGTCGATGGCCACGACGCGGAGCAGGTCCGCGAGGCGATCGTCGCGGCACAGGCCGAGACCGGACGACCCACCCTGATCTGCTGCAAGACAGTGATCGGCTTCGGGTCGCCGAACAAGCAGGGGACCGCCGGCGTGCATGGCGCTCCGCTGGGTGAGGAGGAGATCGCAGCCGCGCGTGCCGAACTCGGCTGGACCCATGGGCCATTCGAGGTGCCCGACGATATCTACGCCGCCTGGGATGGGCGCGAGAGCGGCCGCGCGCGGGAGGCCGCGTGGAACGAGATGATGACCGCCTACGCGGAAGCCCACCCGGACGCCGCCCAGGACCTGGAGCGTCGCTTCCGGGGCGATCTCCCCGAGGATTTTGCCGCACAGGCCACGGCGTACATCGAGGGCCTGCAGGCTGCCGGAGACAGCATGGCGACCCGCAAGGCATCGCAGAAGGCGCTGGACGCCTACGGGCCGCTGCTGCCGGAACTGATCGGCGGTTCCGCGGACCTGGCGGAGTCGAACCTGACGATCTGGGAGGGGTGTCGTCCCTTCGGCCGCCACCATCCGGCCGGCAACTACCTGCACTTCGGCGTGCGCGAGTTCGGCATGACCGCGATATCCAATGGCATCGCGCTCCATGGCGGGCTGATCCCTTATCACGCAACATTCCTGATTTTCATGGAATATGCACGTAACGCGGTGCGACTTGCGGCGATCATGAAACAGCGGGTGGTTATGGTCTACACCCACGATTCCATCGGGCTGGGCGAGGACGGCCCCACCCACCAGCCGATCGAGCAGATCGCCAACCTCCGCATGACCCCCCATATGCACCTCTGGCGACCCTGTGACACGGTGGAAACCGCGAGCGCATGGAAAGCGGCGCTGGAGCGCACCGACGGTCCCACCGCGCTGGCCCTGTCGCGGCAGTCCCTGCCGCACCAGGAGCGCGACCCCGCGCAGGTCGCCGCAATCGCGCGGGGCGGGTATGTGCTGGCTGACTGCGACAACACCCCCGATGTCATCCTCATGGCGACCGGATCCGAGGTTTCCCTGGCCATGGCTGCCCGCGAGCAGCTGGCGGCGGAGTCCGTGGCCGTGCGCGTGGTATCCCTGCCCTGCGTGGAACGCTTCCTGGAACAGGATGCGGACTGGCAGGAGGCTGTTCTGCCCGCGGGCGTCACCGCGCGGGTGGCGGTCGAGGCAGGCCATTCCGGCTACTGGTACCGGCTGGTCGGCCTCCAGGGTCGGGTGGTCGGGATCGATCGGTTTGGTGAATCTGCTCCCGGTGGTCAATTATTAAGGGAATTCGGATTCACCGCGGAGCGCGTGGTCGAGATGGCCCGCGAGGCCATGCAGCAGGCCTGAACCCCGTGGTCCGGCAGTTGGTAAGGTAACCATGCCCGTCAGAGTTGGCATCAATGGCTTCGGCCGCATCGGTCGCAACATGCTTCGCGCCTGCTACGAGTATGGGCGCGACGACATCGATATCGTCGCCGTGAACGATCTGGGCGATTTCGACGTGCTCGCCCACCTGGTCCGCCACGACACCACCCACGGCCCCTTTGGCGCGGAGGTGGTGGCCGGCGATCGGGAACTGCAGGTCAACGGCGACCGCATCGCGTTTTTTGCCGAGGCCGATCCCGCAAAGATTCCCTGGGATTCCGTCGGGGTGGACCTGGTTCTCGAGAGCACCGGCCGGTTTCGCGACCGCGAGCCGCTCGAGGCCCATCTCGGCGGCAGCGTGAAGCGGGTGCTGCTCGCCGCGCCCGGTGGCAAGGGTCTCGATTACACGGTTGTGTACGGAATCAACCATGCCGGGCTGCAGGCGTCACACCGGCTGATCTCCAATGCCTCGTGCACGACCAACTGCCTGGCGCCCGTGGTCAAGCCCCTGCATGACGCGATCGGGGTTCGCCAGGGCCTGATGACCACGGTGCATGCCTATACCAACGACCAGGTGCTGATTGACGTCGCTCACCGCGACATGCGGCGCGCGCGCTCCGGGACCCACTCGATGATTCCGACCAGCACCGGGGCCACCCGCGCCCTCGACCTGGTCCTGCCGGAAGTTGCCGGCCGGATCACCGGGTACTCCATGCGGGTGCCGACCATCAACGTATCGGTGGTCGATCTGACATTCAACGCGGAGCGTCCGGTCTCGGCAGAAGCGGTGAACGAGGTCATGCGCGAGGCCGCTACCGGTCCCCTGGCCGCGGTGCTCGGGTTCAACGAGGATCCGCTGGTGTCGGTTGATTTCAATCACAACCCGGCATCGGCGACTTTCGATGCGACCCAGACCCAGGTGGTCGGCGACCTGGTGAAGATTCTTGCCTGGTACGACAACGAGTGGGGGTTCTCGAATCGCATGCTCGACGTGGCCGCCCTGCTTGGCAGCCTGGATATGGCGGAGGGTCAGTAGTGCGTGTATTGAAAATGACCGATCTGGATCTTTCCGGACGCCGGGTGTTGATCCGCGTCGATTTCAACGTGCCTGTCGAAAACGGCAGCGTCACCAGCGATGCGCGTATCCGTGCTGCCCTGCCCACGATCCGGCATGCGCTGGATGCCGGGGCCGCGGTGATGCTGGTATCCCACCTCGGTCGTCCCGAAGAGGGGGTTCCGGTGCGCGACCAGCCTGATGCGTCCCTCGGCCCGGTGGCGCGGCACCTCACCGCCCTGCTGGGCCGCTCGGTGCCCCTGGTGGAAGACTGGATCGACGGTGTCGAGGTCGCCCCCGGCAGCGCGGCCATGCTCGAGAACGTGCGTATCCTGGCCGGCGAGGGCAAGAACGATGACGCCCTCGCAAAGCGTATGGCGGCCTTGTGCGACGTGTTCGTGATGGACGCGTTCGGTACCGCCCACCGGGCCCAGTGCTCGACCCACGGGGTGGCCCGGCACGCGCCCGTCGCCTGCGCGGGGCCCTTGCTGGTTGCCGAACTGGAAGCCCTGGAAAGCGCGCTGGAGAAGCCGCGCCGCCCGCTGGTGGCGATCGTCGGCGGCTCCAAGGTGTCGACCAAGCTGACGGTGCTCAATTCCCTGGTGGAAATCTGCGACCAGTTGATCGTCGGTGGGGGTATTGCGAACACGTTTCTCGCCGCCCAGGGTCATCCCCAGGGTCGCTCCCTGCACGAGCCGGACATGGTCGACGTGGCCGCGCGCCTGCTGGAGCGCGCGGAAATCCCGTTGCCGTCCGATGTCGTCGTGGGAACCGAGATCGCGGACGACGCGCGGGCGATGGTACGTCCGGTTGCGGAGGTGCACGAGGACGAGATGATCCTCGATGTCGGCCCCGACACCTCGGCCGTGTTTGCCGACGTGCTGGCGCGGGCGGGGACCATCATCTGGAACGGGCCGGTTGGCGTGTTCGAGAAGAAGCCGTTCGCAGCGGGCACGCGGCTGCTGGCGGAGGCCATCGCGTCGAGCCAAGCCTTTTCCATTGCCGGGGGCGGTGATACGCTGGCTGCCATCGAAAAATTCGGGGTCGGTGACCAGATCTCCTATATTTCCACGGGCGGCGGGGCGTTCCTCGAGTTCGTGGAAGGTAAGAAACTGCCCGCGGTGGCAATCCTGGAGGAGCGCGCCGCGAGCCACTGAATCAATGTCCTGGAGGATGTGATGGCTCTCATCAGCATGCGTCAGTTGCTGGATCACGCCGCAGAGAACGGCTACGGCGTGCCAGCGTACAACGTGAACAACCTGGAGCAGATGCGCGCCATCATGGAGGCCGCGGCGGAGACCGATTCGCCGGTGATCGTGCAGGCTTCCGCCGGCGCCCGCAAGTACGCCGGTGCGCCGTTCCTCCGCCACCTGATCCTGGCCGCGATCGAGGAGTTCCCGGACATCCCGGTGGTGATGCACCAGGATCACGGGGCTTCCCCCGCGGTGTGCCAGCGTTCCATCCAGCTCGGTTTCAGCTCGGTGATGATGGATGGCTCCCTGCAGGAGGACCAGAAAACCCCGGCGAGTTACGAGTACAACGTGGAAGTGACCCGTCGCGCGGTCGACATGGCCCATGCCTGCGGGGTGTCCGTGGAAGGGGAACTGGGTTGCCTCGGCTCCCTGGAAACCGGCCAGGCCGGCGAGGAGGACGGTGTCGGCGCGGAAGGCACCCTCAGCCATGACCAGTTGCTGACCGATCCCGAACAGGCCGCCGATTTCGTCAAGCAGACGGGCGTCGATGCGCTGGCCATTGCCATTGGCACCAGCCACGGCGCCTACAAGTTCAGCCGCCCGCCGACGGGCGACATCCTCGATATCGAACGCATCAAGACGATTCACCAGCGCATTCCCGACACCCACCTGGTCATGCACGGATCGTCCTCGGTACCCCAGGAGTGGCTCAAGGTGATCAACGAGTTCGGTGGCGAGATCGGCGAGACCTACGGGGTTCCGGTGGAGGAAATCCAGGAGGGGATTCGCAACGGGGTCCGCAAGGTCAATATCGACACGGATCTGCGCCTGGCATCCACCGGGGCGGTGCGCAAGTTTCTCGCCGAGAACAAGTCTGAGTTTGATCCCCGCAAGTTTCTCGCGGTTTCCACCGTCGCCATGCGCGACATCTGCAAGGCCCGCTACGAGGCGTTCGGTACAGCGGGGCAGGCCAGCAAGATCAAGCCGGTTTCCCTTGAGGCCATGTACCAGCGTTACGAGAGCGGGGAACTGGATCCGCGCGTCAACTGACGCGGCGGTTCCTGCGGGCGTGATGAGGGCGCGTGCCTGATCGCCTGAGTACGCGCGTCAGGTTTCCCGGGCAGGGGCGTTGGATTTCGTGGAATTCCCGGCGGCTGGCCGGGGATGGCAGTGCCTGGGCACTGCCGTAAACGCTACATGCTGCGACTGCAGGGTCGGGCGCAGCGCAGGTAGTATCCGGCCCGGGTCAGGGCTGAAGATTCTTCCGTGGAACAACGCGTCCGGTCACGGTTGTAAACCGTGTAGTGGATCGTCGAGCCGTTGTTTCCCGTGGTCAGCACGCTCCAGGAAACCCGGCAGCCGCTGCCGCCGTTGAATAATGCGGCGGGAATGTGGTGACGGATGACCTTGAGGATTCTGCAACTCATCCGCTTCTGGCCGGTCACGCAGGCCGACACCTCCTGGAACTCGTGATCCGAGGGCGACAGCTCGATGTCATAAGCATGCACACCGGGCGCCGGAGCAGATTGAGGGATCGAATTGGCGAACATTGGTGTCACCACACGTTCAGGTTCATTTCGACCGCTATTCTGTGCCGAAATTGTGCGAATGACCGGGCCAAATGTGGCGAAATATGGCAATGTGCCGATTTATTCGTCACTCCCGCTCGCGGAGCGAATGCGTGTGTCGAGAGCCCTGATGGCTCCGGGCAGTTCGCTGAGGCAGCTGACCTGCAGGTCCGGCGGGTCCTCGCGCGGCCATTCCGCGCCCGCCAGGTTGACCCAGATGGCGTGCAGGCCGGCGTCCAGGGCGCCGCGGATGTCGTGCTCGGGATGATCACCGACGTGGACGATTTCCCCGGGCAGGCACGCCGCGGCACGCGCTGCGGCGAGAAACAGGCCCGGGTCAGGCTTGCCGACGCCAACTTCTTCCGCTGAAAGCGAGAACTCGAACAGGTGGCCGGGTCCGAGGCGGAAGATGTTGGCATTGCCGTTGGTCAGTGCGGCCAGCCGGAAATCCCGGGCGAGGCTGGCCAGCACCTCGCCGGCGTGGGCGTGGAACTCGATATCGTGGCGGGCGTCGAGAAACACTTCGAAGGCGTCGCGCGCCAGGCTGTCGACCCGGTCCGATGCAACACCGGCGGTATCCAGCAATTGCTGCAGCACGCGGAGCCGCAGACGGGTCACGAAGCCCGCCAGTTCGGGGTCCCGGGACAGTACGTGGTCGCGGGCCCTGTGCAGGTCGTCGGGTTGCAGTTCCCGATCCAGTTCCGGAACGTGTTCGGTCAGCCACCGGCACAGGCGCAGGTTGGCGCGATCGATGACCGGGTCCACCGCCCACAGGGTGTCATCGAGGTCGAAGGTAATGAGCCGGATGCCCGCCATGAATTTTCCGTTGCCGAGGACGACCCTCAGTCCTTTTTGCGCGCCCGTGGATGGGCCTGGTCATAGACTTTCGCGAGGTGCTGGTAGTCGAGGTGCGTGTAGATCTGGGTGGTCGAGATGTCGGCATGTCCCAGCAACTCCTGGACCGCGCGAAGTTCGCCGCTGGACTCGAGCAGGTGGTTGGCGAAGGAATGGCGGAACAGGTGCGGGTGCAGACGTGCCGAAAGCCCCTGCCTGACCTGCCATGCGCGGAGCCGCTGTTGCACGGTGCGCGGGTGCAGGCGCCGCCCCCGGCGACCGAGGAACATGGCCTGTTCGCCCTCGGCAGCAAGCGCCGAGCGCACCCGGATCCAGTCGCGCAGGGCATCGCGCGCTTTGCTCCCCACTGGAATCTCGCGGGTCTTGCGGCCCTTGCCGGTGACCCGCACCAGCCCCTGGGCGAGGTCGATGTCTCCCAGGTTGCAGCCCACCAGTTCCGACAGGCGCAGGCCAGACGAGTAGAGCAGTTCCATCATCGCGCGGTCACGCAGGGTCAGGGGGTCGTTGCCCTGGATTTCGAGCAGCCGGGAGACCTGGTCGGGATCAAGAGTCTGCGGCAGTTTGCGTGGGCTGCGCGGAGCGCGAACCTCCGCGGCGGGATTGCAGTGAAGCAGGCCCTCCTCGATGCACGCGGCAAAAAAACTGCGGATCGCGGAAAGCTTACGTTGCAGCGTACGGGGTGCGAGTCCGCGCCGATGCAGGGCCGCGACGTGTTCGCGCACCTGGGACGTGCCGACCTGCTGGAGATCGGTACCCTCCGGGATCGACCCGATGAATTCTTCGAGATCGCGACGGTAGGCGGCCAGGGTGTGGGCGGAACAGCGGCGCTCGGATTCCAGCCGCCGCAGCCACTGGGCGACGTGCCGGGCCGGTGTCTCAGGCGCCACGGTCCCCCGCTTCCGGCGTGCGATCATTCACGGCGAGTCACTGATGCGGGCCAGGCAGCGCGCCAGGATCTCCCGCACGTAGTTGAGAAAGGATGTCGCCAGCCGGTCATGGAAGCGGGCGCGTTCGTAGCTGCCCAGCGCCAGCACCCCGAGGAGGTCGCGGTCGCGATCCGGGTGATGCAGGGGGGCGACCACCGCCGACTGGATGGGCTGGTCGTGGAGACGGAAGAGGAACTCGGTCTCCGCCTCGGGGAACACCCCGCTGGCCGGTTCGCTGAGCTTCAACAGGCGGGGCACGTGATCTTCCAGTTCGTCCAGGGGCACCGCGCGCGCCTGTCCGGCCGTGTCCAGTTGCATGTCGCCGATCAGCAGCAGGCTGCAGGCATCGGTCCCGAAATCATCGCGAAACCCCTCCTGGATGGCGATGGCGAGGTCGTCGAGGGACCGCGCATCAAGCAGGGCAAGGGTGAGCCGGCGGGTCTTCTCGAACAACTGCTCATTCTCCCGCGCGATGCCGACCAGTTCGTTCAGTTCCTGCTGGGAATCGTGCAGCCGCTGGCGCAGGAGTTCCATCTGGCGCTCGACAAGTGAGACCGCGGTTCCGGCCCGGTGCGGCAGGGTCAGTTCCGAGAGCAGCTCACCCTGGTCGAGAAAGAACCCGGGGTTCTCCCGCAGGTAGGCGCTCACCTGCTGTTCGCTGAGATCAGCGCTCTCGGGGGCCTTGGGTTTCAGATTGCCTTCGCTCATAGGTTGATTCTTCCCTCGAATACATGGGTTGCCGGGCCAGTCTTGAACAATTCGCTGTTGCGGCCCTCCCAGCGCACACTGAGTGTGCCGCCGGGAAGTTCCACTTCCACTTCCGCATCCAGGAGCCCTCTCAGCCGGCCCACGACCACCGCGGCGCAGGCGCCGGTGCCACAGGCACTGGTTTCGCCGACGCCGCGCTCGTGTACCCGCAGGCGTACATGGCCACGGTCAACGATCTCCATGAAACCGACGTTGGTGCGTTCCGGAAAGCGCGCATGATGTTCGATCTCGGGCCCCAGTTCGGCCAGCGGCGCGTCCGCGACGGATTCCGTCACCAGCACCGCGTGGGGATTGCCCATGGACACCGCGCCAATCTCCACGGTGCCGGCGCTGGTTTCCAGCAGGTAGGTGTCCGCGGGTGCGGGCGCCGCGAAGGGGATCGATCCGGGCTCGAGTACCGGTACCCCCATGTTGACCCGGACCCGGTCCGCACCGAGAACTTCCATTTCAAGGCGGCCGGAGCAGGTTTCCACCGCGATGCGGCTTTTGCCGGTGAGGCGTCGGGCGCGCACGAAACTGGCGAAACAGCGGGCCCCGTTGCCGCACTGGCCGGCCTCGCTGCCGTCGGCATTGAAAATGCGGTACCGGAAATCCACGTCCGGGCTGCCCGGCGGCTCGACCAGCAGCAGCTGGTCGAAACCGACGCCCCGGTGGCGGTCGCCAAGGAAGCGGATCTGGTCTGGCCCCAGTTCGGCGCGTTGTGAGATCAGGTCCACGATGACGAAATCATTGCCGAGCCCGTGCATTTTGGAGAAACGTAGTTGCATGCACGATATGGTTGCAGTGCAACCAGGGGTTTGCAACCTGTGCAAAGGAGTTATTGCGGCAACATCTGTTCGCCGCGCATCTGGTCCGCCACGGTCTCGCGTGCCCTGACCACGTGCACCTGGTCGCCATCAACCATGATTTCGGGCGGCCGGTTGCGGGAGTTGTAGTTTGAACTCATCGAGAATCCGTAGGCGCCCGCGGAACGGATCGCCAGCAGGTCTCCCTGGGACACCGTCAGCAAACGGCTGCGGCCGAGGAAATCAGCCGTCTCGCACACCGGCCCCACGATATCGTAGACCGCCCGTTGCTCCTCGCCGCCTTTTGCGTCCACCGGAATGATCTCCTGCCAGGCCTCGTAGAGGGCGGGTCGCAACAGGTCGTTCATTCCCGCGTCAATGATGGCGAAATTACGACTGCGGGTATGCTTGATGTATTCCACCCGGCTGACCAGGATTCCCGCGTTGGCGGTGATCGAGCGACCGGGTTCCATCAGCAGTTCCAGCTTGCGCTTGCCCAGCCGGCGCACGATCGCGGCGACGTATTCGGAGGGTTCGGGAGGTTGCTCGTCGTGGTAACGCACCCCCAGCCCGCCGCCAATGTCCAGGTGCTGGAGCGGGATGCCGTCGCGGGCCAGCTGGTCGATCAGTTCGAGAACACGGTCGACCGCGTCCAGGAAAGGCTGCAACTCGGTGAGCTGGGAACCGATGTGGCAGTCGATGCCGGTGACCCGGATATTGGCCAGCGACGCGGCGCGGCGATACACCTCGGCGGCGTCCTTGAAGTCGATGCCGAACTTGTTCTCCTTGAGGCCGGTGGCGATGTAGGGGTGGGTGTTGGCGTCCACGTCGGGATTCACGCGCAGGGAGACGGGGGCATTGACCTCCATCTCCGCCGCAACCTGCTGCACGCGCTCGAGTTCCGCGGCGGACTCGATGTTGATGCAGCGGATTCCGGCTTCCAGGGCCCGGCGGATCTCCGCGGTGGTCTTGCCGACACCCGAGAACACCGTGCGACCCGGATCTCCGCCGGCCGCGATGACCCGCTCCAGTTCGCCACCGGAGACAATGTCGAAGCCGCTGCCCATGCGGGCCAGCAGGTTGAGTACCGCGATATTGGAGTTCGACTTGACGGCGAAGCAGATCAGGTGAGGGTGACGTTCGGCGGCGGCCGTGTACGCGCGGTAGTGACGTTCCAGGGTTGCGCGCGAATAGATGTAGGCGGGCGTGCCGTGTTGCTCGGCGATCCGCGCTACCGGGACATCCTCGGCAAACAGGTCACCGTCGCGATATTCGAAGTAATCCATTGAGGGGAGCGGAACTACTCGTCCGCGCTCTCCTCTTCCTCTCCGGCCGGGGCCTGTTGTGCGGCCGGGGCGGGCTCAGGATGAAAGAGCGGACCCTTCTGCCCGCAGGCGGCAACCAACAGCAGTGAACACAGTGTCAGCAGAATGCTGCGAGACATGACGACGACCTCCGGAGCGAGTCGCGGGAAAATCGCATTATAATCGTACCCGGACAGCGATGACTAACCGGCGCCCTGCGCTGGCGGCAACCGGCGACGGGGATACCCCATGCTCAGCGAAACCCGTTACAACGACCTGGTGGACGAAGTGCTGCTGCAGGTCGAGGAATGCCTGGAAGACTGTGATGCGGACCTCGAGATCGAGCCGGGCCAGGGTATGCTCACCGTGGAGTTTGCGAACGGCTCGCGGGTGATCCTCAGTCGCCAGCCGCCGGTACGACAGCTGTGGGTCGCGGCGAAGAGCGGCGGCTTCCACTTCAACTACTCGGAGGATGACGGCCGCTGGCTGGAGCAGCGCGATGGCCGGGAGTTGATGCAGGTGCTGTCGCGGGTGTGCAGTGAGCAGGCCGGGCAGGCCATCGAGCTCGGTTGATTCACGCCTTCTGCAGTGCGCTGAACAGGGCCTGTTCCAGGCGGTGCTTCTGCTTCAGGTAGTGGACCGTCTGGTAATGCCGGGGGTTCTCGTCCGCGCCTGCCGCGCCGGTCAGGTCGAGGTCCGTGATGTAGCAGGGATAGCGCTCGCGATTGCTGCGTTGGGACAGGATTCTCGCGGCAACGGCCTGAAACAGCTCCTCGCCGTACTCCAGTGGCGAAAACTCCTCGTGATTGCAGAAGATGGTGAACTCGGCCTCGTCGCCGGATCCGTGCTCGGCAATCGCCTGGACCGCGTGATGCTCGGCCTGGGCGCCGTCCTGCGGCAGGTACCGGCGGGCCAGGGTCGGAGGGCCGCCGCCATCGGGAAAAACGATTTCGTGGTAGGTGACTTCCTCGCCGCTGCCGGGCTCACCCACGGTACGCCGCCGGTACTGTACCGAGCGGATAAAGCGGTCGAGGGGCATCAGCAGGGCTTCGCGGCTCGGGGCAGGAGCCCGGTAGCGGAACAGGGATCCGTGCTCGTCGAGTATGTAAACCTCTGCCTCGCTGGCCGCGACGCGACGGAAGAACACCTGGATCTTGCCGGCCTGCCCCGCGGCGCAAACGGTGCGCAGGGGCGAGTTCAGCAGTGCGTAGCGATCCAGAATGATCGCGCTGTGGGCCGGTTGCGGTTCAGAGAGATACTGGCAGAGTTCATTCAGGGACGCATGGCGGCTCCAAGCGGGCTTGCCATCCCTGATCTGGATGACATAGTGGCTCTTGCCAACGTCGATCAGGTAACGGGGTGCGGAAACCGTATCGCCCCCACTGAAACAGGCGGCGGCGTCGCGAAACAGTTCACGTACGCGATTGGCGATACTGGCTCCCCGGCTCGGTGAAAAGCATTGCACGCGGGATACCGGGGGTGGCCCTCCGTGGTCCTGCAGCCGGCACTGGACGTGATCGCAAAGCGCCTCGATGAGGGCGTCGTCGTCCCCGTAACGGCGGAAATAGACCTCGTGCCAGGTGTTGAGCAGCACTTCGTCCACGGACAGGGCAAGGTTCTCCCGCAGCTCGCTGTACACCAGGGCGTCGGTGCGGTCGCTGATGCGTTGCAGGCCGTCTTCATCGCCCTCGGTCAGCGGGTCGATGCCGACGTTGACGTAATAGATCAGCAGTTTTTGCTCCGGCTGCCGGTGAAAATTTTCCTGGGGCGCGGCAGGCAGCGGATAGGCGACCTGCTGACGAAGGCTTTCCAGCAGTTTCTGCATCTCGAACAGGCCCATGTGGGTGTCGCCGCCGTGCACCGTCACTGCAGTGGATTTTGCGAGCAGGCCGTTGAGATGGGCCCACAGGACCAGCTCGACAATATTGCGACTCCGCTTGAGCGGAATGGTGGAGCCGAGGTCACGTTCGCCAAGGGCATGGTCCCACACCATCCACACCTCCCCGCGACAGCCGAAGGTGAGGTGATCCTCGGACAGGTCCGGGGCGATGCCGGGGTTGATGAGCTCGATCTTGTCGGCCTTGCGCTCGAATGCGGCGTAAAGCTTGCGTCCGAGGAGGGTCATGTCCGCCGAGTTGATGGTGGATTCGGACTGGACCTCCCGGGCGAACTGGGACAGGAAGCGATAGCTGTAGGTCAGGTTGTTGACCAGCTCGCGACGTTCCTTCTGGACCCGAGTCACCTTCCAGTTGCGGCGGTCGTCCAGTTCGCGCAGCGTCGCCTCGTCCCAGCCCCACTCCGCGACCAGCCGTTCCATGAGTTGGCGGCGCCAGTTGCGGTGGCTGTCGGAGATGGGCCGGCTGAGGTGCTGGGCCGATTTGAAGTACAGGCAGCGTCGCACCAGTTCGAGACGCTCCTCCTCGTAGCGGGTGCGCAGGAAGGCCTCCAGCCTGCGGTACACCATGACGTAGGGGTCGAGTTCGTCGAGATCGACCTGGTCGGCATACACGCGGCGCTTGTATTCCATGCTGATGGTTTCGACGTCCGGGTATTCGCCCGCGTAGAGCTCCGTCAGCAGGATCTTGAGCACCGCCTTGTAGGGTGAATCGATCCCCTTGTAGATCTGCCACATGCCTGCGCCGACGAACTCGCCGGCCGGAATCCGCGGAATGCCACCGAAGTCGATGCTCTCGTCCTCGCGGATGTAGCGCTTGTCGCGCAGGTTCGCGGCCACCCGTTCGTGGACCTTCTCCTGTTCGACCGGGGTCAGCCACCATACCGGGTAGCGCCCGGCCAGCAACACCGCGGTGCGGTAGAACTCGTCAAGGAGGAGGAAATGCTGGGCACTGCCGCAATCCTCGGTGGACAGGTCGCCAGCCTCGCCGTGCATGAACCGGGTCGGCGACATCGGGAAGAAATGCGTTTCCACGCCCAGCCCGGCCAGCCACTTGCTGATGCGCTGGCACTTGGTTTCCAGCTCACGCACCTGCTCGGGGTCGAGGTTGCTCCGGTAGCAGACCCAGATGTCGAGGTCACTGGCGACGGTGTGGCCGATGCTGCCGATACTGCCCATGAGGAACAGGCTGTGCAGGTCGGGCTCGCGATTCGGCTCTCGCTTGTACTGGAAGCTGCGGGTGATCTTCTGGGCGGCGCGCAGGGCGTCCCGGTCCGGACGGTAGCGGCCGATGCCCGAGGGTGTCTGGTGGGAAACGTAACCCGGCAACAGCGGGTGATTGACGTGCAGCAGCAGCGGCAGCAGCTCCAGGACCACCTGCTGGCGCTCGGGAAGCGCATCCCGCGTGCGCTGCAGGCGCCCCTCGTTGACCAGCAGGAACCTTTGCCGGATGGCGCGCAGGGCCTTGCGGTCAAGGCCTTCGCCGGAATCGGGGTTGAGCGTGCCGGACTTGGCCATAGCGACCAGTATAGGGCAGCCCGTGGCCGGAAAGGTGTGGGTTCAGCCCTTCCGGCTGCGGGCAGCGAGCCGTTCCCGGCTGCGGGCCACGGCGGCGGCGACCTGGTCCGGCGCGGTGCCGCCGAGGTGGTCGCGGGCGCTCACCGATCCATCCAGGGTCAGCAGTTCGTAGACCGAATCGTCGATGACCGGGGACAGGGCGCGGAACTCCTCGATGCCCAGTTCGTGCAGCTGGCGGCCGCTGTCGATCGCGATGCGGACGGCCTTGCCCACCACCTCGTGGGCGTCACGGAAGGCCACTCCCTGGCGGACCAGGTAGTCGGCGAGATCCGTGGCGGTGGTGAACCCTTCGCCGGCGGCCGCCCGCATGGGCGCTTCCAGGGGCCGGATTGCCGGGATCATGTCGGCGAATGCACGCACGCAGTTGAACAGCGTGTCGACACTGTCGAACAGCGGCTCCTTGTCCTCCTGGTTGTCCTTGTTATACGCCAGGGGCTGGCCCTTCATCAGGGTCAGCAGGCCCACCAGGTGGCCGATCACGCGACCGCTCTTGCCGCGCACCAGTTCCGGCACGTCGGGATTCTTCTTCTGCGGCATGATCGAGGAGCCGGTGCAGAACCGGTCGGGCAGCTCGATGAACGCGAAGCGCTGCGAGGTCCACAGCACGAGCTCCTCCGCCATCCGCGACAGGTGCACCATGACCAGGGCGGCGCAGGCGCAGAATTCGATCGCGAAGTCGCGGTCGCTGACCGCGTCCAGGGAGTTCTCACTGATCGCATCGAAGCCGAGCTGTTCGCGGGTGTGTTCGCGGTCGATCGGGTAGGTGGTGCCCGCCAGGGCCGCGGACCCGAGGGGCAGCACGTTGATCCGCCCGCGGCAGTCGCCGAGGCGCTCGTAGTCCCGCTGCAGCATCTCGTTCCAGGCCATCAGGTGGTGACCGAAAGTGACCGGCTGGGCAGCCTGCAGGTGGGTGAAGCCGGGCATGACAGTCGCGGCATGGCGCCCGGCCAGCTCGGTGATGCCGGCCTGCAGGCGGGTGATCTCGTCGCGGATGCGGTCCACCTCGTCGCGGAGGAACAGGCGCATATCGGTCGCCACCTGGTCATTGCGCGAGCGCGCGGTATGCAGTTTCTTGCCCACGTTGCCGATCCGCTCGATCAGGGCCGCCTCGATGTTCATGTGCACGTCCTCGCGGGAAACGTCCCACGTGAAACGGCCGGCCTCGATGTCGTCGCGGATCGCCCCGAGCCCGTCGACGATGGTCCTGGCCTCGTCTTCGGTCAGGATGCCGGCCCCGGCAAGCATGCGCGCGTGGGCGACGGATCCCGCGATGTCCTGCCGGTACAGGCGCTGGTCGAAGCGTACCGAGGCCGTGAACTCTTCCACGAACGCGTCCGTGGACTCGGTGAAGCGGCCGCCCCAGGGCTTGGCCTGATCGGAATCTTTCTGGCTCATGACAAACCTGCGCAACGCGGAGGGCCGCCATTATACCAGCAGCCCGTGGGCGCGTGCTTTGTATCCCGGCGCATCTCGGTGGATACTTGGCGCCATGCCATTGCCAGCCGACAACCGCCTCGCGGGTTTGCCCGACGGCAGCGCCCTGCTTCCCGACCTGTGCTCCCCGTACCCGGTGCTGGCCCTGGTGATGACCGTCGAACTGTTCGTGCTGGTCATCATGCTCGGGGCCTTCGGACTCGACCGGTTTTCGTGGGAGTTTCTTGCCGTCACCTCGTTCTTCGCCCAATGGGTGGTGCTGAGCAGTGCGGCCATTCTCTGCCAGTTGCGCGGATGGCTGAACCGGATGCCGCCACGGCGGGCGGTGAGCTTCTGTTTCGGAGTGATCCTGGCCATCACCTTCCTCCTCAGCCTGCCGGGGGACTGGATCGTGCAGGGGATGCCGGACCAGCCGGTCCTGGAGGTGCTCAACTGGACCAGCGTGGCGCGCAACCTGCTCATTGCCGCGCTGGTCGCCGGGATGGCGCTGCGCTACCTGTACGTGCAGGCCGAACTGCGTCGCCACGAGCGCGCCGAACTCGAGGCGCGCATCCAGGCCCTGCAGTCGCGGATCCGGCCGCATTTTCTGTTCAACAGCATCAACAGCGTGGCCAGCCTGATCGGTTCCGATCCCGAACTGGCCGAGACGGTGCTCGAGGATCTTTCCGAGCTGTTCCGGGCCAGCCTGCGCGACGTGGTCAGCGAGGTGCCGGTGGCCGAGGAGATTGACCTGTGCCGGCGTTACGTACGCATCGAGTCGCTGCGCCTCGGCGAGCGCCTGCGCGTACACTGGGCCGTGGACGGTCTTCCGGCGACCACCCGCATCCCGATGCTGACCCTGCAGCCGCTGATCGAGAACGCGATTTATCACGGGATCCAGCCGCGTCCGGAGGGGGGTGAAGTCGAGGTGCGCGCGGAGGCCGATGGCGACCGGGTGCGTTTTGCCGTGAGCAACCCGCTTGCGGCGCAGGCGAAGGAGAGCGCCGGCAACCGCATGGCGTTGCGTAACATCGAGGACCGCATCAAGGCGCTTTACGGGCCCGATGCGAGCCTGGTGGTGCGGCGCACGGAGGCGCACTTCAGGGTGGAACTCGAATACCGGCCGTCGCAGCCCGGGGAGGCGGAAAAATGAAGGTGTTTATCGTCGACGACGAGGCCCTGGCGCGGGACCGCCTGCGCAGGATCATCGAGGACGCGAGCGAGCACGAGGTGGTCGGCGAGGCGGCCGACGGGGTCAGCGCCCTGCGCCTGATCCAGGACGTGCGACCGGACCTGGTGCTGCTGGATATCCGCATGCCGGGCATGGACGGTCTCGAGGTCGCCGGCCACCTGGCCAAGCTGGACACCCCGCCCGCGGTAGTGTTCTGCACCGCCTACGACCAGTATGCGATCCGCGCCTTCGACGTGCAGGCGGTGGGTTACCTGCTGAAACCGGTGCGCCGAGAGGCCCTTTCCGGGGCCCTCGCCAAGGCAGTACGCGCCAACCAGGCGCAGCTCAGCGCCATCGGGGCGGAAATGGAGCCCGCCACGGTGGAGGCAGGTGGCCGCAGTCATCTCAGCGTCAAGAGCCACCGGGGCATCCAGCTCATCCCGGTCTCCGATATTCGCTATTTCATGGCCGACCAGAAGTACGTGCGGGTCTGCCACGCGGAGGGCGAAACCCTGGTCGACGAACCGCTGAAGGAACTCGAGGCGGAGTTCGTGGAAGATTTCGTGCGGGTCCACCGCAATGCGCTCATTCGCCAGGAACTGGTCGAGGCGCTGGATCGTGATCGCGACGGCCAGCACTATGTGCGCCTGCGCGGTGTCGACGAGCGCATCGCGGTGAGCCGGCGCTCGGTGCCGGCGCTGAAGAAACAGCTCCTGAAAAACTGAATCACGACCCGCTTCGGGTGGAGAAACAATGAACCATGGCAATCGCCTGAGAATCGCGACCCGCGAGAGTCCCCTCGCCATGTGGCAGGCGGAATGGGTGCGTGACCGCCTGCAGGAGCATCATCCCGGCCTCGAGGTGGAGCTCCTGGGATTCACCACCCGCGGCGACAAGCTGCTTGGCACGCCCCTGTCCCGGGTTGGCGGCAAGGGACTCTTCATCAAGGAACTGGAGGACGCGATGCTGCGCGGTGATGCCGACATCGCGGTGCACTCCATGAAGGACGTGCCGATGGACCTGCCCGAGGGGCTCGCCATTGCCAGCATCTGCGAGCGCGAGGATCCGCGCGATGCGTTCGTTTCGAACCAGTATGATTCACTGGCCTCGGTCCCCGTCGGCGGGGTGATCGGGACCTCCAGCCTGCGCAGACGCAGCCAGTTGCTGTGCACCCGTCCCGACCTCGAGGTGAAGGTCCTGCGCGGCAACGTGAACACCCGGCTGCGCAAGCTGGATGCGGGGGAGTTCGATGCCATCATCCTGGCGACCGCGGGCCTGCTCCGCCTCGGGTTTCAGGACCGCATCCGGCGACCCATTGAAACCGAGGAACTGCTGCCGTCGCCCGGACAGGGTGCGGTGGGCATCGAGGCCCGCGACGATGACCGGGTGCGCCAGCTCCTGGCCCCGCTGCATCATCCGGAAACCGCGCTCCGTGTCGAGTGCGAGCGTGCGGTGACCCGCAGGCTGGGCGGTGGATGCCAGTTGCCCATCGCGGCCCATGCCGTGGTCGAGGGAACGTCGGAGCAGGTGCGCCTGGAGGCCCTGGTCGCCATGCCGGACGGCTCCCAGACCCTGTTCGCCGGCGGCAGCGCCCCGTGCGCGGAACACCTGCTGCTGGCGGATCGCCTGGCCGACGAACTTTTCGACCAGGGCGCGCAGGAAATCCTGGAATCCCTGGATCATGACTGGTGATCCCGCCCTCAAGGGGTTGCGCGTCCTCCTGACCCGACCCCCGGGGCGCGCCCGTTCGTTGCATCAGGCATTGGCCGCCGGCGGTGCACGGGTCAGCGAGATCCCGGTACTGGAGATTCTCCCCCTCCCCCTGGATCACGTCGAACGCACCCTGATCCAGAAGCTCGACGAGTTCGAGATCGTCATATTCGTCAGCCGCGCGGCCGCGGAAATCGGCCTGGAACAGTTTTCCGGATGGTGGCCCCAGTGGCCGGTGGGGCTGACCTGGGTGGCGGTCGGGGCCGGTTCCGCCACCCGGCTGGAGGCGGCCGGGTTGGAAGTATTCCGACCCGATGCCGGGGCCAGCGAGAACAGCGAGGGCGTGC
>JBFGWM010000021.1:0-20103 GCA_041588495.1 Pseudomonadales bacterium | reverse complement strand
TTCTTCGACGACCTGGCGTTTCTGCTGATCGGCCCCCTGTGGTTGCTCGGCCACCTTTACCGCAAGTACGACATCGCCTACTGAGCACGCCCCGGGCGGTGGAGGGGCCGACCGTTCCGTCGCCGCCCGCGCAATACCGATCCAAAGTTAGGTGTCGCTTCCCTGACCGCTCGTTATACTTCTAGGCTGTTCGATTCTCGACCAGCGGTTTCTGCCGGTCAGAGAGTGCTTTTAGTAATCGAGGAATTCCGAACCTGGCGCTGACATGCTGCACCAGAATCAGCACGCGGTCCGGTTCACATCCAGGGGAACGTTCATGAACACATGGTTGAAGGCAATACTGTTGCTCCCGATGGCGGTGGCGCCGGGGCTCGCTCTGGCCGTGGGAGGCGGGGCGGACATGATCACCGAGATCGGGCAGACCATGAACCCGCTCGATGAAGAGGACAAGCACCAGGCGCGCGCCGAGGCCTCGCAGGAGTGCCGGGACGCGTCACGACGGACGGCGGCGGAAGGCTTCTGTTTCGACGCATTCTTCAACACCGCCCACGATGGCACCAAGATCGACATGACCGTCTACGTGCCAGGCCGTGCCGCGCTGGCGGCGGCCGCCAGGACCGGCCAGGACCGGGATGACGACGGCCTTCCGGACCCGGTCGATCTTGGCGATTCCGGCCTCGGCTACGCGCCCCTGCTGATCCATTCCCACGGGTTCGGCGGCTCGAAACAGGCCAACCTCGAACACGCCGACCCCTTTGTCGGCGAACAGGCGGCCCGTGACCTGTGGCGCAAGGGCTATTTCGTAATCAGTTTCTCCCAGCGCGGATTCGGCGAGAGCGGTGACGAGATCGGCATGATGAACCCGGATCTCGAGGGCAAGGACACCAACGAGGTGGTCGACTGGGCGATCAAGCACCTGCGCGAGGGAATCTACGAATTCCAGTTTGACGCGGCGAACCCCCAGCACGTGTCCTCCGTGATCGATCACGGCAAGGACAAGAAAGACAAGAAGGACAAGAAAGCCAAGAAGGGCAGGGGTGACTGGGCGCGCGCCTCCCTGCTGATGGCGGACAACGGCATGCGCGTGACCCGCGACAACCCGGACCCGGCTTTGGGTGGGACGGGATACAGCTATGGCGGCGGATTCCAGTACACGGCGACCCACGCCGCCCAGGCCGCCGGCAACCAGCGCTGGGATGCGATCAACCCGCAGGGCACCTGGCTGGACCTGCGCTACAGCCTGGCGCAGAACGATGTGCCCAAGACCGGCTGGATCAACATCATGACCGCCTTCGCGCTGGACGGTAGCCGCCGTCCCCTGCCGCCCCTGCTGGTGCAGGCGCGCGCCGAGGCGGATGTCCTCAACCGGATCACCGGTGAAACATCCGAGACCTTTCTCAAGCACAGTTCGATCAATTACTGTGACCCGGTGCGCGGAACCAGCACCCGTGGCGTGGACGTGTTCCACATCCAGGGCCTGCAGGACACCCTGTTCAACTTCAACGAAGGCTATGAGAACGCGGTGTGCGCTTCCGGGGGCGGCAACGACGTGCGCTTCCTGGCGGTCACCGGTGGTCACCTGCTTCCCGCCATCTCGCCGGCGAACCACAGTGGCAACACCGGCATGAGCATCGACGAGGTCGTGCATTGCGGGACCGATGGCGCGGGGCGTCCCAAGCGTCTCAAGGTGAAAGACCTGATTGTTGCCTGGTACGAGGAGAAACTGCGCCACCAGAAAGGCGCCGCGGATATCGTTCCCGACGTGTGCATCGTGCAGGAAAACCTCGACCCCAGCGACCATCTCGCGGACTGCGATTTCCACCGCCAGGGCGGTTTCGATCCGGTGGTGCCGAACTTCAACAAGCACCGGTATGCCAAGGAGGGGGTGGTGTACGACTCCCTTGACGACGTGATGGTCGGTGGCGAGCGCAAGCCGTTCACGGCCGAGATCATGATGGGTCCCCAGGGAACGTCGGCGTTTGTATCCCTGCACACCTCGGCCGGCAACGAAGTCATCGCCGGTATCCCGACCCTGAAACTGGAAGTGTCGCCGCCGCACCCGGACCCGGTGTTCTTCGTCGGCGTCGGAATTCGCCGCGGCGCCGCGGGTCCGTTCAACCCCGCGACCGATCGCACCGGCAGCGTGACCAACTCGGTCGCCGGCGAGATCTATTCGGAGTTCGACCGCCAGCAGGCCGAGGGCGGCTCCGGGCAGCGCGGCACCAATGACGTCGAACTGGTGCACGCCCAGCTGACCGCCATCCGTTCGACGGTGTTCCCCTGGGAAGGGCGTTCCGACCCGCTGGGCGCACAGTTCGGGCAGGTCACCATCAACGACGGCGTGACCCCGATCTGGTTTGGTTGTCCGCCGAACGTCACCGAATGTGAGCGTGGCCGTATGGCCGGCGTGAGCAGCCGCCTGATGCCTGGAGACGAAGTGGGTCTTTACTTCTTCGGTTCCCACGTGCAGTACGCGAGTCACAGCGGGCGCGCCGGCGGCCCGGCCCTGATCACCGGCGACGTCGAACTGCCGCTGATGCCGGCGGGCGCGCCCCCGGTCTCGGTCAATCCGCCCCAGGCGCAACTCGACCAGCAGTGTCCGGCGCCTGAAGGCGGCGGCTTCGAGATGCCGAACGCGCCGGGGCATTGACGCAACTGCGGTTTCCGTCGTGACGCCTGCGGGCGTCACGATGCTTCCACGCGCTGTGCTTATTTCCTGAAAAGTCGCTGGTTATTTGCGGAAGCCGTCTGGATTGCCGGGAGCTGCCGATGTGAGGGTGGTGCGCGCGCTTCGGTTATAATCACCGCAGTCAGTTTTTTATGGAGAACCGAACCATGGATATCGGCGGCGGACTGATCGGAGTTCTCGTCCTGATCGGGGACATCTACGCGGTGATCAACATTTTCCAGAGCAATTCGAGCACGGCCGCCAAGGCCGCGTGGATCGCCCTGGTCATCCTGCTGCCCCTGCTCGGGCTGATCATCTGGTTCTTCGCGGGTCCGCGGGAGCGCACCGCGGTCTGACGGCGCGCCGGGTTCCCGCTACGCAAAAGAAAAAGGCCGTCAACGACGGCCCGGGACAATATTCTTTTAGTTCCCCGCTGTGGTCTTTTCTGGGGTTTGTGCAGCCGTCCGTCCAAACTTGCAAATGATCGACCCATCGATCAGGAACAAGCATCGTAACGCGTTTTCCTTCCGTTGGCTGTAGTAATTTTTCAGTAGGTCAATGGATGCCCGAAACCGGCGGATGCGGCGTGCCGGTCATGTGCGGAACGCGGCGGCTATACTTGAATGAGGGAGCGTAAGCACGCGAAAACCGGCCTCAAGCCGGCAACCACGGGGATCATGGGATGGCGGAACGCAGCGGCGGGAGCGGCAAGGGAAGCGGGACCTCGTCGGGGTCAGGCAGCAAGTCCGGCGGGCGGGGCGGCGCCACTTCGAAGAGCGGTTCGCAGGCCCGTTCCGGGGGCTCCGCGAAGAAGTCCGCGGGATCCCGCGCACGCCCCAGGACCCAGGCTCCGCCGCCGGAAAAGGGCCTGGTCTCGCGCATCTCGGACATTGCCGAATCGGCCCTGAGTTTAGCCACCAAGTCCGGTGCCACCAGCTTCAAGCTCAGCCGCGCGATCCTCTCGAAATCGCCGGACAGCATCCGGGCGATGCAGGAGGCGGGGAGTTACCTCAAGGACCTGCGCGAGGTTGCCGGCCTGACCCGGGCCGAGCTGAGCGAGGCCCTGGACATGCGTGACGAGTCGGTGATCGAGGCGGTCGAAAACGGCACCGCGACCCTGTCCTTCGAACTGATCCTGCGCATGGCGGCGCTGCTTGCCCGGCACGACCCGATTCCCTTCATCATCCGCTTCACCCGCACCTACCGGCCCGAACTGTGGAAGATTCTTGATGACTGGGGTGTTGGCCGTGTGCCGCTACAGTTTGAGCGCGAGCGGCATTTCATCAACATGTACCGCAGTCACGATGCGGCGCGTCGCTTGTCCGATGAGGGTTTCGACAAGGTGCTGAAGTTCACCCGCGGCGCCTTCGAGTCGGCCCTGCATTTCATGGCCGAGGCGGAAGGCATCAAGGAAGAGCGCGAAAAGGGCAAGAAGAAAGCCGCGGCCGGAAAGTCAGGAAAAAGCAAGGCTTCGGGTGCTGCGAAGAAAACCGGTACGTCGGAATCTGACCCTGAATCCGAGTAGTCGAATCTCGACCGGCGGGCATTCCGGTCAGGGCGTGTCGTCGGGATCCCGCCTCGCCTCGCCCTCGATGATCTCGATATCCCCTTCCTCGTCGCCAAACCATTTGCGCGTCTTGTCCTCGGAGCGCTTGCGGATCTCCGGGGTGATATGCGCGGCGACGGTCGCGATGGCTGCCGCGAGGACACCGAGGTCGTCGGTGAAGCCCACCACCGGGGTGATGTCGGGTACCGCATCCACCGTGGTGATGAAATAGCCCAGTGCACCATAGATGATCGATCGCGCCCACACCGGGGTCTCGGGAGCCTGCGCCGCGAAGTAGAGTTGCAGGGCGCGTTCGACCACCTCGCGGCCGGCCTTTTTCGCGTAATGGCGGACCTTGTCCCAGAATCCCTTTTCCGAGTACTCGGTTTCGTAACCGTGGGGTTCGCCCGGCTGGTCTTCCATACCACTCACCGGCCAGCTCCACGCTCGTGCTGCGTCATGGCGGGGCTTCCCTCCCGTTGTCGCATCCGTCCCGTCATTCCCCGTCCCCGGTCAACCCGCTCCAGTTCTCGATCTCGAGGCGCCCGCTGCGGTAGGAGCTTTCCAGGCGGGTCGCGGCGAAGTCCATGATCTGTTCCGGTGTGACCCGGGCATTCTTCTGGTCGACGATCACCATGAAACTGCCCGCGTTGACGTCGACAAAGCCGGCGCCGGTCTTGAATTCCTTGTGGTTCATCGCATCGTGGACACGGCGCAGGCTGGTGGCGCTGTCGCGCCCGGATTTCTCCATGTAGGCGACCACCGCGAAATGGTCCTCCGTGACGCGGGCGAGGATGTCCAGGGGGCGCACCAGGTGGGCCAGGCGCCGGGCGATCTCGACCACCACCTCGCGGGTGATGTTCTCGCCGCAACGCTGGCGGATCTCCTTGTAATTGCGGATGCCCATCAGCATGAAGCAGGCCTGCCCGCCGCGGCCCTCGGCCTGGCGAAGGGTGTCGCCGAGGCGCATTTCCGCGTAGCGACGGTTGCCGATGCCGGTATCGTCATCGATGATGTTGCGAGCCTCGATGTCCCGGTGGCGGTCGGAAAGCTCGGCATTGAGGCGGAGCAGTTCGTTTTGCCGCCTGGCCATGCGCTCGGCGGCGAATATCCGCGGCAGGAGCTCGGTGCGCACGTGGTTCTTGTTGATGAAGTCATCGATCCCGCGGTCGAAGGCCTCGGCCATGGCCTCCGGGGTGTCCTTGCCTGTAAAGAGCACGATGTAGGTGAAATGGCGGGCGGCCTCGTCCAGGGCGCGGACCCTGTCGCAGAGTTCCAGCCCGTCCATTTCCGGCATCAGCCAGTCGGCCAGGAGCACGCTCACCGGGCGCTGTTCCATCATGGTCAGGGCCTCGGCCGCGCTGCGCGTGCTGAGTACGTTCCGGTAGCCGGCGCTCTCCAGCGTACGGGTGATGTAGGTTCCGGAGAACCGTGCATCATCGACCACGAGTATCGGCATATTGTGGTCAGGCATGTCGGGTCGGTTCCACGCGGGACGGGCGGCTGCTTGCCGGCTTGGGCAACGGGCCCGGAATCAGTAACATATGCCATCAGCTTAATCGGGGTCCGGCGCATCCGCCACAGGATCCCTTCGTCGCGCCGGCGGCGCAAACAGCGGGAGTCAGCGAGCATGCCCTCATTCGACGTCGTTTCCGAACTCGATCACCACGAAGTGGCGAACGCCGTGGACCAGGCGCGCCGCGAAATCGGCAACCGGTTCGATTTCAAGGGCGTCAATGCGTCGTTCGAGCACAACGAAAAGGAAAACGAGCTGGTCCTCGTGGCCGAGGCCGATATCCAGCTCGGGCAGATGCTCGACATGCTGCGCCAGAAGCTGGTGAAGCGCGGCATCGACGTCGGCTGCCTCGAGGTTGCCGATCCGGAAGCCTCCGGCCAGACCGTGCGCCAGAAGGTGACCCTCCGCGAAGGAGTGGATACCGAGCTGGCGCGCAAGATCGTCAAGATGGTCAAGGAAACCAAGAAGAAAGTGCAGGCCGCCATCCAGGGCGACCAGGTGCGCATCACGGGCAAGAAGCGGGACGACCTGCAGGAAGTCATCACCCTGCTCAAGGGCGCAGACCTCGGCCTGCCCCTGCAATACACCAACTTCCGCGACTAGGGTGCGGCAAATCCGGCGGGGCCCCGGCCGTTGAGCGGGGCGGCGACCGCCCGTTCTTGGCGCGAGGCGGCCGAGGTCTACCTGCAGCCGCGGGTGCTGACCCTGTTCTTCCTGGGCTTCTCCGCCGGACTGCCATTCCTGCTGGTGTTTTCCACCCTGTCGGCGTGGCTCCGCGAGGCCGAGGTCTCGCGTACCGCGATCGGCTTCTTCAGCTGGGTGGGCATCACCTACTCGATCAAAGTGTTCTGGGCGCCGGTCATCGACCGCCTGCCGTTGCCGCTGCTGACCCGTGCCCTCGGCAAGCGGCGCAGCTGGATGCTGGTGGCCCAGTGCGGTATTGCAGGTGGCCTGCTGATCATGGCCGGTCTGGACCCGCGCGGCGATCTCACCGTGTTCGCACTGGCCGCGGTGCTGGTGGCGTTTTCCTCGGCGACCCAGGACATCGCCATCGATGCCTTCCGCATCGAATCGGCGGAGAAAGAGGTGCAGGGCGCCATGTCGGCGACCTACATTTTCGGTTACCGGGTCGCGCTCCTGGTTGCCGGCGCGGGTGCGCTGTACATCGCCGAGTTCATGTCCTGGCCCGCGGCGTACACCGCAATGGCCGCCCTGATGGGGGTGGGTATCGGGACCGTGCTGCTGATCCGTGAGCCGGACCATTCCGCCAATGGCCGGGCGGGCGAGCTGGAAGCCCGGGTGGAACGCTTCCTGTTGCGAAATGCGCATCTTCCGCAGTGGCAGCGGCGGCTCGGCGCCTGGTTCATTGACGCCGTGGTGTGTCCCTTCGTCGACTTTTTCAGTCGCAACGGCTGGCTGGCCCTGTGGATCCTGTTGCTGATCGGCATGTACCGGATCAGCGACATCACCATGGGCGTGATGGCCAACCCGTTTTATCTCGACATCGGCTTCAGCAAGGCGGAGATCGCCAGCGTCAGCAAGATCTTCGGATTTTTCATGTCGATTATCGGGTCGTTCCTCGGTGGCATCCTGGTCATGCGCTACGGCATCATGGGGCCGCTGCTCGCCGGGGGTGTGCTGGTGGCCGGGACCAACCTGCTGTTCGCCCTGCTGGCCGGGATCGGGCCGGACCTGACCATGCTGGCGGTGGTGATCAGCGCCGACAACCTGAGCGGGGGTATCGCCAATGCGGTGTTCATCGCTTACCTCTCGAGCCTGACCAACACCGCGTACACGGCGACCCAGTACGCGCTGTTCAGTTCGTTGATGACCCTGCCCGGAAAGTTCATCGGCGGGTACTCCGGGGTGGTGGTCGATGCCTACGGCTACGTCTCGTTTTTTGTCTATGCCGCGTGCGTCGGTATCCCGGCGATCCTGCTGGTGATGTTCCTGTGGCGGCGGGGTGGGGCCGCGGTGCCTGAAACTGACGAGATCGAGGCCCCTCAGCCAGGGCGCCACTGATGGCGCCGCAGGTCCACCTGCCCGCCCGTCACGGTGACGCCTTCCTCGCGCAGACGTGCGCATTGTTCGCGGTGGGCAGGTTCGCCGGGCGGGAACGCGATCCTGCCGTCGGCGCGCAGGACCCGGTGCCAGGGCAGCCGGGTGTCCTCCGGCAGGCCGGCCAGGACGCGACCGACAAGCCTGGCGCGACGCGGGTGTCCGGCGAGAGCCGCGACCTGGCCGTAACTGGCGACGTGACCCCGCGGGATGCTGCCGACGATATTCCAGACGGCCTGGGAGAATTCGGGATTGATGGACATGGGTACGCTTTGGGGCGGACACGGGGCCTGTATTATGGGGGTTGGGCGGCACGGTCGTCAGTGATGGCGCCGGACAGGCGCCCGGGTCATCGGGAAGGATTTCAATGAGCGAACGTGACGTGGCGGCCGAGGCGCGCCAACTGCTGCTGGACGAATCCCACGGCGTGCTGGGCACGATCTCCGAGGATATCGGCGGCTATCCGTTCGGCTCGGTGGTGCCCTACTGCCTGGACCGGGGCGGCTTGCCGGTGATCCTGATCAGCCGTCTCGCCCAGCACACGAAGAACCTCGCCGCCGACCCGCGCTGCTGCCTGACGGTTCTCGAAAGCGGCGCGGAAAGTGTGCAGGCGGGCGGGCGCCTGACCTGGATCGGCGACATCGAGGCGGTGGCGAGGGATGACGAGGACACCGCAAGTCGCTATTGCCGGTATTTTCCCGAGGGCGTGACCTATGCCACCGAGCTGGATTTCGATTTCTTCCGCATCCGCCCGGTGAAGGTGCGTTACATCGGCGGGTTCGGCAGGATTCACTGGGTCGGCGACGCCGCCATGGTCCGGCCGAGCCCGTTCAGTCGCGAGGTCGAGGACGGGATTGTCACCCACATGAACGAAGACCATGTGGATGCCATGCGCCGCTACTGCGCACTGGTGGGCGCGGATACCGCCGACCACGAGCCGTGCATGGCCGGGGTCGACGACCTGGGCGTGCACCTGCGGGTGGGCGAGAAAATCGTGCGCATCCGCTATTCCGAACCGGCGACCCATCCGGGCGCGGTGCGCGCTCAACTGGTGGCACTGGCCCGCAGGGGTCCCGGTGGCGACTGACATTCGGTCGCCGAAACGCTAACTTGGAAGGGACTCCACTTCCCGTCCGCCGCGGACTTCCCCATGCGCAGCCTCGGTTTCCTGTTCCTGCTGATGCCCTTCATCGAGATCGCCCTGCTGATGGCGTTCGCGGGGCGCTTCGGCTTCATGTGGACCCTGGCCGAGGTGCTGGGGTCAGCAGTCATCGGCCTCTCCATCGTGCAGCGCCATGGCCTTGCCAGCCTGGCGCAGGCCAACGAGCGCCTGCGCGAGGGCGCCGACCCGGCCGGGGACATACTCGGCGACCTGTTGAGCTCGATCGCGGGACTGCTGCTGGTGATCCCCGGGCTGGCCACCGATTTTGTTGGTGTGTGCCTGCTCCTGCCGGGTTTCCGGCGGCGGATTTCCCAGGGCTGGCTGCGCCAGGCCGACATCCTGCGCTACGATATCCGCGTCGACGGCGGCATGGGCGGCCCCCCACCGGGCCCACGATCCGGTCCGCCGCCCGGTCCGCGACCGGCGCCGCCAGCGGGAGACCGCCGCCCGGACGTCATCGAGGGTGAATACACCCGCGAGGACGACTGAAAAAACCGCTTTTCAATGAGTGGGTTAGGCGTGCCAGGCAGGGCTGCCCAAAAAATTTCCCGGCCAGCCTTGAAATCGGCCCCGCAGTCCCCATCTCTCGCCATGAGGTGATCTGTCCGGATTCCTCGTCAATCGGTCGCCAGAACCGGGTCCCAAGCTCAACAGCAACCGGTCAGTCGTCATTTTCAGGTTGACGGGGCATCTCAGCAGATTATCATTAGCACTCTCCAACCGAGAGTGCTAATCCGATTGGCAGGTGCTGCGGCACCCGCGTTGGGAAGAATCGCCGGGGCAAATCCCGGAACCGTTATTGATCTGTGGAGAGAGGAATCCATGAATATCCGTCCGTTATACGATCGTGTTGTCGTTCGTCGCCTGGAGAACGAAACCAAAACGGCTGGCGGCATCGTGCTCCCCGATTCGGCTTCCGAGAAGCCGTCGCAGGGGGAAGTCGTTGCCGTGGGACCCGGAAAGCTGCTGGAAAACGGCGAAATCCGCCCGCTCGGCATCAAGGAGGGCGACCGCATCCTGTTTGGTCAGTACTCCGGAAGCACCGTCAAGCTCGACGGCGACGAATTGCTGATCATGAACGAAAGCGAAATCTTCGGCGTGCTCGAAGGCTGAGCACGGGATCGGTAACAGAATTTTTGAGTTAACTGGGAAGGAATCAAGCGATGGCCGCTAAAGATATCAAATTTTCCGAAGACGCCCGCAAGGATCTTCTGGAAGGCGTCAACATCCTCGCCGACGCGGTGAAGGTGACGCTGGGACCCAAGGGTCGCAACGTGGTGCTCGACAAGTCGTTCGGCTCTCCGACCGTCACCAAGGACGGCGTGTCCGTGGCGAAGGAAATCGAGCTGAAGGACAAGTTCGCCAACATGGGCGCGCAGATGGTCAAGGAAGTGGCGTCCCACACCTCTGACGAGGCGGGTGACGGCACCACCACCGCGACCGTACTGGCACAGTCGATCGTCAACGAAGGGATCAAGGCGGTTGCCGCCGGCATGAACCCGATGGACCTCAAGCGCGGCATCGACAAGGCCGTGACTGCCGCCGTCGAGCGCCTGCAGGCCGCATCCACCCCCTGCGAGGACAGCAAGGCGATTGCCCAGGTCGGCACCATCTCCGCCAACAGCGACACCGCCATCGGTGACATCATCGCTGAAGCGATGGAAAAGGTTGGCAAGGAAGGCGTCATCACCGTCGAGGAAGGCAGTGGGCTGGAGAACGAACTGGACGTCGTTGAAGGCATGCAGTTCGACCGCGGTTACCTGTCTCCGTACTTCATCAACAACCAGGACAGCATGAGCGCGGAACTCGAAAACCCGTTCATCCTCCTCGTTGACAAGAAGATCTCCAACATCCGCGACATGCTGCCGCTGCTGGAAGGCGTGGCCAAGGCCGGTCGTCCGTTGCTGGTGATCGCCGAGGACGTCGAGGGCGAGGCCCTGGCCACCCTGGTGGTCAACAACATGCGTGGCATCATCAAGTGCGCCGCCGCCAAGGCACCGGGCTTCGGCGATCGCCGCAAGGCCATGCTGCAGGACATCGCGATCCTGACCGGCGGCACGGTGATCTCCGAGGAAGTTGGCCTGACCCTGGAAGGGGCCAAGCTGGAAGACCTCGGTTCCGCCAAGCGCGTGCAACTGTCCAAGGAAAACACCACCATCATCGATGGCGCTGGCAATCCGAAGGACATCGAGGCGCGCGTCAAGCAGATCCGTGCACAGATCGAAGACACCTCCTCCGACTACGACCGTGAAAAGCTGCAGGAACGCGTGGCCAAGCTGGCCGGCGGTGTTGCGGTGATCAAGGTCGGCGCCACCACCGAGGTGGAAATGAAGGAGAAGAAGGCCCGCGTCGAAGACGCCCTGCACGCGACCCGTGCGGCGGTGGAAGAAGGCGTGGTTGCCGGCGGCGGTGTTGCCCTCGTGCGTGCCCTGCAGGGTATCGGCGAACTGACCGGCGACAACGAAGACCAGACCCACGGCATCAAGCTGGCCCTGCGCTCGATGGAAGCGCCGCTGCGCCAGATCGTTGAAAACGCCGGGGGCGAGCCTTCCGTCGTGGTCGACAAGATCAAGTCGGGCGAAGGCAACTTCGGCTACAACGCGCAGACCGGCGAGTACGGCGACATGATCGAGCTGGGTATCCTGGATCCCACCAAGGTCACGCGTACCGCGCTGCAGGCAGCCGCCTCGGTTGCTGCGCTGATGATCACCACCGAGGCCCTGATCACGGAAATCCCGGAAGACAAGCCGGCGATGCCCGCGATGCCCGGCGGTGGCATGGGTGGCATGGATTACTGATCCGCTCCACTCGGCAACACCCTGGAAAACCCCGCCCCGTGCGGGGTTTTTCTTTTTCCGCCCCCGATATTCAGGAGGCCGCCACCCGCGCTCCGAACGGAACGGTCCAGTCGGGCAGTTTCTCGAAGCCGGGACGCGCCAGCAGGAAGCCCTGGACCAGGTGGATGCCGTGGTCCTCGATGCAGGCCAGTTCGTCCTCGTTCTCGATGCCCTCGGCGATCACCTCGATGTCCAGCTGTTCGCACATGGCGACGATGCTGGTCAGAATGGTCTGGCGCTTGGCGTTCCTGTGAATGTCCCGCACCAGCGCCATGTCCAGTTTCACCAGGTCAGGCTGGAAATCGGCCAGCAGGTTCAGCCCCGAGTAGCCCGCGCCGAAGTCATCGATCGCGGTGCGGAAACCCTGGCGCCGGTATTCGCTGATGATGTTGATCAGGTGATCGTGGTCGATGACCCGCTCGTTCTCGGTGATCTCGAAAATGATGCGGTTCACCGGGAACTGGTGCTTGCGGGCCGCCTGCAGGGTTGCGCGCAGGCAGTTGGCCGGTTCGTACACCGCGTTGGGCAGGAAATTGATGCTCAGGGACGATTGCATGCCGATTGACGCGGCAAGGCCGATCGCCTTGCGGCGGCAGGCCTGGTCAAAGCGGTAGCGGTTGTCCTCGTCGACCTGGGAAAGCACGCTGCCCGCGCCTTCGCCGGCAGTGCCCCGCACCAGGGCCTCGTGGGCGAACACGGTGAAATCGCGCATGTCCACGATGGGCTGGAATGCCATCGAGAAGCCAAACCGGAGCGGTTCGCGTGGCGTGCAGTGCGGGCACGCGTCAGTCTCGAGGCTGTTGGCGATGACCGGGGTCATCGATTTGTCGGATTCCCATTGTTGAACGTTGATCATGACACTTCCTCCACGGTGTTGGAGCGTTGGCCCGCCTGGGCATTGGCGTGAGTGAGCGCGGTGTTCAGAGCCTGTTCCACGCAGCTCCTGGCGCCGACCGCCTGCACCAGGATCTCCTCGTGGGTGCGCGCGTCCTCTGGTGATTCGACGCTGCATCCGCGCGTGTAACTTTCGAACTCGTAGAATTGCAGGAGCATCTCCGCCAGGTGGCGCGGGCATTCGCAGAACATGTTGATGCGTTCGTCGCGCATCAGGTGCAGAAGCTCTGTCGGGGCGAACTGGCGCGGCGTGTTGCGGTCGAACTGGGGCGCTGCGAAGCTGTCCCCCGGTCCAGCGAGATCGGCGAGCATTCCGGGCGCCAGGATGCGCAGAAGCTGGGCACCGTGCTCAAATCCCTCGACCAGGCTGGTGCTTTGATCGCGCATGTCGCGCACCACCTGGGAGGGCGCGAAGTCGTACACGATGACCACGTGGCGCGGGGCGAACCGTCCGCGCAGGGCTTCCACGAGCGGGCGGCGACGTTCCTGCAATTGCGCCATGTGCAGCACGAGTACATCCGCGTGCCTCAGTTGGTCGGTATTGGCGACGAGTGCCTCATCGATACTCGTGAAATGGTGGAGCAGACGCACCACCGGGGTTTCCCGGGCTGCCCTTTCGACACTTTCATGAGCGTGTTCACCGACCGCCAGGACATGCAGGCGTTCGTTGCCGATGGGGTTCGCGGCGCGCACCTCGCGCTCCGGTTTCTCCACCAGGTCCTCCAGTTCCGCGGTGGGCAGTTCCGCCAGCTCACTGACGGCGTGGCCGCGCTCCGAGAGGGTGCGCAGGAGATCGAGGCGGTTGATATCACCCTCGGTGTAGCGACGCTGGCCACCCTCGCTGCGCGCCGGGACCACGGCCTGGAACCTCCGTTCCCAATTGCGCAGGGTGCTGGGTGTAATCCCGGTGCGGCGTGCTGTCGCGCTCACGGTGAAGAGTTCGCGGTCGGAAGTGCTGCTTCCCATGGTCAGTGGCCTCCCTGTTTGTCCGGCACCTGTCGCGGGGGACAGGCTGGTGAATTAATCAATCGTTGAGTAGATATTATGTGCACTGGCAGTAAAAGTCAAGAAATGAACAGGTATTAATCCATATATATCTCTTCATAACCTATTCATATGTTCTCCGCGCCGCCTGCCTGCCGGGAAACCTGGGTTCAAGGGGTTGGTGCCGGGGGTCTGGAATGGCCTGCGGGGAGTTCGGGAAGTCCCGGCGCGGCGCCGCCGGGCCGGCAGGCGCCGGATCTGAATTCGCGCAGGCCTGCGGGGTTGCGAGCCCGGGGAGGGAAACCCGGATGCGGAGCGGCATGTCGCGGCGGGGCGTGGTCCCTTGAAGTGCGTTGCCCGGGATTCTCCGGTTGTCCGCCTTGATCGCTGGCGCCGTGTGACGCGGGCGGGACCATCGCCCATACTGTCGCGCATGCGCTGACCCGGCTAAACTACCGTACCCGCAACCGGGAATTCCCGGGCAGTTGCCATTTACCATGCAGTGACAGGGGAGACAGCATGGAAAACATCGGTACATTTATTTTTTGGGGCGGCCTGATCGTGGTCGCGTTCTACGCGATCACCATCTACAACAACCTCGTCAGCCTCAAGCACAACGTCTCCAAGGCGTGGTCCAACATCGACGTGCTCCTCAAGCAGCGCCACGACGAGTTGCCCAAGCTTGTGGAGACCTGCAAGTAGTACATGACCTACGAAAAGAGTGCGCTCGAGGCCATCATGAAGGCGCGCAGCGCGGTGCAGGCGGCGCAGCAGAAGGGCGACATCGAGGGCCTCGGCAAGGCGGAGACCCAGTTGCGCATGGGTCTCGGCAGCCTGTTCGCGGTCGCCGAAGACTACCCGGACCTCAAGGCCGACCAGTCTTTCCAGCACCTGCAGAATCGCATCACGGGGCTGGAGAACGCCATCGCCGACCGTCGCGAGCTCTACAACGAATCGGTCAACCTCAACAACGTGCGCATCGAGCAGTTTCCCGATGTCATCATCGCGCGCATGATGGCCTTCCGGTCCTTCGAACTCCTGGAGTTCACCGAGGAGGAGAAGGCGGACGTGGATCTCAAGACTCTGTTCAGCTGACCGCCTTCCCGGTGACGTGAAGGTCCGCGTTTCCGTCCCGGTGAAGCCCGCCAGATCCTCGGTGCCGGTTCGTGCTTGAACGGGTGTTCTGCGAGTCGTGTATCCGCAGCATGACGCCCGGCGGCTTCTGGTTCTGGACCGCGGTCCTGGTGGTCGTCGCGCTGATCGCTTTTGGTTTCCTCTGGCACCATTTCCGCCGCGCACGCATCATCGAGGACACGCCGACCTCCAAGGTGCGCTCCGCCGCCCAGGGCTTTGTCGAACTGGAAGGCTGGGGCAAGCCGGTCCCCGGCGGTGACGTGGTGGCCCCGCTGACCGGACTGCCCTGCCTGTGGTTCCGGTACAAGGTCGAGGAGTACCACCGGGACGGGAACCGCAGCAGCTGGCGTACCCTCGATTCCGGGCTCAGCGATCAGAACTTCCTGCTCGACGACAACACCGGGACCTGCGTCGTCGATCCCGACGGCGCCGAGATCACGCCTTCCACCAAGGACGTGTGGACCGGCGCGACCCGCAGGCCTGCGGACAAGCCCAAGGGCTTCGCAGCGGCCGCGCTCGCCATGGGGCGTCGCTATCGGTACACCGAGGAGCGCCTGGTAAAGGACGATTTCATTTACGCGCTGGGTTATTTCGAGACCATTGGTGGCGGGCGTATCTCCTTCGATTACGACGCCACGATTCGTGACGTGATCGCCGAGTGGAAACGCGATTACCAGCAGATGCTGGAGCGTTTCGATATCAACAATGACGGCGAGATCGACATGGAGGAGTGGAAGCAGGTGCGTATCGCCGCCCGCCAGGAGGCCGACAAGCACAAGGTGCAGCACGACGCGGCGCCGTCGCTGCACATGCTGGTGCGCCCGCCTGACCGCCGTCTGCCGTTCATCGTTTCGACCCGGCTGCAGGACGATATCGCCAAGCGCTACCGCTGGGTGTCCGTCGCCTGCATCGTCGCGTTCCTGCTCGCCGGGAGCTACGCGACGTTCATGCTCACGGCCCGGTTCGGGTGAGGCCGGGCAACCGGTCGCGCTGCTGACCCCGTGGTTGAGACCGCGTTCGGTGCCATCGAGCACGGGGATTTCATCGCCTGGCTGCTGATCAGCGCCGCCGGGACCGTGATCTGTTTCTTCGCAATCTTCCGCAACTTCCGTCGCGCCCGCCTGATCGAGGACACACCCACCTCGAAGGTGCGTTCGGCGGCCCAGGGTTATGTTGAGCTGGAAGGGCAGGCGGAGGCCCACGATGGCCGGGAACTGAGCGCGCCGCTCACCAAGCTGCCGTGCCTCTGGTATCGCTACGAGATCGAGAAATACGTGCGGCGCGGCAAGAACAGCAGCTGGGTGACCGTGGAGGCGGAAACCAGTACCGCGCCGTTCCTGCTGGTCGACGACACCGGGAATTGCGTGGTCGAGCCCTACGGCGCCGACGTCAGCCCGTCGATCCGCGATGTGTGGCACGGCGGCACCCGCCAGCCGACCTCCGGACCGTCCGGCGCCGGCTCGCGGGCATTCTTTTCCTCGCGGCGATACCGCTACACCGAAGAGCGCATCATCAGCGGCGAGTTCCTTTACACCCTGGGCTGGTTCGAAAGCATCTCGGCCGCCCGCCGTGCGGCAGAGGCGGGCAACACGGTCCGTGACCTGCTGAGCGAGTGGAAGGCGGATTACGAGAACATGGTTGCCCGCTTTGATGCAGACGGTAACGGCGAGATCGACCTCCACGAGTGGGAGCAGGCGCGCGCCGCCGCCCACGCGGAGGTCGAATCGCGACGTGTCGAACTGGCTGCTGCGGAACCGGTCCACGTGCTGGCGCGGCCACCCGGTTCGGACTATCCCTTCCTCCTCGGTACCCGCCCCCAGCGCGACCTCGCCCGGCGTTACCGACTGTACGCCGCCGGTTGCTGCGCCGGCTTCCTCGGCGCCGGGGCCGTGTTCGTCGGCCTCATCGACGCGTGGCTGTAGGCCGGGTTCCGGAACCGGCGCGGGTCGCATTCATCTAAACTGGAAGTACGGGTCGTGTTTCCGGGGATGCCGTCGCATGGCCATTGAAGCGTTTTTCCAGTCCCTCTGGTCCGGTTACACGGAAATCACTCCGCAGGCCGGTGCCATCCATGGTGCGCTCCGTGATCGTGGCGAGGAGGTGGTCAATGATCACGTGGCCTTCCGCACCTTTGACCGCGCCCCGATATCGCTGGATTGCCTGGAGCCCTTCCTGCTGGAACTGGGTTACCGCCGGTTTGCGCCCTACGCCTTCCCGCTGAAGAAACTGCGCGCCTGGGGTTATGTGCACGAAGATCCGTTGCAGCCGCGGGTGTTTTTCAGCGAGCTGGTCAGTGCGGAATTCAGTCCGAAACTACGTGCCGTCGTCGCGGGACTGTGCGACCAGATCGACACCGCGCGGGTCAGCGGCCCGGAGATCTTCTCCGCCGGCGTCGCCTGGGAGCCGGTGACCCTGGAGGTTTACGAGGCGCTGCTCGCGGAGAGTGATTACGCCGCCTGGGTCGCGGCCCTGGGACTGCGCGCCAACCATTTCACGGTCAGCGTGAATCATCTCCGCGGCTTCGAGGGAGTGGCCGCGGTTGCCGATTTCGTGGAGTCCCTCGGGTTCCGCATCAATGCCGAGGGCGGCCGCGTGAAGGGCGGTCCCGCGGAACTGCTGGAGCAGGCCTCGACCATGGCTGACCGCGAGGAGGTGGCGTTTGCCGGGGGCGAACGGCATCGCATCCCGACCTGTTACTACGAGTTTGCGAAACGCTACCCGGACCAGGACGGGCGCCTCTACGACGGCTTCGTCGCGGCCAGCGCCGACCGTATCTTCGAATCCACCCGCGGTGGGGACTGAGTTCATGCACCGCGTGCTGGTGGTGGGTGTCGGCAAAATCGGCCAGTCGGTGGCGAGCCTGCTGCACCACTCCGGCGACTACGCGGTGTGCGTGGCCGATCGCGATGCCGTCGCGCTGCAGCGCCTGGCGGCGCGCCTGCCGGTGGAGACCGCGGTGGTCGACGTGCATGACGAGGCCGACCTTGCCACTTTGCTTGCCGGTTGCGATGCGGTGATTTCCGCGCTGTCCTTCGAGGCGAACCCCGCTATTGCGCGGGCCGCCCTGGCGGCGGGCGCCAGTTACTTCGACCTTACCGAGGATGTCGCCACCACGCGCGCCATCCGCGATATCGCCGGGCAGGCTGTCGACGGGCAGGTGTTCATGCCCCAGTGCGGCCTGGCGCCGGGCTTCATCTGCATCCTCGCCCACCACATGTGCCAGGGTTTCGACCAGATCGAAAAGGTGAAGATGCGCGTCGGTGCATTGCCCTGTTACCCGTCGAACATGATGTTGTACAACCTGACCTGGTCGACCGACGGACTGATCAACGAGTACTGCAACCCCTGCGAGGTGATCCGCGACGGGCGCCGCCAGGAGGCGCTCCCCCTGGAGGGGCTCGAGTCCTTCTCGCTGGACGGCATCCAGTACGAGGCCTTCAACACCTCGGGCGGCCTCGGCACCCTGTGTGAGACCCTCGACGGCCGGGTGCGCAGCCTGAACTACAAGACGGTTCGCTACGAGGGGCACCAGTACCTGATGGCGTTCCTGATCAAGAGCCTGGACCTGGGGCGCAAGCGGCACCTCCTCAAGCAGATCCTGGAAGAAGCCGTACCGATCACCAAGCAGGACGTGGTCCTGATTTTCTGTACGGTTTCCGGGCGCAAGGAGGGGCAACTGGTGCAGGAATCCGACGCGCGCAAGATCTACCAGGCGAAGCTGTACGGCGAGACCTGGAGCTCCATCCAGGTCACCACCGCGGCCGGGGTCAGCGCGGTGGTCGACATGCATTTTTGCGGGCAGCTGCCGGCGACCGGTTTCGTGCGCCAGGAGGATACTGATTTCCGCACGTTCATGGCGAACCGCTTCGGACGCCACTTCGCGGTCGCGGAACGCGTGGCGGAGGCGGGAACTCCCCGGGAGACCTGAAATGCCGGAACTCTCTGATCACCCCATGCTGCCCGCTGTCGCGGCGGACGGCTTCCTGCCCGGGAGCTGGGTCGGTGCGCGTTCGGCGCCGGGCGCGGGCGGACACCTGGACGTGTGCAGCCCCATTGATGGCCAGGTGCTGGCGCGGGTTTCCGCCGCCGATGCCGGGCAGACGGCCGCCGCGATCGGCGATGCGCGTGACGCGTTCCGCGCCTGGCGCGAGGTGCCCGCCCCGGTGCGCGGCGAGCTCGTGCGCCGCATCGGCAACGTGGTGCGCGCGCGCAAGGCAGAGATCGCCGAGCTGGTGACGCTGGAGGCCGGCAAGATCCGCGAGGAGGCCCTCGGCGAGGTGCAGGAGTGGATCGACCTCTGCGATTTTGCCGTCGGACTTTCCCGACAGCTGCACGGGTTGACCATGGCGACCGAGCGTCCGGGCCACCGGATGATGGAACAATGGCACCCGCTCGGCCCGGTCGGGGTGATTACCGCGTTCAACTTTCCGGTGGCGGTGTGGGCCTGGAATGCCATGCTGGCGATGGTCTGCGGCGACAGCGTGGTGTGGAAGCCCTCGGAGAAGACGCCGCTGTGTGCCCTGGCCTGCCAGCATGCGGTGCTGGAAGCCGCCGCGGACTTTGTGGACGCTCCGGAGGCCCTCAGCAGCGTGGTTGTCGGTGGGGTCGAAGTCGGCCAGGCGCTGGCCGCCGACACCCGCCTGCCCCTGGTGTCGGCCACCGGTTCGGTGCCCATGGGCCGTCGCGTCGCGGTGGTGGTGGCGGAGCGTCTCGGCCGTTGCCTGCTGGAACTCGGCGGCAACAACGCCATGGTCATCACGCCGTCTGCGGACCTTGCCCTGGCCCTGCGGGCCATCGTGTTCGCAGCGGTGGGAACCGCGGGGCAGCGTTGTACCAGCCTGCGTCGCCTGATCGTTCACGAGTCGATCCTCGACAAGCTGGAAGCGGCGCTGCGGGGCGCCTACGGGTCGCTCCGGGTTGGTGACCCCCGCGAACCCGACACCCTCGTCGGTCCACTGATCGGCGCCGCGGCCTGGGACGCGATGCAGGCGGCGATCGCGCGCCTGCCGGCCGAGGGCGGCCGCCTGGTCTGCGGTGGCGAGCGGGTCACCGACGGGGTGCCTGCCGGAGGGTTCTATGTCCGTCCGGCGCTCGCGCACCTGCCCGCGGACGCGCCCCTGCTCCAGGAAGAGACCTTCGCGCCCCTGTTATACCTGGTTCCCTACGCGGACTTCGGGGACGCCATCCGCATTCACAACGCGGTGCCGCAGGGACTTTCTTCCGCCGTGTTCACCCGCGACGTGGGGGAAGCGGAGCGCTTCCTGGCTGCCAGTGGGTCGGATTGCGGGATCGCCAACGTGAATA
>JBFGWM010000020.1:0-20869 GCA_041588495.1 Pseudomonadales bacterium | reverse complement strand
ATCGCCGACACCCGGTGTCCGGGCGTCGGTGCTGGCTGGGCCGGGCGGAGACGCTAAGGGAGGGGGCTCAGGGGTTCGGCTTCGGTTTCGGCGGACGGTTTTTGGGGTGATTCGGACTGAGAACCGATGGCTGGTGTACATGGACCTGCACCGATTCGCCGCCCTGGATCGGGGTCCCGCTTCCATCGACCACCTCGATGCCGATGGTATGGGTGCCACGCTCCAGTGGGCCGACCGAGAACACCGGGCCCGGACCCGGGTTGCCGCTCGCCTTGCCGTTTACCAGGACCCGCAGCTTGTGGCCGGCCTTGAGGGGCGGGTCGATGCTGGCCGTGACCGGGATCGCCTCGGAAAAGCTGTGGATCGAGGTGTCATTGGCCGGGCTGGAAATGCCCAGAGAGTCGTACTCGGCTTCACCTGCCCCGCGTTTCTTACCCGTGTCGGTTGCGGTGCTGCCGCGGTCCGGAATGCGGATGGTGGTCATCGGCATGGTCGGCAGGGGCTTGAGGTCCACCGCCTCGCCGCCTTCCAGGGGCGAGTCGCTGTAGTGGACGTTGCCGTGCTCATCCACCCGCTTGAAGATTTCTGCTGCCGGCGCGGCGGCGGGCATCAGCAGGATGCCCAACAGGACCCCTCCGAGGCGGCGGGATGCGATCAGGGAACCGGACATGTTCAGGAACCTCCAGGGGACGGCGTTGTTCAGGGCTATGATGTCGCTAAAGGTTAGAGTCGTCAAAAAGAAAAAGGCTCCCCGAGGGGAGCCTTTTTTTGCCTGGAACCCGGAGGTTGTCAGACGCTGTAGTACATGTCGAACTCGATCGGGTGAGTGGACATGCGCAGGCGATCGACTTCTTCCATCTTGAGGTCGATATAGCCGTCGATCATGTCGTCGCTGAAGACGCCACCGTCGAGCAGGAACTCGCGGTCCGCATCCAGTGCATCGAGAGCCATTTCCAGGCTGGAAGCCACGGTCGGGATCTCCGCTGCCTCTTCCGGCGGCAGGTCGTACAGATCCTTGTCCAGCGGGTCGCCGGGATGGATCTTGTTCTTGATGCCGTCGAGGCCCGCCATCAGCATGGCGGAGAAGGCCAGGTACGGGTTCGCGGTGGGATCCGGGAAACGGACCTCGATGCGACGCGCCTTCGGGCTGCTGACCCAGGGAATCCGGATGGAAGCGGAGCGGTTGCGTGCCGAGTAGGCGAGCATCACCGGCGCTTCGAAGCCGGGCACCAGGCGCTTGTAGCTGTTGGTGGAGCCGTTGGTGAAGGCATTCAGCGCGCGTGCGTGCTTGATGATGCCACCGATGTAGAACAGGGCGGTTTCGGACAGGCCGCCGTACTTGTCGCCCGAGAACTGGTTCTCGCCGCCCTTGGAGAAGGACTGGTGACAGTGCATCCCGTTGCCGTTGTCGCCAACCAGGGGCTTGGGCATGAAGGTCGCGGTCTTGCCATAGGCGTGGGCGACATTGTGCACGCAGTACTTGAGGATCTGCAGTTCGTCGGCCTTGCGGACCAGCGTGTTGAAGAGCACACCGATCTCGTTCTGGCAGGCGGTGCCCACCTCGTGGTGGTGAACCTCGACGGCGAGGCCCATCTGCTCCATGGCGCCACACATGGCGGCACGCAGGTCATGGGCGGAATCGACCGGGGGTACCGGGAAGTAGCCGCCCTTGACGCGGGTGCGGTGACCCAGGTTGCCGGTTTCGATTTCCGAGTTCGATGCCCATGCGGCTTCCTCGGAGAAGATGCTGAAGCTTGCGGAGTTGATTTCCGCGGTCCACTTCACGTCATCAAATACGAAGAACTCGGGCTCGGGACCGAAGTAGCACTTGTCGCCGAGTCCGGTTGCCTTCAGGTGCTCCTCGGCACGCTTGGCGAGGGAGCGCGGGTCACGCGAATACGGCTGCATGGTGGCCGGTTCGATGACATCGCAGCGTACGATGACGGTGACTTCATCGGTGAACGGGTCGACCACGGCGCTGTCGTCTTCCGGCATCAGGATCATGTCGGATTCGTTGATGCTCTTCCAGCCGGCGATGGACGAGCCATCGAACATCTTGCCGTCATCGAAGAACGACTCGTCCACGAGGGAACTCGGGATGGTGACGTGCTGCTCCTTGCCGCGGGTGTCGGTGAAGCGCAGGTCAACCCACTTCACGTCGTTGTCTTTGATCAGGCCGAGAGTTTTCTCTGACATCTTGTTCCTCCAGAAATGGACGGTTCTTCAGTGGTAAAGGGCACTTCCACCGGCTGCTGCGCCGGCATCCCGCTTGATCGGATTACCGCGAAGTGCCTTCGGTAATGAAAGCGGTGCAGTGCCGGCAGCAAGATACATGCCATTGGGGCAGGCGATTAAAGCGCTGTAAAACAAAGGAATAACGCCCCTTTGTCAGGATGGTGTGCACCAGAATAATGCACAGTTGTCGATCTTGCACTGCCGAGGGGCGATTCAGGAACTTCCGATGCGGATGATCAGGCGAATTTCGCGGCCGCTTCTCTCGGTGTGCACGACTTCGTGGCCGTGTACTCTGCACCATGCCGGGATGTCATGCAAGACCCCGGGATCGGTGGCCAGAATCTCGATCTCGCTCCCCTTCGCGAGCCCCTCGGCGGCGGCCTGGGTGCGGATCACCGGCATCGGGCAGAGCAGGCGGCGGGCATCGACGCGGCCCGTGGGGGAGGAACCGGTCACAGCAGCCAGTCAGCGGGAATTTCCGCAGGTTGCGCCGGCAGAACGTCCAGGATGCGCTCGGGTTCGCCGCCACGCTCGATCTGGACCCGTACCTGCTCGGCGTCACGGCCCTTGCTGTAGCGTGCGACGATGCGGGCGGCGAAGTCGAGGTCGGTGGCGCCGGGGTCCCCATCCACCAGGGTCAGCGGGCCCGGGTGGCTGAGGGTCCGCAGAGCCACGAACTCGCGCCGGTAGCCCTCGAGGAAAAGGTTCTCGCCTTCCTCGCGGCTGATGATCAGCTTGTAGTTCGGCCCGGGCCGGATATGGCGCCCGACCTTGAGCAGCACGATGTCGTCCAGTTCATAGTCCCGCTTCCCGCGGTGCTTCCACAGGTCCCGGAGCTTGCGGGTGTAGCTGGCGTCGGTGAGGAAGCAGCAGCCTCCCGCTGGCTGGGCATAGTCGCTGAAGCCGTAGCGTTTGGCGAGCGCGATCTGGGGTGAGCGGTCGCGCCCGTGGAATGCGAACAATGCATCGCGATTCACCCAGCCCTCGCGTTCGGGCAGGGTGGCGGGGAGTTTCTGCGCGCACAGGGGACGCAACAGGCGGTCCTCGGCGCCGGATTCGCTGGCGATCAGTGGCATCGTGCCCTTGCGCTGGGACATCGGGCGCTGGCCGATGACCTCGCCGGTGATCACGAAATCGTACCCGTGTGCCTCGGCCCAGTGCATGGCGCGACTCACCATGAACACCTTGCAGTCGATGCAGGGATTCAGGTGCTTGCCGTAGCCATGGCGCGGGTTGAGCATCACTTCCTGCCGGTAATCTTCCGCGACATCGATGATGTTGAGCCGGATTCCCAGTTGCTCGGCGACCCACAGCGCATTGTTTCGCTTGGGCTTTTTCTCATCCTGCTGGCGAATCGCGTGGGTGTGTCCCTCCACGCAGAAGCCGGTGTAGAAGTTGATGCCCTCGACGTGAACGCCCTGTTCGAGGATGACTTTCGCTGCCAGCATCGAGTCGAGTCCCCCGGAGATGAGGGCGACGGCCTTGCGTTGAGCGACCATGGGCGGGACCTGCAGCGCGGGAGGGGGCGGAGAATTATACAGAATCCCGCGCTTGGCGCGCCGCACAAGCGGTTGAAAAAATAATCAGTTGGGGGCGCCAGCAAGCGCCGGCACTCCTGTATAATCCGCGCTCCCCCGACCCAGGCCACCGGAATGAACGAAAAACTGCGCAACGTCGCCATCATCGCCCACGTCGACCACGGCAAGACCACCCTGGTCGACTGCCTGCTCAAGCAGGCCGGCGTGCTGGCGCGATCCGACGAGGGCGGGGTGCGCCTGATGGACAGCGATGCGCTGGAACAGGAGCGCGGCATCACCATTTTCTCCAAGCAGTGCTCGTTCGATTGGAACGGCCACCGCATCAACCTCGTGGACACCCCGGGCCATGCCGACTTCGGTGGCGAGGTTGAGCGCATCCTGTCCATGGTCGACGCGGTGCTGCTGGTGGTCGATGCGGTCGAGGGTCCGATGCCGCAGACGCGGTTCGTGACCACCAAGGCGTTTGCGCGCAACCTGCGTCCGATCGTGGTCGTCAACAAGGTCGACCGGCCCTCGGCCCGCCCCCACGCGGTGGTCGACGAGGTGTTCGACCTGTTCGACGTGCTGGGCGCCAGCGAGGAGCAACTCGATTTCCCGGTGGTGTACGCCTCCGCGATCCAGGGCCTGTGCGGACCGGAACCGGAAGAGATGCAGTCGAACATGGACGCCCTCCTCGAAACCATCGTCGAGCACGTGCCGCCACCGGTCACCGCGGCCGGAGATGCCTTCCGCATGCAGGTGTCGGCGCTGGAGTACTCGACCTACACGGGTGTGCTGGGTGTCGGTCGCGTCGAGCGCGGCACCGCCACCCGCAACATGCCGGTGACCGTGGTGGCGGCGGACGGGAGCACCCGCAACGGGCGCATCCTGCAGGTGCTTGGCTACCGCGGCATGGAGCGCGTGGAACGCGAAAGCGCCGCCGCGGGCGACATCGTCTGCGTCAGCGGACTGGAGACCCTGAACATCAGCGACACCCTGTGCGACCCCGCGGCTGTTGAGGCGCTGCCGCCGCTGAAGGTGGACGAGCCCACGGTGCGCATGACCTTCCAGGTCAACACCTCGCCGCTGGCCGGACGCGAGGGCAAGTACGTCACCGGCAGTCACCTGCGGGAGCGGCTGTTCCGCGAGTTGCTTCACAACGTGGCGTTGCAGGTCGAGGAGACCGATCACCCGGATCGCTTCCTTGTCTCGGGCCGCGGAGAACTGCAACTAGCGATCCTCATCGAGAACATGCGTCGCGAGGGTTACGAGGTCGGCGTGTCGCCACCGGAAGTCATCCGCCGCGAGATCGACGGGGAACTCTGCGAACCCATGGAAACCCTGGTGGTGGAAATGGACGAGTCGACCCAGGGCGGCGTCATCGAGGAACTCGGCCGGCGCCAGGGCGAACTCGAGGACATGCTCAGTGACGGCACGGGTCGCGTGCGTCTCAGTTACACCATTCCCGCCCGCGGACTGATCAGTTTCCGCTCCCGGTTTCTGACCCTGACCCGTGGCACCGGGCAGATGAACCATGCCTTTTCCCACTATGCGCCGGTTCGTGACGGCGGACAGCGCCGCCGCCAGCACGGGGTGCTGGTGTCCATGGCGGACGGCAAGGCCCTGGCTTACGCACTCTTCAACCTGCAGGACCGCGGGCGCCTGTTCGTGCCGCACGGTACCGAGGTCTACGAGGGTATGATCATCGGCGCCAACGCCCGCGAAAACGATCTCGCGGTCAACCCGACCAAGGCCAAGCAGCTGACGAATATCCGCGCCGCCGGCACCGACGAGAATCTCGTGCTCACCCCGCACCAGGAGTTCACCCTCGAACAGGCCCTGGAATTCGTGGCGGACGACGAGCTCGTAGAGGTCACGCCGAAGAGCATCCGCCTGCGCAAGCGATTCCTCAAGGAACACGAGCGGCGCAGGGCCCGCAACCAGGCCGGCTGAACAGGCGCAAAGCGGCAAGCTCTGCGATACTGGGTGAAACCCGAACGGCATTCACCCGATGTTGCTCCTGTATCCGGAAATCAAGCCTTACGAGACCCACCGCATCGCCGTCGAACCTCCCCACGAAATCCACGTTGAGGAGTGCGGCAACCCGTCCGGAATCCCGGTGGTTTTCGTGCACGGCGGGCCGGGGGCGGGCTGCGAGGCGTACAACCGCCGGTTCTTCGACCCGGAACTGTACCGCATCATCCTATTCGACCAACGCGGCGCGGGGCGCTCCGAACCGCACGCCGAACTGGAAAACAACAACACCCAGGGACTGGTTGCCGACATGGAACTCATCCGTGAGCGACTCGGCGTCGAGCGCTGGGTGGTGTTCGGTGGTTCATGGGGCTCGACCCTCGGCCTGGTTTACGCGGAGACTCACCCGGATCGCGTCCTGGGACTGATCCTGCGGGGAATTTTCCTGTGCCGGAAACAGGAGCTGGACTGGTTCTACCAGGAGGGCGCGAGCCGGATTTTTCCAGAGTACTGGGAGGACTTCCTCGCTCCGATCCCCGAGGCGGAGCGCCGTGACCTGCTGAAGGCCTATCACCGGCGTCTCACTGGCGAGAATGAGCTGGCGCGCATGTCGGCTGCGAAGGGCTGGGCCTTGTGGGAGGCGCGGTGTGCGACGCTGCGTCCCAACCAGGGTGTCGAGGATCATTTCTCCGATCCCCATGTCGCGTTGGCGCTGGCCCGTATCGAGAGCCACTATTTCGCCAACAAAATCTTTCTCGAGGACAACCAGATCCTCCGGGATGCCGGCAGGCTGCAGGGTATTCCCGGCGTCATCGTGCACGGTCGCTACGACATCATCTGTCCCATGAGCAATGCCTGGGACCTTCACCGGGCCTGGCCGGAGGCGGAACTGCGTATCGTTCGGGATGCGGGGCATTCCACCACCGAGCCGGGGATCATCGATGCCCTGGTGAAAGCGACCCGCGGCATGGCCCGTCACCTGCGCCCCGACCAGAACTGAATTTCTCCACCATGCGTGCGCTCCTGCAGAGAGTCTCCCGTGCCGCGGTGACGGTCGACGGGACGGAGGTGGGTGCGATCGGTCCGGGCCTGCTGGTTTTTCTCGGCGTGGCGCGCGGGGATGGCGAGACGGAAGCCGGGCGCATGCTGGAGAGGATCCTCGGTTACCGGGTGTTTGCGGATGCCGAAGGGCGCATGAATCGCAGCCTGCGCGACACGGGTGGCGGCATGCTCATCGTGTCCCAGTTCACCCTGGTGGCGGAGACCCGCAAGGGCACGCGTCCCGGATTTTCCACTGCGGCGAGCCCCGAGGTCGGGGCGCGCATCTACGAACACTTCGTCGCCGACGCGCGCTCGCAGCATGCAACGGTGGCAACCGGGATGTACGGCGCCAACATGCAGGTCAGCCTGGTGAATGACGGTCCGGTGACCTTTCTCCTCGAGACCTGAGGATCAGGTTCCGCCAGTCTCCGGCTCATCCCCGCCCTCGCCGATTTTCAGCCAGCGGCTGATCAGCAGACCGCATTCGAACAACAGCCACATGGGCGTTGCGAGCAGCACCTGGGAAATGATGTCGGGTGGGGTGAGCAGCATGCCGATGGTAAAACAGCCGATCACGATGTAAGGGCGTTTCGAGGCCAGGCTGTCGGCGCTGATCACGCCCGCGGCGATCAGCAGCACGGTGGCCACCGGGATCTCGAAGGCCAGCCCGAAGGCGAGAAAAAGCTTGAGCACGAAATCGAGATAGCGGTTGATGTCCGTCATCACCGCGACGCTTTCCGGGCCCACCGAGGTGAAGAACGCGAACACCAGCGGGAACACCGCGTAATAGGCGAAGGCAAGACCGAGATAGAACAGCACGATGCTGGAGACCAGCAGCGGCACCGCGATGCGTTTCTCGTGCTGGTAGAGGCCGGGCGCAACGAAACTCCACGCCTGGTAGAGCAGGTAGGGCATCGCGATGCACACCGATGCGATCAGCGAAAGCTTGAACGGGGCCATGAAGGGCGCCGCAACCTCGGTGGCGATCATGGTCGAGCCGGCAGGCAGCAACTCGGTCAGCGGCGCGGAGAGAAACTGGTAGAGGTCGTTGGCAAACCAGTAGACACACAGGAAAACGGCGAGCACCGCGAACACCGATCGCAGCAACCGGTCGCGCAGTTCCGCGAGGTGATAGACCAGTGGTTGTCCTTCTTCCTCCCCGGCCGGTGGCGCATCGGGATCAATCGAGTTCTCGCTCATGGGGGCGGAGCCTGGTTCTTGTCCGGGGGCCGGTCAGCGGGCGTGTCGTCCGCGGGAGGCGTCGGTGGTTTGTCGCTGACCGCGTCCTCGATGGATTGGCGGATGTCATCCAGGCCGATGCGCCTGCGCTCCTCCTCCAGTTTCTGGCGCATCTCCTCGGCGTGCAGTTCGCGCTGCACCTCGGTGCGGATTGATTCGAACCCGCGCCGCAGACGGCCAAGCAGGAGCCCGGCGGTGCGCGCCGCCTCGGGCAGCCGCTCCGGTCCGAGGACGAGCAACGCGATTACCGCGAGCAGCAGCAGTTCGGTGAAGCCGATGTCGAACATGCGTCATTGGCCGGAGGGTCAGGGCTTTTCTTCGCGGTTCTTTTCCGCTTCCGGTTCCGGTTTCACGTCGATGGTGTCGCCGGATTCGGCCTTCTCGCTTTTCTCGATGCGTGGTTCCTGCGCGGACTTTTCCTCCTCGCTCATGGCCTTCTTGAAGCCCTTGAGCGCGCCCCCGAGGTCGCTGCCGATGTTACGCAGTTTCTTGGTGCCGAACAGCAGCACCACGATCAGCAGGATGAGCAGTAGCGAGCCCAGGCTGATGCCTCCGATTCCCATAATCAGTCTCCTTTGTTCTTGGTTCGGGACGCCTTTTCGGCGTGCCCGGAAACGTTCAGTCTGCGGCCCAGCTCGGTCACGACGTCCGCGGCGGACAGGTCGTATCGCGACAGCAGCACCATGCAGTGGAACCACAGGTCGGCGGTTTCCCGCACCATCGCGCCGGGGTCGGCGCCATGCTCGACGTCCTTCGCGGCCATCAACAGTTCGGCCGACTCCTCGCCGACCTTTTTCAGGATGGCGTCGAGGCCTTTCTGGTGGAGCGACGCGACATAGGATTCGCCGGCATCGGCGCTCTTGCGCGCCTCGAGAATCCGCGTCAGCTCGTCCAGGGTGTCGGTCACGGCTCGCCGCTTCCGTACATGTCGCCCGGGTCGCGCAGAACCGGGTCGGTGGTTTCCCAACGGCCGTCACGCAGTTCGCGGTAGAAACAGCGCTCGCGCCCGGTATGGCAGGCGATGCCGCCCACCTGCTCGACCTCGAGCAGCAGCGTGTCGGCGTCGCAGTCGATGCGGATGCCGTGCAGTTTCTGCACGTTGCCCGAGGTCTCGCCTTTGCGCCAGAGCCGGTTGCGGGAACGGGACCAGTAGATCGCGCGGCCCTCGCGCACGCTGAGTTCGAGGCTTTTCCGGCTCATCCACGCCATCATGAGCAGGCGGCCGCTGCGATGGTCCTGGGCCACCGCGGGCACCAGTCCGTCATCGTTCCAGCGGATTTCCGCGAGCCACTCGGGTGAGCCATCGTCCATTGGGATTCAATAACTTGCGCTGATTGGCCGAATCATAGCCCAAGGCCGCCCGGCAGGCTATCAGCGGCGTCTCTGGCTCACCAGCCAGACCCCGATCAGGGCCAGGATCCAGCTGGTCGCCGGGATGCGGTCGGCGACGGTGATCGAGAAGTTGCTGGCCACCGCCACCGCGCTGAGCAGGAACCCGCTGCCGGCCAGCAGTCCCCAGTTGACGCCGCGATCCCGCTTCAGCTCCCGGTTCATCTCCGTGAGCAGGGTCTGCTGGTCGCGGGCCAGCTGGTCGAGCTGACGAAACCGCTGCAGGGCATCGAAGGTCAGTTGCGGCAGGGCGGGGAACTGTTCCAGCCAGTCTGGCGCATGGTCCTGGAATGCGCGCAGCAGGGAGGCGGGTCCCATCCGCTCGCGCATCCAGCGCTCCAGGTAAGGCTGGGCGGTGGTCCACAGGTTGAGTTGCGGGTATAGCTGGCGACCCAGGCCCTCGATGTTGAGCAGCGTTTTCTGCAACAGCACCAGTTGCGGCTGTACTTCCATGTTGAAACGGCGCGCGGTCTGGAACAGGCGCAGGAGCAGGTGGCCGAAGGAGATGTCCTCGAGGGGTTTCTCGAAGATCGGCTCGCAGACGCTGCGGATGGCGGACTCGAATTCGGTGACCCGGGTCTGGGCCGGAACCCAGCCTGACTCGATGTGCAGTTCCGCCACCTGCCGGTAATCGCGGCGGAAAAACGCCAGCAGGTTGCGGGCGAGGTAATGCTGGTCCTCGGGTGTCAGCGAGCCGATGATCCCGCAGTCGACGGCGATGTACTGCGGGTTCTGTGGATCCTCGATGTTCACGAAGATGTTGCCGGGGTGCATGTCGGCATGAAAGAAGCTGTCGCGAAACACCTGGGTGAAGAAGATCTCGACACCGCGCTCGGCCAGCTTTTTCATGTCAGTGCCGCGGCTGCGTAATTCGCGGATTTCAGAGATCGGCACGCCGTGGATGCGTTCCAGCACCAGCATGTTGCGGCGGGTGTACTCCCAGTGCACCTGGGGCACGTACAGTAGCGGCGAGTTCTCGAAGTTGTGGCGCAGGTGGGACGTGTTCGCCGCCTCGACCAGGAGATCGAGTTCCGCGCTGATGGTGTGCTGGTAGTCGGACACGATTTCCACCGGGCGCAGGCGTGGGCCGTCGATCCAGTAGCGTTCCAGCAGGCGGGCCAGGGTGAACAGGAGCGCGAGGTCCTTGTCGATGACCCGGTGGATACCGGGCCGGATCACCTTGACCACCACCTGCTCGCCGTCACGCAGGGTCGCGGCATGCACCTGGGCCACGGATGCCGAGGCCAGTGGCTGCGTGTCGAATTCGCGGAACACGTCCTCGATTGGCTGTCCCAGGGCACGTTCGATGATCGCGCGGGCGCGGTCGCCGGAGAAGGCGGGCACCTGGTCCTGCAGTTTCTGCAGTTCATCGGCGATATCGTCCGGTAGCAGGTCGCGACGGGTGGAAAGCATCTGCCCGAACTTGACGAAGATGGGGCCGAGATCCTCCAGGGCGCGCCGGATGCGTACGCCACGCGGCTCGCTGCCGGCGGGCAGCCAGCGCCACGGCATGAGGGCCAGGAACCAGCGCGCATACCATGGCAGGTTGCTGGATTCCGGGATGGCGTCGAGCCGGTAGCGGGCCACCACCTGGGTGATCCGCGCCAGTCGTTGCAGGGTCCGCATGGCTACCCGGCTTCCGGGTCGACGGCTTGCCGCAGGCGTTCAACGCGGGCCGCGAGGCGCTCGCTGTCGGCACGCAGCCGGTCGACGGCGGTGAAGAACTGCTGTTGCTCGTCGCGCCCCGGCAGCGCCCGGCTTTCCTCCTGCAGGAACTCGCCCAGATCGAGGCGCAGGGTGTCGGCAGTGCTGCGCAGCATGCCGAGGACCTGGCGGGCGATCCGTCCCAGTTCGTGGGCGGCGACATCCCCGGTATAGCGGGCCACCAGGCCCTCCCAGTCGATCTCGAGATCCTCGAAAATGGCGGAAATCTTCTGCGCCAGCTCGGTATCCCCGACGACGCTGATTTCCGGGCTGAACAGGGCGGCGCGGTTGCCGGGTTCGCGGGCCAGGCGCAGAAGGGCCCCGGCCGTCCCGGTCAGTGTCACGTCGGCAGCGCCGGCCGATCCGCCCATCAACTGCACGCCGTCGTGACCCGGGATGATGCACAGGGAGACATGCGGACGCAGGCATTCCACGCGAAGACTGCTGCCTTCCAGTTCCGTCATGCGGCGCAGGGTGGCGGGGTCCAGGCGCAGTGCCGAATTCACCAGCCTTTCGGCGGCGGCGAGCCCGGCCTGCTCAAGGATGCTGATGTCCGCCATGGGGTTGCTCAGGGCTTGATGCCCACGTGACAGGCGACCACGCCGCCGGTCATGTTGTAGTACTGGCAGCGGGCCAGGCCCGCGTTTTCCATCATGCCACGCAGGGTTTCCTGGTCAGGGTGCATGCGGATCGATTCCGCGAGGTACTGGTAGCTTTCCGCGTCGCCGGCCACCAGCTTGCCGAGCCGGGGCAGCACCTGGAAGGAGTAATGGTCATAGGCCTTGGAAAACACCGGGTTCTCCGGCTTGGAAAACTCAAGGATCAGCACCCGGCCGCCCGGCTTCAGGACCCGCGTCATGGCGGCGAGGGCGGCGTCCTTGTCGGTCACGTTGCGCAGGCCGAAGGCGATGCATACGCAGTGAAAGCTGTTGTCCGGGAAGGGGAGTTTCTCGGCGTCGGCGAGCACGAACTCCACGTTGTCGCAGTAGCCGGCGTCAAGCAGGCGGTCGCGGCCCCGGTAGAGCATGGAGTCGTTGATGTCGGTCATCACCACGCGCCCCGAGGCGCCGACCGCGCGGGCGAATTTCAGGGTCATGTCCCCGGTGCCGGCCGCGACGTCGAGGATGTGCTGCCCCGGGCGCGCCGCACTCAGTTCCAGCGCGAAGCGTTTCCAGGCCCGGTGCACGCCCCCCGACATGAGGTCGTTCATCAGGTCGTACTTCTCGGCGACCGAGTGGAAGACCCCGGCCACCCGGCTCTTTTTCTCGTTGGCCGGGATTCGCCTGAATCCGAAATGCGTATACTTGTCCACGGGCGTTCCTCGTGCGCGACCAGGGTCTCATTCTACCCCTGGGACCTGCTGTTGTCTTTCGGCAGGCACTGGAACCAGCCCGCCTAACCGGGGCAGAATACCTGTCCTTGACCGAATGGATGGGGTGCGGGGACACAGGGTGGCAAGAATCAACGTTGTTCGCGAGCATGGGATGAGCCTCGAGCAGGCCCGGGAACTGGCCGAGCAGGTCGCGGGCGAGATCGCCCGGGAATTCGACATCCGCTACCGCTGGGACGGCGACCACCTTGAATTCCGCCGCACCGGCGCGAAAGGCAAGCTGATCCTCGATGAGCACCGGGTGCAGGTCAAGCTGTACCTGGAGATGCTGCTGATGCCAATGCGCCGGCCCATCGAGAAGGCGGTGGAGAGCTATCTCGACGAGGCGATCGCCGAGGCGCACGCCTGACCGGATCTAACCCACTTCGAACGGGTCGGGTTTTCCGGAGTAGATGTTCTCCAGGATCTGGCCCTCCACCCCGAGAATCAGGTCGAGGAATTCGTCCGCTCCCTCCAGCCCCCGGAATGCGGACAGTCCGCGTTCGAGGAACGACTGCAGGGCGCCGAACCCGGCCATCTTCGCCGGTCCACGGCACATGCGCAGGGTGTTGTAGATCCACTTCTTGTGGACATAGCTGTCCAGTTCCTCGCCGGTGGCCCGGGTCAGTTCGATCTGGTAGCGGCGCTGGTCGAGGTTCTCGCAGTCGCGGAACGCCTTGGCGTAGTTTTCCTTGTCGATCCGGTCGACCTTCATGTCCAGGAACAGGTGCCGGGCCAGTTCCTCGTCCATTTCGTGGCTCAACAGGTTGAGTTCCATCGCGTGGCAGGCCGCGCCCAGCACGTCGTCCGGGAGGATGCGGATCATCATCGGATAGACCCGTTCAAGGTCGCGGTCACGCTTGCTGAAATCCTGCGGCCCGTAGAGGTCGGACAGGAAGAACTCGGCCGCGGGGCCGAAACGCTCGGACTCGAGCAGGTTGGCATGGGTTTTCCGCAGGCGCGTGACCTGCCATTCCCGCAACTCGTGCACGTGGTGCTGGAACTCGGTATCGACCGGCCGCTCGCGGCGCGCCTGATTCTGCATCAGCTGATGGTACAGGCGTTCGGCGTTACTCTGGCTCATGGCTGGGTGTCCGTGCTTGGCTCCTGCTATTCATCCTAGTCGCGACGGCGGGCGGCGGCAGTTTACACAATCCCGGCGCGCCGTGCTCAGTCGGCGCCGGTGAGCTGAAAAGCGGCCCAGTAGAAAGGGTGCGGCCTGTGATCGCGGACCTTTTGCTGGGCCCTGCGCAGGGCGTCGCGCTTGCCGGTTACTTCCAGCTGTCGGTAGAAATCGACCATCAGGTCCCGGGTCGCCGCGTCGTCGACCTTCCAGAGGCTGGAGACCAGGCTGGTGGCGCCGGCATACAGGAATCCGCGGGACAGGCCGATGACGTCGTCACCGCCGGCAACGCGTCCGACGCCGGTTTCGCATGCACTCAGGGTCACCAGGTCCGCGTTGAGCCGGATCTCGTACAGTTCGGAGACCGACAGAAGACCGTCGTCGTCGCCGCCCGCGGCAAGGTACAGACCCGATTGCAGGGGATTGCTGCCGTCGAAGCGTCCATGGGAGGCAATGTGCAGGCGGCGGAAACCCGGTGCCAGTTGCTTGAACCGGCTCTCGCTGGCGAGCTCCCGGGTCAGGGCGCGACGGGATTCACCGCCGGTGGTGATCTGCACGACCTCGTCCCCGGCATGGCGAAGGTCGAGGGACGGGTCGCCCAGGTCCGGGTTGCCGAGGGCCAGGAGTTCACCGGCGACGGGCGCGAGGGGCGCGTCGAGGTATTGCAGCACGCTGGCGCTGGGAAGGGTGCGCAAAAGGTAGCGGTCGAGCAGGTAACCGTCACCGTCATGCAGCGCGTGAAAGGGAACGTAGTGCAGCGCTCCGTGGGGCACCACGGTTACCGGCATTGCCGGTGGAAGACGCAGCGGGCGGACCAGGCGTTCGTGAAGCATCTGGGCGCGGCGCAGAACGCTTTCACCCGAGTCCGGGCGCGCCAGGTCGCGTCGGAAGTGGCGCACCAGCGTCTCCAGGTTGCGGGCATCGAGGCGCCGGGCGCGGATGCGCCCGCTGGAGATCACGAACGCGATGAGTTCTTCATCCTGCCAGTAGTACTCGACGAGGGTCTCGGTGCCGGGGAGAAGGGACAGGATCTCCGCAGCGCTGGCAGTCCGCACCGAGACCAGGGGTGCCAGGCGGGGCGCACGTTCGGCGAGGGTGGCGCGCAGCGACTCCGCGCTGCGGACTCGCTCGGGCCGGGCGGCTGAGTCCCGCTCGCCCTGGGCGTGCAGCTGGAATTCGAGTTCCTGCAGTTCAGCGAGCAGGCGCCGGATTTCCGCCTGGTCAGCCTGCCCCGATGCCGCGAACTGTTGTTTGCCGGCGAGCAGGTCCACCAGGGCACGGGCCTTGGAGCGTTCGGCCAGTTCGAAGGCCTCCGCGTGCCGACCCTGGTCGACGAGCATCGTGACCAGCCGCCGGTAGGGTGCCTGGCGGTTGCCGGCGAACCCGATCTTGCTGGCCTCCGTGTTGATACTGCCACGCTGGGCCTCGATGATCGCGATCGCCGCCTTGTACCGCGCCTCCGCGTCCGCTGGCTGTCCATCGTGTTCGTGAACCAGGCCGCGATCGATGAGGAGCATCCAGTGCAGGTTCCGATTCTGGCGTATCGCCGTCTCGCCGAGCATGGCATCCAGGCCGGCGCGCGCGGCGTCGATGCGGCCGGTCTGCAGTTCGCAATGGTGGCGCATGAAACGGACTGGCAGTTCCAGGAAGGTGAAAATGTTGACGTCGGCCACACTGGCTCCGGTCACCAGGTTCGTAAAGGCCACGAACGCACCCTGGTCGGAAGCCCGGTCGAGGGTGCGCAGAGCCGTCTCGCAGTCCCCCAGGGCGACATGAATCCTTGCCAGTCCGGTGACCTTGTCGAACTCGAGCAGGTTGTCGGGGTAGCTGGTGTCCACCGTCTCGAGTTCGCCGATGAACCGGGATGCCGCGGTACGCTCGCCAAGCATCGCGTGGGCAAGCCCCGCCGAGGTGAGTGTGTAGATGTCCATCTGCTTGTAGGTGACCGCGCTGGCCTTCATCCGCTGGTAAGCCGCCATCGCGTGTTGCAGGGATCTCGGGTAATCCCCGAAGTCCAGCCAGGCCTCGGCCCGGAAAAGTTCCGGTGCGCTGCTGAAGTCGAAGTTCCACAGGCTGGTGTCGCCGGCGTCGATGTTCTCCTCAAGCGCGTCGGCACAGTCCAGCAGGGCGGAGTAGCGTCGCACCTGGTAATAGGCGTAACAGAGGAAGACCAGTTCGCTGGTCGGCGCAGCCCGCATGTCGCTGATCTTGCCTTCCATGAACTGCTCGAGTTCGCTGTAGCGGGTCTGTTGGACCAGGACGGTTTCCCGGGGTTGGAGCATGTGCAGGCACCCGCCGAGGAAGCAGGTGATGGAAACGAGCGCGAGCACGCGAGCAAGGGTTAATGGTGGAACGAGGTTCATGTCCTCCTCCAGGGCTCGGAGGTGATCAGGAGGCGCCGTGGGTGCCCGTCGCCAGGCCATGGGCCGGCATGTCGGGGGTGCGGGGCCTGCCCTTTCAAAGTGTAGCGGAAGCGTGAGCGGCGGCTCGCGGGGTCCTTTCCGGGGCTCCGGACACCCCAATTTTTACTGATCGTTCAAGCATAAAAATTACAATAAAACATATACTTAATGTGCTTTTTTGGTGGGTTTGTATAGGCCTGAAGCGGGTGATAAACTGCCCTGCGGCCAGAAAAATTTCACGGGTTCGAAACAATAACTGGCATGTACCGGGTCGCGCGAGTCGCAGCCGGGAACCCGGGCCGGTAATCGGTTCGGTTGTGTTCGGTATAGTCACCAGGCGAGGAAGAGAGATCATGGCGAAAGGCAGCAACTCCGGCGATTCTGAAAGCCGCGTCACTGCACTGGCGGACATCAAGCTCGCCCAGGATCTCAAGAAATACACCCACCAGATCTGGCTCGCCGGGTTGGGTGCGTTCACCCGCGCCGAAACCGAGGGCGGCAAGACCTTCGAGACGCTGGTGAAAGCCGGCGAGGAAATCGAAACCCGGACCCGGGAAGAGGTTCGCAAGCAACTCAACGTTGCGAACTCCAAGATGGAAGAAGTTCGCACAGCGGCTGGCAGCAAGGTGGAAGAAGTGAAATCGAAGGCGACCGATACCTGGGACAAGGTGGAAAAAGTGTTTGACGACCGGGTGTCCCGCGCCCTGAAACGCCTCGGCGTTCCGTCCCGGCGCGACATCGAGGAACTCAATGCGCGCATCGAGGAACTCACCCGCACCATCGAGAAACTCGAGCAGTCCGACTCCTGATCGTCCCGTCCTGCTGGCCGAGCCTCTCCCCTGTTGATCAGGGATCGCGACTGGCGCCGGCCTCCTCCATCAGTTGCATGTAGCGGTTCCAGTACCGTTCCCGGTTGACGCACAGGTCATACAGGAACGCCCACGAATAGATCCCCGTGTCGTGCCCGTCATCGAACACCAGCTTGACCCCGTAATTGCCGACCGGCTCAATCGCCGTGATCGAAACCTGTCGCTTGCCGGTCTGCAGGATCTCGTTGCCGGATCCGTGGCCACGCACCTCCGCCGAGGGGGAACTGATGCGCAGGTATTCGCAATCCAGTTTGTGCGCTTCGCCACCGGGATAATCGATCTCGAGAACACGCGACCGGCGATGCAGGCGCAGGTTGACCGGGATCGGGTAATCTTCCGGCGCATTGTCCGCCACTAGAGAATGTACCGGCTCAGGTCTTCGTCGCGCGCCAGTTCGCCGACGTGCTTGTCGACGTATGCCGCGTCGATGGCCACGCTTTCCTCCTCGCCCGCGAGATCGGACGCGGTAAAGGACACCTCCTCCAGCAGGCGCTCGAGGACCGTGTGCAGGCGTCGCGCGCCAATGTTCTCGGTACCCTCGTTGACCTGGTAGGCGACCTCGGCGATGCGCCGCACGCCATCCTCCGTGAAGCTGACACTGAGTCCCTCGGTTTCCAGCAGCGCCTGGTACTGCTCGGTCAACGAGGCGTCCGGTTCGGTGAGAATCCGCTCGAAGTCGCCCGGGGTCAGGGCCTCGAGTTCGACGCGGATCGGCAGGCGACCCTGCAACTCCGGAATCAGGTCGGAGGGTTTCGCGAGGTGGAATGCGCCGGAAGCCACGAACAGGATGTGGTCGGTACGCACCATGCCGTACTTGGTCGTGATGGTGCAGCCCTCGATCAGCGGCAGCAGGTCCCGCTGCACGCCCTCGCGGGAAACGTCGGCCCCGGTGATTTCGCCGCGCTTGCACACCTTGTCGAGTTCGTCGATGAACACGATGCCGTTCTGCTCCACGGAGGTGACGGCCTGGGCGCGCAGTTCATCCTCGTTGATCATGCGCGCCGCCTCATCGTCGCGCAGTTGCTTCAGTGCGTCCTTGACCGACAGCTTGCGCCGCTTGGTGCGCCCGCCGAGCACGTTGGAAAACATGCTTTGCAGCTGGTTGGTCATTTCCTCCATGCCCGGAGGCGCCATGATCTCGACGCCTGCCGGGGAGGCGCTCACATCAATCTCGATGCTGCGGTCGTCCAGCTTGCCTTCGCGCAGCTTCTTGCGCAGCAGCTGGCGGGTGTTCGAGTCCGGTTTGTCCTCTCCTGTGCCGGCCGTCGATGGGCCGGGAAGGAGGGCGTCCAGTATGCGTTCCTCGGCGGCATCCTCGGCCACGTGGCGTACCTCGGCCATGCGCTCCTCGCGCAGCATCTTGATGGCCAGGTCCACGAGGTCGCGAATGATGGAGTCGACGTCACGACCGACGTAGCCGACCTCGGTGAACTTGGTGGCCTCGATCTTGATGAAAGGCGCGTTGGCGAGACGCGCCAGGCGTCGCGCGATCTCGGTCTTGCCGACCCCGGTGGGTCCGATCATCAGGATGTTCTTCGGCGTGATCTCGTTGCGCAGTTCCTCGTCCAGTTGCTGCCGGCGCCAGCGGTTGCGCAGGGCAATGGCCACGGCGCGCTTGGCGGCCTGCTGGCCGATGATGTGCTTGTCCAGTTCATGGACGATTTCTCGCGGGGTCATATGCGACATGGGCGTGAACGGGCCTCTTCAGTCGAGCGACTCGATGGTCAGTGTCTGGTTGGTGTAAATGCAGATGTCGGCGGCGATGCGCAGCCCCTTCTCGACGATGTCCCGCGCACCGAGGTCGGTATTGTCGAGTAGCGCTCGTGCGGCCGATTGCGCGAACGGACCCCCTGAGCCGATGGCGATCAGCGAATCCTCGGGCTCGATCACGTCGCCATTGCCGGTGATGATCAGGGACGTCTGCCGGTCGGCAACAGCGAGCAATGCCTCCAGCCGGCGCAGGGCGCGATCGGTGCGCCAGTCCTTGGCCAGTTCGACCGCCGAGCGGACAAGGTTGCCCTGGTGTTTTTCCAGTTGCGCCTCGAAGCGTTCGAACAACGTGAAGGCGTCGGCAGTGCCGCCGGCAAAACCCGCGATCACCTTGTCGTTGTGCAGGCGCCGGACCTTGCGCGCGTTGGCCTTCATCACGGTATTGCCCATCGAGACCTGGCCATCGCCGCCAATGACAACCTGCCCGTTACGACGCACGGAAAGGATGGTGGTGCCTCTGTACTGTTCCACTGGCAGGGTCTCCGCAGGGTGATCCGATTATTTATTGGGGGACAATCGGCGAATTCAAGTCCGCACTCACATGCGGCGCTTCAGGACCATGGACTCGATCCGGTTGTCGGCCAGCTTCTGGCGGGCAACGTTCACCTCGCGGCGACTTTCGTAGGGTCCTGCCTGTACCCGGTGCCAGGTTTCCCCGTTGGCGGTCCGCACTTTCTCAATGCCGGCCTCCAATCCCATCAGGATGAGCTGGGCACGCAGGCGATCGGCATCCTCGTGGCGCCGGAACGAGCCTGCCTGCAGGATGTAGGAAACCGCATCCGCCTCGCGCGGCTTGCCGGGGTTGTACTCGGGCACCTCCGGCGCGATGACCTCGCTTTCCGGGAGCAGGGTGTAGAAATCGAACTCGTGGTCGCCCCCGGGATTCTTCGGCGTGGACGTTTTGTCGGCCGTCGCGTCCTGCCCCGCCGTGTCGGAACCCGGCGCACCCTGCCCGGGCAGCATGCCGCCGATGTAGAGCATGGTGACCAGGAAGCCGCCCAGGAAGAAACCACCGAAGAACCAGCCCCAGGGCTTGGGGGGTGCGGGTGGCGGGGTTCGTCGAGCCTGTTCCCTGGGCATGCCGTTTCCTACATTTTCTCGGGTGCCGAGACACCCAGAAGGGCGAGCCCGTTGGCGACCACCTGGCGGACTGCCAGGCAAAGCGCGACCCGCGCGTTGCGGAGGCCGCTGTCCTCGACCAGGGCGCGATGCGCGTTGTACCAGACGTGGAACCGCGCTGCGAGCTCACGCAGGTAGTTGGCCACGCTGTGCGGCGCTGCCTGTTCCGCGGCGCGCATGACCACCTGCGGAAATTCGTCGAGCTTGGTGAGCAGTTCCTGTTCCGCATCCTCGTCGAGACGCTCCAGGTTGTCGAGGGCTTCCTGTTCGTTCCACTCCAATCCCTGCTCGCGGAGCTTTTCCATGACACTGCATACCCGCGCGTGGGCGTATTGCACGTAGTAGACCGGGTTCTCGCGGCTCTCGGACTTGGCCAGGTCAAGATCGAAATCCATGTGCTGGTCGGACTTGCGCATCACGTAGAAGAAGCGCGCCGCGTCGTCGCCGACTTCCTCGCGCAGTTCGCGCAGGGTGACGAAACTGCCCGAGCGGGTCGACATCGCGAGTTTTTCCTTGCCGCGATACAGGTTCGCGAACTGCACGAGGTAGATGTCGAGCAGTTCCGGATTCATCTCCAGGGCCTGCAGGGCCGCCTTCACCCGGGGAACGTAGCCGTGGTGGTCGGCGCCCCAGATGTTGATGCAGCGATCGAATCCGCGCTCGAACTTGTCCAGGTGATAGGCAACATCGGAAGCGAAGTAGGTGGTCTGTCCGTTGTCCCGGCGCAGTACCCGGTCCTTGTCGTCACCGAAGCTGGTGGAGCGGAACCAGGTGGCGCCGTCGCGTGTGAACAGGTGACCGTTGGCGTCCAGGCGTTGCAGTTCTTCCTCGATGCGGCCCGAGTTTCCCAGCGAGCGCTCCGAGTACCACTCGTCGAAGTGCACTCCGAAGCCCTCGAGGTCGTCGCGGATGTCGGCGAGGATTCCGCCGAGTGCGAACTGCCGCACATGATCGAACGCTTCCTGGCCCAGGCAACTTTCGAGTCGCTGGATCAGCGCATCGATGAAGATCTCCTTGCCCGGCGCCTCGGGACTGTCCTGCGGCATGCCCTGGAGGGCATCCGCGGCGAAGCCGTTCAGCAGTTCAGGCCGGGTGGCGACCAGGTCCCTGGCGATGGT
>JBFGWM010000019.1:0-23050 GCA_041588495.1 Pseudomonadales bacterium | reverse complement strand
CGGTCAGTGCGGCAAGCTGGTTCTGACTGAGTTCCTGGAGTTCGCGCATGATCCGGACCGACTCTCCGACGGAGATCTCGACCTGCTTGCGGGCGGGTTTGAATTCGCTCATCCCGACGCTCTCCGGTCATCATGGGGTGTCAGATCGCTGACCATTACCCGGAGCTTTGCGCGCTCCGTTATTGAAAATCTTTGTGCGACCTGTCTGGATTACACGTTTGGATCACCAGCGATCAACGCGCCTGTTCCACGCGCTCAGTCGCTTTCCCGGGCATTTTCACCTTGCGCACCGACTTCAGGTCCAGGGTCTGCCGGACCTGCCACAGGTCATAGGCATCCTGCAGTGCCAGCCAGCTTTCCGGAGTGCGACCCAGTGCCTTCGAAAGGCGCAGGGCCATCTCGGGGCTCACGCCGCTCCTGCACTGCAAGACCCGGTTGAGCGTGGACGGCGACACGTCGAGCCGGGCGGCCAGGAAACGACAACTGAGGCCCAATGGTTCGAGATAGACGTCATTGATGAACTCACCGGGGTGAGGAGGGGCATGCATGCTCATCAGTGGTAATCCTCGTAATCCAGGATGTAGGCGTTGCCGTCCGCAAACTTGAAGGTCAGCCGCCAGTTGCCGCTGACCGAAATCGCCCAGGTTCCCGCACGCAAGCCCTTCAACGGATGCAGGCCGTAACCCGGAAGATCGATGTCCTCGATCAATCTGGCGGTATCGATCGCAGCCAATTGCATGCGCAGCTTTCTCGCGTGCCTGGCCTGGATGCCGGACGTACTTCCCGTTTCGTAAAACCGCTTCAGCCCCTTGTGCCTGAAGGACTGAATCATGGGTCAAGTGTAGCGCGTTGCGCAACACGAAACAATCGTTGATGCTCACGCCTTGAAGTCATATTCCTACCCCTGATCTTGCACCACGTATTGCCGACGCAGGACGCCCGAAGTTACGCCCCGCTTGTCGCCCCCACCAAAATACTGTACATACATACAGTATTCAATCCGCTCCCGGAACCGACGGTGCCTGGCTACGCCGAACTCCACTGCCTCTCCAATTTCTCCTTCCTGCGCGGCGCGTCGCACCCGGAGGAACTGGTCGCGCGGGCCCAGGAACTGGGCTACGCGGCACTGGCGCTGACCGACGAGTGCTCGGTGGCGGGGGTGGTGCGCGCTCACCTGGAGGCGCGTTCGCGGGAGTTCCGGCTGATTCCCGGCGCCGAGTTCCTGCTCGACGCCCTGTGCGTGGTGCTGCTCGCGGCCGACCGCACCGGCTGGGCGCAGTTGTGCCGGCTGATCACCACGGCGCGGCGGCGCGCGGAGAAAGGCCGTTATGAAGTCGACGCCGGGGATTTCCTCGAAGGACTCGACCACTGCCTGCTGATCGTGGTGCCGGAGAGCTGTGATCAGGCGGGCCGGAACCCCGTGGAGGAACGCATCGCCCGCCTCGCCACGGCCTTCCCCGGTCGCGCCTGGCTCGGCGTCGAGCGCCTGCTGGAGGACGGCGAGCGCCTGCACTACCGCTGGCTGCAGGAACTCGGGGAACGGCTGGGGATTCCCCTCACCGCCTGCGGTGGGGTACGCATGCATGCCCGGGAGCGACAGTCCCTGGCGGACGTACTGACCGCCATCCGCCTCGGCACGCCGGTGCAGCAACTCGGCGAGGCCGTCGAGCCCAATGCCGAGCGTTACCTGCGTTCGACGGAAACCCTGCAGGCCCGCTACCCGGCGGAACTGCTGGCGGAATCCCTGCGCATCGCCGGGCGCTGCCGCTTCTCCCTGGAGGAACTGCGCTACGAGTACCCGCGGGAACTGGTACCGGACGGTCACACCCCGCAGACCTACCTGCGCGAGATGGTCGAACACGGCCTGCGCCGGCGCTGGCCCTCGGGGCCACCGGACCATGTGCGGAACCTGGTCGAACGCGAACTCGGGCTGATCGCCGAGATGCGCTACGAGCACTACTTCATCACCGTGCACGACATCGTCCGCTTCGCCCGCGGCCAGGGCATCCTCTGCCAGGGACGCGGCTCGGCGGCCAACTCGGTGGTGTGTTTCTGCCTGGGCATCACCGAGGTCGACCCGGCGCGTATCGACGTGCTGTTCGAGCGCTTCATCTCCAAGGAGCGCAACGAGCCGCCGGACATCGACGTCGACTTCGAGCACGAGCGCCGCGAGGAGGTCATCCAGTACATCTATTCCCGTTACGGACGCGAACGCGCCGCCCTCACCGCCACGGTCATCAGCTACCGGGGCAAGAGCGCGGTACGCGACGTGGGCAAGGCCCTGGGACTGGAACTCGGCCTGGTCGACCAGCTCGCCAGCAGCCTGATCTGGTGGGACAAGCCGGAGGCCTTCGCCGAGCGCCTGCGCGGCGCGGGTCTCGACCTCGACAGCGTGGTGGCGCGGCATTTCCTGCGCCTGGTGCACGAGATCCTCGGCTTCCCGCGGCATCTCTCCCAGCACGTCGGCGGATTTCTCGTGTCCGAGGGGCCGATCCACGAACTGGTGCCTATCGAGAACGCGGCCATGGAAGACCGCACCGTGATCCAGTGGGACAAGGACGACCTCGACGCCCTCGGCCTGCTCAAGATCGATGTCCTCGGCCTCGGCATGCTTTCCGCGATCCGCAAGGCGCTGCAGTACGTCAACGCGGTGCGCGGGACGGAACTCGAGGTCGGCGCGATTCCCGCCGAGGATCCCGCGGTCTACGAAATGATCCAGAAAGCCGACACCGTGGGCGTGTTCCAGATCGAGTCGCGGGCGCAGATGAGCATGCTGCCGCGGCTGAAGCCGGCCTGCTTCTACGACCTCGTCATCGAGGTGGCCATCGTGCGGCCCGGCCCCATCCAGGGCGACATGGTGCATCCCTACCTGCGCCGCCGCGCCGGCGAGGAGAAGGTGGAATACGCCAGCCGCGAGATCGAGGGCGTGCTGGGACGCACCCTCGGCGTGCCCATCTTCCAGGAACAGGTCATCAAGCTGGCCATGGTCGCGGCCGGGTTCACCCCCGGCGAGGCCGACCAGTTGCGCCGCGCCATGGCCGCATGGCGGCGCAAGGGAGGACTCGAACCCTTCGAGCAGAAACTCATCGCCGGCATGACCGCGCGCGGCCACGACGCACAGTTCGCACAGCAGGTGTGCAACCAGATCCGCGGTTTCGGCGAGTACGGCTTCCCCGAATCCCACGCCGCCAGCTTCGCCCTGCTGGTGTACGTCTCGGCGTGGATCAAGCACCACGAACCGGCGGCCTTCTATGCCGGCATCATCAACAGCCAGCCCATGGGTTTCTACAGCCCGGCGCAACTGGTGCAGGACGCGCGCCGCCACCAGGTCGAGGTACGCGCCATCGACGCCTGCTACAGCCAGTACGACTGTAGCCTCGAACCCCCTTCAAAGCACGGCAACCAACCGGCCCTGCGCCTCGGCTTCCGGCTGGTGAAGGGACTCGGCCGGGTAGCCGCCGAACGTATCGTCGCGGCCCGCGGCGCGCGGCCGTTCAGCTGCATGGAGGACCTCGCCCGGCGCGCGGAGCTGGGGCGCCGCGACCTGGAAGCCCTGGCCGATGCCGACGCCTTCCGCACCCTGTCCGGCAACCGCCACGACGCCCTGTGGGACGTGCAGGGCGTGCAGGCGCCCCGCCCTCTCCTCGCACCGCGCATCGAGGAGGCCGAGCCGGTGTACCTGCCGAAGCCGACCCCGGCCCAGGACATGCTCGCCGATTACCGCGCCACGGGCCTGACCCTGGGCCCGCATCCCCTGCGGCTACTGCGCGAACATCCGTTGATCCAGCGTTGCGTGCGCGCCACCCACCTGTCCCAGTTGCGCAGCGGCTCCACGGTACGCATCGCCGGGCTGGTCACCGCGCGCCAGCGACCCGGCACCGCGTCGGGCGTGGTGTTCATCAGCCTCGAGGACGACACCGGCACCAGCAACGTGATCGTCTGGAACGACACCTTCGAGGCCCAGCGCCAGGCCATCGTTGGCGCCACCCTGCTGCGGGTCACCGGCACCCTGGAGATCCAGGGCCAGGTCATCCACGTCATCGCCCGGCGGCTGGAGGACTGCAGCCACCTGCTGGCGGACCTCGAGTTCCACTCGCGGGATTTTCACTGAACGTCCCGCCGCGCGGCTGCAGCCACACCGCAGCTCGACACACACCGTGCGAGGGCGCCAGACGCCCGTCCACCCCGATACCGCGCTTCGGTATACTGTCGGCCACCCAGATCGGAAGCCACCCATGGAACACGCCGAACCCACCGCCCCGAACACGGGCAAGCCCCTGCGCCCGGTGCGCTACCGCCCCAGCATCATCGGCGCACTGTTCCTGGTGGTGCTGGACGGCTTCCTGCTGCTGCCGGGACTGGGCGTAATCATCGCCCTGCTGATCCTCACCGGCTGCTGGGTCACCGCGGTGGTGCGCATTTTCTTCCGCCCTTCCGGCGTGCTGCCCGCGTTCCTGAAGGGCCTGATCTACCTGGCCGCGATTCTCGCCATCGGCGGCGTCATGCACCTGCAGCAATGGATTGCCAACCAGCGCGGTGCGCAGGTGGTTGCCGCCGTGGAGGCGTTTCACCGCGCCCACGGCGATTACCCGGATGAACTGCAGGAACTGGTGCCGGAATACCTGGGAAGCATCCCGCGGCCTGCCCTGCGGATCCTGGCCGGCAAGTACCATTACCTGCACAACGAAAAGGTCACCGCGCTCACCTGGTACCCGCTGCCGCCAACCATTTCGGAGACCTACGATTTCCGCGCCGGAAAACAGCAACGAATGATTCGCGACTGAGACCGGGAATCAACCCGCCTGGGCGGTGGATTCGTCGGCGGGGAACCAGTGCGCCATGCGCTGGCAGAGAATCGGCATCTGTACCGGTTTGGCGATATGGTCGTCCATCCCCGATTCCAGGCTCTTGCGCTGCAGCTCGGGCAGTACGTGGGCGGACAGCGCAATGATCACCGCGGCCCGCATCCGCCGTTCCTTCTCGATATCACGAATCTCCGCGGCCGCCGTGTAACCGTCCATCACCGGCATCTCGCAATCCATGAATACAAGATCGTAGGGCTGTTCCGCCCGCGCATAGGCGTCCCGGGCCTCGCGCCCGTTGTCTACCGTGTCCGGCTCGATACGGAGCTTTTTCAACAGGCCGCGGATGACCATCAGGTTCACCGCGTTGTCGTCAGCCACCAGCACCCGCAGGTGCGAGTAATCCGCGGAGACCGCCTCGACAGCCGGCTCGCCGGTCCGTTGCGCCTTGCCGATGCCGAGAACCTGTTGCAGGGCATCACGGAATTGCGCGGACGAAAGCGGCTTGCTGATGACCTGGTCGAAACCGGCCGCGCGACTTTCCTGGTCGTCCTCGCAATCCCGCATGCCGGCCATCAGCACCAGCGTCGTATCCTTGCGCGCCGTACGCGCGACCAGGTTTCTCGCCAGCGAGTCCCCGCTCATGTCGGGCAGGCGTTTTTCGATGAAGATGGCGCGATAGAAATCCCTCTCCCCCCGCAGCCGCTCCACGAGTCTTGCCGCGGCCTTCCCGCTCAGGGCCACGTCCACGGTGACGCCGCGGGCCAACAGTTCCTGCTGGATCGTCTGGCAGAAGATCTCGTGATCATCCACGATCAGGATGCGGCAGCTTTCCAGGTCCGCCGCACAGTAGGCCTGCAGTTCGTCGACGTTGTCCGGCGACCGGCACGGAATCTCGAACCAGAACGTGGAACCCTGTCCTTCCTCGCTGCGCACCCCGATGCGGCCACCCATCAGTTCGACGAGTTGCCGCGAGATCGCCAGCCCCAGGCCGGTTCCACCGTACTGGCGCGTGGTGGAGGAATCCGCCTGCATGAAGGACTGGAACAGGCGTCGCGAGGCCTCCGGGGAAATTCCCGGCCCGGTATCGCTGATCTCGAAGCGAAGAACATCCTTGTCATCCTCCCCCCGCGCGGCGGCGACGCTGACGAGCACGTGTCCCTGATCGGTGAACTTGAACGCGTTACCCAGGAGATTGAGAACCACCTGGCGCAGTCGGGTCGGGTCACCGCGCACGAACTCGGGCGTGCCCGGGCGCACGGACAGCACGAACTCCACCCCCTTCTCATCGGCACGCAGGGCAAAGATGGAGATGCTGTCATTGAGCACCTCCTCGAGGTTGAACCCGATGTCCTCGAGTTCCATCTTGCCGGCCTCGATCTTGGAAAAGTCGAGAATGTCGTTGATCACCGTCACCAGGGCGCGGCCCGAGCTCGAGATGGTATTGACGAACTGGCGCTGCAGGCGCGACAGGTTGGTGTCTCCGAGCAGTTGCGCCATGCCCAGCACGCCGTTCATCGGGGTGCGGATCTCGTGGCTCATCTTGGCGAGGAAGTCGCTGGTCGCCTGGCTCTGCGCCTGGGCATGGATGGCCTCGCGCTCCAGTTCGAACTCCCTTTGCTGGAGTACGTTGATGCGGTCTCCGAGCGACAGCGACAGCACGATGAGCTTGAGAACAATGCTGAACTTGAGTCCGTAGCGGGCGACCTCGTAACCCGGGATGATGCCCCATGCCGCCAGCATGGTGGTGATCCCGATCACCACGAACACGGTGAACGCGAACACGTAGAAACGTGCCGCGGCATAACCCTGCACCAGGCGCACCACGCCGATGACCAGGGCGACGACGAAAGAGAGCAGCCCGATGACAATGGACATCCGCGCGGTCACCGCGAGGTCCAGGAGGAAATGGGCAAGGATGGCGCCCGCATTGATATAGAGCACCACGGTCACGCATCGTCGCAACCAGGGCGGCGCCTCCTCCAGGGCGAGATTCTCCCGGGTGAACAGGAACAATACGAACATCGCCATGTTGATGCAGACGTAAACCGAGTACTGCTGCCAGAGCACCAGGTCGGGAAACACCCGGTACTGCCCGCCGTCCAGCGCCGACAGGTAGCCGACCGTGAACACGATGTAGAGGACGTAGTACAGGAAGGAACGCTCGCGCACCGTGACGAACAGGAACAGGTTGTAGAACAGCAGGCCGGCCAGCACACCATAAATCAGGCCCATCACCCACTGGTTGTCGTGAACCCACTCGACGTAGTGCACGGAGGAACTCACGGTCAGCGGGATGTCCAGGGAACTGGTGGTCTGCACCCGCAGGTAGTAGGTCAGCGTCGCCCCGGCAGGGACGGCGAGGGGCACCGCGAAAACATGGCTGAGTACGGGACGCTCCGCGAATGGCAGGCGGTCACCCAGAGCCATCTCGCGGTAGCCGACCTCCGAGGGCTCGTACAGGCGGATGCTGTCGATCAGCGGATAACCCGCTTCCAGGAATATGGTGACCGGCACCAGTTGGGCGTTGGTGAGCCGGAAGCGGAACCACCAGGCGGAGCGGGTGTACCCGAGGTTCACGGCGTCCTTTTCGAAATCCGCGAAACCGGTGAAAGCGGTGGCGGTAACCACATCCGCTTGCAGTTCGCCGCCGGGGTCCTCGTAGGCCTCGAGGTACGGCGCGAGGTCAAGGCGGCGCAGGTCTTCCGACACCGCGAGTGCCGGCGGTTGCGTGGCCCACGCCATCGCGCCCAACGCCCACGTCGCGAGCGCGACAACCGCCTGCCGGTATGTCCCCATCTGCAAAGATCCGCAAATTCCCGCAAGAATCGCCGGCAGAATCACCGAACGCTTGAATGTAAGAATAGACTAACAGTCGGGATTTCCCGGGTACATACGGGGCCCCGGACGGGGTGCCGGGATCGGCTCAGCAGGCGCGTGCGGCGGGGTCACCCGCGGGTGCAGCCTGCTTCCCCGCGACCCTGAGCAACAGGGTACGAATATCGTAAAACGAGTAGGGCTTCGCCAATACCGCGTCCATCCCGGCCGCGAGGTATGCCGCCTGTTCCTCGGCCATCACGTTCGCGGTCAGGGCAACGATCACCGGTACCGAACCCGTCCCCGCGGATCGGATTTGCCGGGTGGCCTCGACCCCGTCCATGTGGGGCATCTGGATATCCATCAGGATCAGGTCGTAATCCCCGTTCCGCGCCGCCTCGACCGCCTCGACGCCATCCGCTGCGAAATGGGGGCGGTACCCGAGCCTCGCGAGCATCTTGCGGATCAGCAACTGGTTGACCGTGTTGTCCTCTGCAACCAGGATGCGCATGGGCGGCAGGTCCAGTTCGGGCGCCTCGCCGGGGTGCGGGGATTCCGCTGCAACAACCGGCTTCGCGTCGCTCGCGGCACAACCGACCTCGATTTCGAAATGGAACGTGGAGCCCACGCCGACCACGCTTTCCACCCAGATCCGTCCACCCATCAGGGTGACGAGCTCACGGGAGATCGCCAGTCCCAGGCCGGTGCCCCCGTATTTCCGGGTCGTCGAGGCATCCGCCTGGGTGAACTGCTTGAACAGGATCGACTGCTTGGCCTCGGGAATTCCGGGACCGGTATCGTTCACCGAGAAGTGCAGCAACAAGTGCTCGTCCGTGGCGGACCGGCGGCGCGCGGGACGCACGTCGATACGAATCTGCCCTTCCCGGGTGAACTTGTGGGCGTTACCCACGAGGTTGAGCAGGACCTGGCGCAGGCGTGCGGGATCACCCGTCACCACCGGCGGCACCTCGTCGTCGATGCGGTAGTCCATGCGCACCCCGCGGGCCTCCGACTGCTGGCGGAACAAGGCGGCGACCTCGCCGACGCATTCGGCTACCGCGAAATCGCGGCATTCGACCTGCATTTGCCCGGCCTCCAGCTTGCTGAAGTCGAGGATGTCATTGAGGATGCCCAGCAGGCTCTCGCCGCTGGAACGGATCACGCGCAACTGCTCGCGCTGCTCGGCGTCCAGCCGGGTCCCGGCCAGCATCGAGGCCATGCCGAGCACGCCGTTCATCGGCGTGCGAATCTCGTGGCTCATGACCGCCAGGAACTCACTCTTGGCACGGCTCGCCGCCTCCGCCTCGTGGCGTGCCGCGACCAGTGCCTTCTCGGTACGCTGCTGCTTCCGGATTTCCCGCTCCAGGTCGCGGTTGGCGGCAAGCACCTGTTGCTTCTCCCGGGCGAGCTTCTGACTGAAGTACGCGAGCAGACCGAGCACCCCGGCAACCAGCAGGCCGAGCAACAGCACGAAGGAAGTGCGTGCCACGGCGCCGCGGAAAAGCTGGCCGCTGTCCCGGTACAGGCGCAGGCGTCCGTCCAGTCCCAGCGGAAAGATGTCGATCTCGCTGGCGGTGCTCTTCGCGGACCGTTCACCGGCATCGAACACCAGTCCGCCGTCGAGTTCCACGTCCACCGCGTATTCACCCGAAAGCCTGCGCGCCACCGCCGCGCGGATGATCGAGGAGAGGTCCCAGCAGGCGTGGATCATGGAGCGCTCCTCGCCCGAGACGCGCACCAGCTGGCTGGCCACGAAAAGGTACCGCCCGGGTTGCCCCGGATGCGGCATGACCTGGTAGCTGACCGGCTCCACGCCCGACCCCGGATCAGCCGTCACGATCGACCTGGCCAGCAACTCCGCGTGTTGCGGGCCTCCGCCATGACCCGGCGAGCTGAAACTGCCCAGCAACGAGCCCTGGTTGTCGAAATAGTGGATATCGAGCAGCGCCGCGTCGGCTGCCCCGCCCGCCACGATGGTCGCGAAATCAGGACTCGCCGCCCCGGTGCCGGCCTGCAGGGTGCGCAGGGCCAGGCTGCGCAACCAACCCATCCGGTATTCGAATGCTCGAGCCAGCTCGATGCCGGCCTCCTCGGCGCGGGTGTCGAGTTCGGATGTCGCCCGCGCCACGTCGCCACGGTACGCGGCGACCGCAACCTGCAGGGTTCCGATGCTCACGCCGAGGGCGAGCAGCACGGGAAGCATCGGCGACGAGCGCGCGGAGCGCAGGTCGGTGACCAGCACCGACACCACGAAGGACAGGGCAAACAGGACCAGGCCGAGCGCATGCGCCGGCAACATCGGCCTCGACCAGCTCAGCTGGTACCAGGCCTGCACGCCCACTTCCCCGGCGACGAATCCCATGATCGCGAGAACCAGGATGGTGACCGAGAGCGTTCCCGTCAGCCAGTCGCGGACCGGTGACCTCCGGCGCGTGCCGATCACCAGCAGCAGGATCGCGCCGAGAACCAGGCTGGCGGTCGCGTCCGGGGCCAGCACACCGCCCGGGGGCAGCCCGATGTCCCTGACCAGGATCTCCAGCAGGGCGGGCCCCGCGGAATCCGGCCGGTACACGGCGAGACCGGCGAGCGTTAGCAGCATCCCGCCGAAGGCCGCGGCCAGGCCGCGCGCGCGTGCCGCGGAGGCCAGCGTTCCCAGTCCCAGCAGCAGGAATCCGATTGCCGCCAGCGGTGCAACGCCGGGGCCTCCGGGAACCCGCGATCCAGGCACCGGTGAACCCGATACCCACGCCCCGACGAGCAGGATGCCAAGAATCAGTAGCAGTCCGCCCCCCGCCAGGCGCACGGAAATGTTGGTAATGGTACGGTTCACGATGTTAGGCTGCTTAACCACCGGTTAATTGGTTGTGCATTATACAAAATCGGTATATAACTTTCTACATTTATAAATCAATAACATGGCGTTGGCCTGGCGTGACGAAATTCCTGAAGCGGCCCGGACTGGCCATTCGCAAGGTCCCGGTCCATGCTGGATATCGCCTGAAGTCAGCACGGATCAGAGGGTGACAAGCACATTCCAGGTTGCATCAAGCGTGGCGGGAACCTGCGACGGCCGCGCCCTACTGGTGTGGGCGCTGGGCGTGGTCCTGGCCTGCGCTGCGCCGGGCATTGCACATGCCGACACCCTGAAAGCCGAACTGCAGTTCGCCTCGGGGCTGCCCTTCACCGGGGTGTTCTACGCAACACAGGCGCGCCCCGCGCCACGGCCGGCCGCGATCGACCAGGTGGACAAGCGCTTCACCCGGCGCCTCGTGGTGGGAACCCCGGGTTCGAACATCGCGTTCCTGAACTCCGACGGCTTCGACCACAACATCTATGCGGACGCACCGGCCAGCAACGCGATTTTCGATATCGGGCTGATGTCCAGCGGCAGCATGGCCGCCATGGCAATGGAATGGACACCCGGCACCCTGGTGCGCATCGGCTGCAAAATACACCCGCGCATGCGCGCATACATCGCCAACATCGCGGCTGACCGGTACGCGGTATTCGAGCCCGAGCGCGGGCGCAAGACGTATTCTCTCGCGCTCAGCGATGTTGCCGCGGATGCCGGTCCGGTCGTGCTCCTGCTGGCCGGTTTCGACCCGGTCCGCGTGGACCTCCGGCGCGGCGCGCGTCGCGAGACCAGCCTGACCCGTCGCGGCAAGCCCGTTGGTCGCGTCCTGCTCACCCGTGAATGAGGTAGCGCATCCCATGCCGCAAGCAATTCCCCACGGTGTGCGTTTCCTGCAACGAATCACCACCCTGCTTGTCACCGCGTGCCTGTCCACGGGCACCACGGCCGACGAGCGCCCCAAGTGCGACATGGCCGCGACCGTCGTTGACCCATTCTGCGTGCAGCCGTTCGTGGTGCCTGCGGAGCTTGCCGAGATCGACAGGTACCGCAAGGACTGGCACCGGCTCAGCGGATTCGAATACTCGGGGCTGCACTGGAACCAGTTCATCATCCTCTACGTCAACCAGGCGCCCGGCATCTACCGGCACAATTACAACCGCTACCTCGACGAGTTCGCCGAAGACGACTGGGGTGACGAGGAAGACGAATCCCCGGCACGCAGCGGATTCAGGTTCTACCCGCCGGGGACCATTTTCATCAAGGAAAACTTCAGGGTATCGGAGGGTCGTCCGGCCGCCGCCGTTTCACTGACCGTCATGAAGAAGCATCAACCGGGTTACGACCCGGAGCGCGGCGACTGGGAATTCATCCAGAGCGACGTGGACGGCAGGATACTCAACCGCGGCAAAGCCAGCGACCCGGGGATCCGGGCGATCTGTTCAGACTGCCACGCCAACATCGCGGACCGCGATTACATTTTCTCCACGTTCTACTCCGCGCCGCGCTGATCGCGCTCCGCGGGCGGCACGTAGCGCCGGTCGACGTAGGTCTCCAGGTAGGGAACCCGCGCCGGGTCCGGCGGATGGCCGCGCCGGAAATACGTCCACGCCCAGCGCCGTCCGCTGCCATCGTCGTGCGCGACCTCGATTTCCCGGCGGTAGTAGCCGTCAACCCGGGTCAGCCCCTCGAGTTCATCGGTGAAGCGCATGATGCCGTCATCGATGACGTACAGTTCACCCGTGACCCGGTGACCCTGGCCCGGGCGCTCGTATAACGAGGGCACCCACCAGGGCGGCTCGATGGCAAGCGGGTAGGCATTCGCCGTTCGGTATTCTCCGAGCAGGCCGGCCTCCACCAGGTAATGGTGATTCGCGTAGCCCTTCTTGAGGGTGCCGTAGACGAACAGGAAATTGCTCCATCCCATCACTTCATTCTACGCGCATACCGGCGCCATGGCCGTCGCAACGGGACTGCCCGATCGACCCTCTGGAGTGAACCCGCCTCTGCTAGTCTTAAAGAAAAATGGGCTTGCCGCGCGATCGGCAACCGGGCGGGCCACGGGAGACCGGCAATGCTGGACCAGATCAAGAGAAAACGGGACCTGGGCAAGACGGAATACAAGGAACTCGTACCCGAACTGCGCAGCCGGCTGATTATCCTGCAGCAGGAACTCAGGAAACAGAAATTCCCGGTGCTGGTGCTGTTCGCGGGCGTCGACGGCGCCGGGAAGCACGAAACCGTCGACCTGCTCAACACCTGGATGGACCCGCGCTGGCTGATCACCCGCGCCTACGGCCAGCCCACCGAGGACGAACGCCAGCGGCCGACCTACTGGCGCTACTGGCGCGACCTCCCGCCCCACGGCCAGCTCGGTCTTTATCTCAGCGCCTGGTACTCGCGACCGCTGCTGGATTACGTCAAGGGCAAGATCACCCTGCGCCAGTTCAACCGCCACGTGGAAAGCATCAATGCCTTTGAGCGCAACCTCACCGACAACGGTGCGCTGATCCTCAAGTACTACATGCTGCTCGACAAGAAAGGCCAGGAGAAGCGCCTCAAGAAGCTGGCCTCGGACCCGCTGACCGCATGGCAGGTCAAGCCCACCGACTGGGAGAACTGGGCCCTCTACGACCGCTTCATCGACGTCTCGGACCAGCTCATCAGCGCCACCCACATCGAGGGCGCGGAATGGCAGGTGATCGATTCGTCGGCGCAACGACGGCGCAGCATCGAGGTCGCGGAATCGATCCACACGCGCATCGAGCAGCACATCGAAAGCGGCGGCCGCGACATCAGGCGCACACCGACCCGCTATGCGCCTGCGAAACGCAGGGCGCTCGATGAAATGAGCATGAAACAGTCGCTCACCAAGACGGCGTACAAGGAGGAGCTGTCCCAGCTCAGCGCACGCCTCTACCAGTTGCAGCACCAGGCCTACCTGCGCCACATCTCCGCGGTGGTGATGTTCGAGGGCTGGGATGCCGCCGGCAAGGGCGGCGTGATCCGGCGCCTCACCGGGGCCATGGACGCCCGGCACTACCAGGTGATCCCGATCGCGGCCCCCACCGACGAGGAAAAGGCCCATCACTACCTGTGGCGCTTCTGGCGTCACCTGCCGCGGGCCGGACGCGTCACCCTGTACGACCGCAGCTGGTACGGCCGGGTGCTGGTGGAACGGGTCGAGGGATTTGCGAAAGACGCCGACTGGCAGCGCGCCTATCGCGAGATCAACGAGTTCGAAAAGGAACTGGTCGACAGCGGCATCGTGCTGTGCAAGTTCTGGATGCACATCACGCAGGAAGAGCAGCTCCGGCGCTTCAAGGAGCGCGAGCAAATCGCGTACAAGGCCTGGAAACTGACCGACGAGGACTGGCGCAACCGCGAAAAGTGGGACGACTACACCGACGCGGTGCACGACATGGTCGAACTGACGGGCACCCCCGAGGCGCCGTGGACGCTGGTCGAGGGCGACCAGAAGTACTTTGCCCGCATCAAGGTGATGCGCGAGGTCTGCCGGCGACTGGAAGATGCCCTGGACCGCTGCGGCTGAGGCGTCTCAGTCGCCGCCGCAGCCACCCCCGCAACCACCGTCGCCGTCGCCGCCGCAACTCCCACAACCGATGTGGCCGGCACAGTAGGGGTGTCCCTCGCTGCGCGTGCAGTCCAGTTCGTAGCGAAACCCGTCACCGATCGCCAGCAGACCATCGATGGCAAACAGCAGCGGCAGCCGTTCGGGCTGTCGCGGATCGATCTGTTGGCGCTTGCAGGCATGCCGCCAAGCCCGGCGGATCCCCTCCTGGGCCTCGGTGGGCGAGCGCATGGCCTCCGCCGGCGTGTGGTGCAGGAAGCGCCCGAACGATTTCCCGCAAAACTCCTGGTAACGCCGGGTGAACAGGATGAACTCATGCCAGGCGACATCGACCACCTGGGACGGCATCGACACCAGCTGGCGCCCGGCGTCGTTGCAGGCATGAAAATAATCGCGCAGGCCGCGCTCCACGAGACGCCGGCCCCCGGCATCGAGGTGCGGATAGCGTGCCGCGGTTTTCTCCAGCACGGCACCGGGGAAGCGAAAGGCTTCGATGAAGGCCTCGCGCCGGCGCTTGCGTGCGCGGGCAAACAGCACCGCGAAAGCGCCGAGCAGCAGGGCCGACAGGACCAGCAGGCCGGCGGGACTCACGCGCCGCTCGCTCCCCGTCGAATGGCCATGATCGCGAGCGGTACGGCCTCAGCCGGCCCCGAGGATTTCCCGCAACGCGGAAAGACAGAGCATGACGTTCTTCTGCCGCGAGCCATTGCCCATCAGCCCGATGCGCCAGATGCGGCCCTGCAGGGGCCCGAGACCGGGGCCGATTTCCAGGTTGTACTCGGCCAGCAGGCGCCGGCGCACGCCGGGATCATCCACGCCCTCGGGGATGACCACGGCATTCAGCATCGGCAAGCGCCAGTCGGGATCGACCAGAAAGCGGATGCCGAGTTGCTCCAGCCCGTCGCGCAGCAGTTCGTGGTTCTTGCGGTGCCGCGCCCAGACCTGCTCGAGACCTTCCTCGCGCACCATCAGCAGGGCCTCGTGCAGGCCGTAGAGGCTGTTGACCGGCGCGGTGTGGTGATAGACGCGGGCATCCCCCTCGCCCCAGTACTGGGTGATCAGCTTGAGATCCAGGAACCAGCTGTGAATCTCGCTCTGCCGGTTGCGAATGACTTCCATCGCCCGCTCGCTCAGGGTCAGCGGCGAGATTCCCGGCGGGCAGGACAGGCATTTCTGGGTGCCGCCATAGACGGCGTCGGCGCCCCAGCCGTCGACATCGACATCGATGCCGGCCAGGGAAGTGACGACGTCGACGATGCTCAGGCAGTCCGCCTCGCGGGCGATACCGCACAGGGTGGCGACGTCGGAGCGCACCCCGGTCGAGGTCTCGGCGTGAACCATGGCCACCGCTTTCGCACCCGGATTCGCACGTACCGCGTCGCGCACGCGATCGGGGTCGACCGGATGCCCCCACTCCGAGTCCACAACCACCGCCTCGCCACCGTAACGGCGCACGTTCTCGATCATCCGCGACCCGAACACCCCGTTGCGGCACACGATGAAGGTGTCACCGGGTTCCATGAGGTTCACGAAGCAGGTTTCCATACCGGCGCTACCGGGGGCGGACACCGGCAGGGTCACCTCGTTGCGGGTGCGGAACACGTACTGGAGCAGGTCCCGGGTCTCGTCCATCATGCGGATGAACTCGGGATCGAGGTGGCCGATGGTCGGCCGCGACAAGGCCTCCAGCACCCGCGGATGCGGACTGGAGGGACCGGGACCCATCAGGACCCGGAGCGGCGGTTGAAAGGACGTGCTGTTCATCGGCGGGACGCGGGTTGACGCGTCACTCTCCTGGTGCAAGAAAGGGGGCTATTATTGCACCGGCGCCGGAAACTTCATAATGGCGACCGTCGTGCTGCCACACCGCCGGAACGGGCCCTGATGAACAAATCGCGCTACACGCTCTACGGCTTCGACATCTCCTATTTCACCGGGAAGATGCACGCCTACCTGCGCTACAAGCAGGTGCCCCACGAGTTCATCGAGCCGCGCTGGTGGGACATGGTGAACACGATCTACCCGAATACCGGGTTGATGAAGGTGCCGGCCGTGCGCACCCCGGACGGCACCTGGCTGCAGGACACCACGCCGATGATCGACTGGTTCGAGGAGCGTTACCGGGAGCACCCGGTGCTGCCCGCCGACCCGGGCCTCGCGTTCCTCTGCCGCCTGGTGGAGGACTACGCCGACGAGTGGCTGTGGCGACCGGCCCTGCACTTCCGCTGGAACTACCCGGTCGACGCCACCAGCAACGCCCTGCGCTTCACCTACGAGTTCCTCGCCGACGTCCCGCTGCCGCGCAGGATCAAGATCATGATGGTCCGCCACCGGCAGATGAAGCATTACGTGCGCGGTGATGGCGTGAACCGGCGCACGGTGGATCACGTCGAGGACATTTACCTGCGCAACCTCGACTGGCTGCAGGCAATCTTCGAGCAGCGACCGTTCCTGCTCGGCGCACGACCCTGCCTTGCCGACTTCGGTTACTTCGCGTCGATGTTCCGCCACTTCAGCCTCGACCCGACGCCGGCCCGCATCATGCGCGACCGCGCACCGGCGGTCTACGAGTGGGTCTCGCGGATGTGGAACGTCCGCGCAGCTTCCACGGCCGCGGAACTCCCGGCCGGTTCTGCCGTACCGCGCGACTGGAAGCCCATCCTCGAGGACATCGGTTCCGCTTACCTGCCCTACCTGCACGCCAATGCCATTGCCTGGCAGGAAAACCGCAAGCGTTTCGACGTCGAGGTGCAGGGCGTCCACTACCGACGCCTGCCGGCCAGCCAGTACCGCGCCTGGTGCCGGGAACGCCTGCAGCAGCAATACGCGGCGCTGCCGGCGCGGGCCCGCCAACGGGTCACCCGGGTGCTGGACAGCGCCGGCTGCAGCGAGCCACTGCTGCGCGACGGCACGCTTCCTTCGCACCTGCTGGCTGACGATCATCCCGGTCACCCGGCGGAACGGGCGCGGCGGCCGGTGGGATTGCGTGAACGCGCCACGCTGTATTTCACCGGCACCCACTGGCGGGTGCCCGGCGACACCCTCGACCCACAGGTCCGCTAAGCCCCCCGCGCGTCACGCGCGACAGTAAACCAAAGCGATTCAGCAACTTGCCATCCTGCGCCGCGCAGTGCAAACTCAGACCAACCGGTTAACAATTAAACCAAAGCCGGTTTGGAGGAAAGCATCCAGCAGGCCGCAACGGCGTCCGCCGTGGCCGTTCCAGGGGAGGAAGCATCTTGCCGAGCACGCGGAAACGGATCCAGCATTGCAAGCGCGCGATGGTGCATGCGCGCGATTACGTGTCATGGCGCGAGGCCGCGCTGGAACTGGACTCCCTGGAAGGGCTGGACGAGTGGAAGGAGATCGATGTCTCACCCCACTACAACTACCGCCTGATCCGTGACCGTCTCAACCGCCTGCGCCAACTGCGCAAGTCGAACAACATCCGCGAACTGGTGTTCTTCCTGCACGAGGGCCTGCACGGCAACCTCGCCAACATTTCCAACCCCGCGCTGTACTCCCACACCCACGTGGGCACCAAGCGGGTCATTGCCGAGTACCTGAACGAGACCGCGCTGGTCCTGCAGTTCATCTGCGACACCGAGTTCCCGGACTTCTCGTTCGAGGAGAAGATCCGCTTCTTCAAGCGCATCGGCAAGGTGTTCGGGCGCTCGGCCCTGATGCTCAGCGGCGGCGCCACCCTGGGCATGTTCCACATCGGGGTGATCAAGGCGCTGCACGTGCAGGACCTGTTGCCAAGAGTGATTTCCGGCTCCAGCGCGGGCTCGATCATCGCCGGCACCCTCGCCGCGCACACCGACGACGAACTGCAGAGTTTCATCGAGCCCTATTACCTGTACACCCAGGCTTTCCGCATGGCGCCCTGGCGCGAGGCCTGGCGGCGCGGGGCGCTGATGGACGGCGACTACCTCGAGGAGTGCCTGCGCCAGAACATGGGCGACATGACCTTCGAGGAAGCCTTCGAGCGCACCGGGCGCATCGTCAACATCACCATCTCCCCGGTCCACCACCACCAGCAGCCGCGCCTCCTCAACTACCTGACCTCCCCCACCGTGCTGCTGCGTCGCGCATCGCGGGCCTCGTGCGCGGTACCCGGGCTGTTCCACCCGGTGTCGCTGCAGGCCAAGAATTTCTCGGGGGACATCATTCCCTACCTGCCGAGCCTGAAATGGGCGGACGGCTCGCTGAAGAGCGACCTGCCGATGAAGCGTCTGTCCCGGCTGCACGACGTCAATCACTACATCGTCAGCCAGACCAACCCGCATATCGTGCCGTTCCTCGAGGCCGAGCGGAAAAAGAAGAAAAAGGGCGTGGCCGGATTCCTGCGCCAGGTGGCCGGCAAGGGCACCCAGGTGGTCGCGTCCGGCGTGCTCGACGCGGCACGGCAGAACGTCGAATCCGAGTTCCTGCGCCGGCCCCTGGACGAGGCCTACGCCATCGCGACCCAGCAGTACCGGGGCGACATCACCATCATCCCGAAGATCCAGCTGGGATCCTACGTAAAGATCCTCAAGAATCCGACGCCGGAAGACATCAAGCACTTCATGCTGTCCGGCGAGCGCGCCACCTGGCCACTGATGGAACGGGTCCGCAACACGACCCTGATCAGCCGCACCATCGACGCCTGCATCGAACGCCTGAAGATTCGCCAGAACCAGCATCCGGCCGGACCCGTTTCGATCGCGTCCCGGTATGCCACGGGCACCCAGTCGAACCTCAAGCTGGTCAAGTAGGACCCGCCTGCCCTCGCCAGACCTGGCGGGCCGGTATACTGTAGGCATGTCCGACCCCTGCGCCGCCCATCATCACGAGCATTGCATCCGCTCGGCCCTCGACGAGGCCGAGGCGGTTTGCCGCGAGCGCAAGCTGCGTTTCACACCGCTGCGGCGCCGGGTGCTGGAACTGATCTGGGAAAACCACGAGGTCTCGCGCGCCTACGACCTGCTGGCCCAGTTGCAGGAAGAGGATCCCCGCGCGCGGCCGCCGACCATTTACCGGACCCTCGATTTCCTGCTCGAACAGGGATTCATCCACCGCATCGAATCACTGAACGCCTTCATCGGCTGCGACCATCCGAAGCGCCGTCACGAGTACCAGTTGCTGATCTGCGAGTCCTGTGGCGTGGTCCGGGAGCTGCACCTGCCTGAACTCAGCGGTGAACTGTACGCGTCCGCGGAAGCCGCCGGATTCCGGCCCAGCCGCCAGACCATGGAGGTCAGCGGCCTGTGCCGCGACTGCCAGGCCCGCGACGCCGACTGACCGCCGTCCGGCGCCCCTTTCCACGCCGGCGGGATGTTATGTTATAGTATCACCAATATTCGGACATCCGCCTCGACGACGGCAAGGTTTCCCTTGGAAATCATATACCTGTGTCTCAGCCTTGTGGCGCTCGCCGCTGGTCCCCTGCTGTGGAGCCTGCTGGCCACCGTGGACAGCGTGCCCACCCGCCGCCGCCTGCTTTCCGGCGTGGATGTCGTGGTGCTGCTGTCAATCACCTGGCTGATCGTCGCCGAGGTCCTCCCCGAGGCACTGGGCCGCGCCGGTTACGGTGTACTGCTGTTCTTCACCATCGGCCTGCTGCTGCCCCTGCTCCTGGAGCAGGTGTTTCGCCGTCTGGCCCGCGAGATGCACATCGCGGCACTGGTCCTCGCGGTCGCCGGCATCCTGCTGCACACCCTGGTGGATGGAACCCTGCTGACCGGCGAGCATCATGCCCACCTTGCTTCCCCGCAATCCCACAGTGACAGCCTGGCCCTCGCGGTGGTGATTCACCGCCTTCCGGTCGCCCTCGCCCTGTGGTGGCTGATCTACCCGGCCCTCGGCCTGCGCTGGGCCGTCCCGGTGCTGGGCCTCATGGGCGTGGCCACCGTATCCGGCTTCCTGCTCAGTTCCGGGATTGCCGTGGTGCACGAGATCACCGCCATGGCGCCGCTACAGGCGCTGGTGGCGGGCATGATCCTGCACGCGGTCTACAACCGTCCGCACCTCGAACACGCGCATCCCGCGCCCGCACCCGTTCCCGAGGCAGAACCCGCGCTGGCCGGGGCCGAGGAAGACTGACCGCGGTTCACCGCGCATCAAACCCGGTTCAGGGCATCGCGAAAGTGGCGACGATCGGCAGGTGATCGGAGATTTTCAGCGTGTCGCCCTGGCGTACGCGTGACCCGGTCACCCGCAGCAACGGCGAATAAAACACGTAATCGATCGTGCGATCCGGACCACCCGCCGCCGGATCATTGGGATAGTGCGTGTACCAGGCGGAAGAATCGCTGCCGCTCAGCACATCCGCGGCGGGCACCGCGGAAAACCCCCGCAACAGCACGCGGAGCTCACTCTGCGGCTGGTAGTAGGCACGGAAAGCGGGCGCCAGGTTTGCGTACTGGGGACCCGGTGGCAGCAGGTTGAAATCGCCGCCAATCAGCCACGGGCGCCCCGCCGCGGTCTCCCCCGCCAGCAGTTCGCGGACCCGCGCCACCTGGCGCTGCATGGTGTCGCTACCCTGGGCGAACGCATCCAGATGCGTGTTCATGACCACCAGTTCACCACCCCCCTCGCGCGGCAGCACCGCATGCAGAACGGCGCGTTTCAGGTAGAACTCGCGGGTGACCGGGTCGGCCGGAATGCGCGGCAACTGGTAACGCGTGCCCGCGCTGATCCGGTACCGCGAAATCGTCACCAGCTTCATGCCCACGGCACCGCGCACGTGCCGTTCCGGCACGTAGGTGGCCTTCCAGTAATAGGCCGACGTCTGGCAGGCGTAATGTTCCGGCAGCAGCGCGAGCAGGCGCCCGACCTGGTCCTCGCGATAGGTACGCTCGGCGCCATCGTCGACCTCCTGCAACAGGATGACGTCGGGCGCCTCCTCGCGGATCACCCGCGCCACTTCCGCGATGGTGCGGTCGATGGACTCCCGGGACGGCTGCAGGTCGGGGCCACTGCCATCGAGCAGGTCGTACCAGAACACGTAGTCCTTGCCGGCCATGTACTACACGTTCCAGTTGAGCACGCGCACGCTGCCGGAAGCCGGCAGCAACGGCGCGTCGTCAGAACATGAGACCGCTTCGGCCTGCACCTCGGCGGGATGCCAGGTCAGGGCCCAGACCAGTCCCGCGAAAAGGCTGGCGAGCACCGCCAGCGCGACCCCGAGACGCCAGAGCAGACCAAGCATTCTTGCGATGCTCATTTGCAGTGAACTCCTGCCAGCGAACGCATCATGTGACGCGCAATACCACCTTCCCCACGTTCCCGTTTGCCTCCAGCAGGCGATGGGCCTCGGCGACCTCGGTCCATGGCAGCACGCGGTCAATGACCGGCGCCAGTTCCCCGCTGGCGAAAGCGGGCAGGCAGCGCTCTGCAAAGTCCTCCACCAGGCGGGCCTTGTAGTCGTCGGAGCGGTTGCGGAGCGTGGTTGCGCTCACCGCCACCCGTTTCTGCAGCCACCGGGCAAGATCGACCGCTTCCGCCTTGCGCCCGCCGAGCAGGGCCAGCAGCACCAGCCTGCCGTCGATGGCCAGTGCGTCGATGTTGCGCGCCAGGTAGGGGCCGCCGACGAAATCGATCACCACGTTGGCGCCGGCGCCCCCGGTCTCCCCGGAGACGAACTCAACGAAGTCCGCCTCGCGGTAATTGCAGGCCGCCCGCGCGCCCAATTCGACACAGCGGGCGCACTTGTCATCGCTGCCGGCGGTGACCAGCACCGTGGCGCCGGCCAGTTTCGCCACCTGGATCGCGGCGCTGCCGACACCGCTCGCACCCGCGTGCACGAGAACGACGTCATCCGCGACCACCCCCGCCAACCAGTGCAGGGCCTGGAACGCGGTGAGAAACACCTCGGCGACGGCGGCCGCGGCGACCACGTCCATGCCGTGCGGAACCGGCAGCACGACCGACTCGGGGGCCACCACGCGCTCCGCGTAGCCGCCACCCGGCAACAGGGCAAACACCATGTCGCCGACCGCGTGGCGCGTGCATCCGGGACCGACCTCCAGCACCCGCCCCGCAGCCTCCAGCCCGAGCACGGGGCTCGCCCCCGGGGGAGGCGGATACTGGCCGCGCCGTTGCAGGCAGTCCGCCCGGTTCACCGCGGTTGCCGCGACCCCGATCAGGACCTCACCAGGACCCGGCACCGGGTCCGGGACCTCCGCGAACCCGAGAACCCCGGGATCACCCGGTTCTGCAACCTGGACTACGCGCATGCACCCCGCCTCCGATGGCCCCGCCTCGTGGATCTGATTACACGCCGCCATCACCGGACACACGGGCACGCGGCAGGTGATGATAAGCGGGCAACTGGCGGAGACGCGTGTCTTCCAGCGCCCCGCCCACCGTGAAATGGTACAGGCTCTGCCATCGGTCGTCCGCAATGCCGAGCATTTCGTGCACCGCGCTATCGAAGAAACAGCCGATCCCCGTGGCGCGGACTCCCGCCGCCTCCGCCTCCAGGTACAGCAACTGCCCGATCAGCCCCGCTTCCCAGTACAGGCGCGGATACATCATGCCGCCGAACCCGGCCAGGGATGCGCGAAAGCGCGCCAGCATGCCGAGCGAAAAAGCGCCGTCAGCAGCAATCTCCTGGTGACAGCTGACGATCTGGGCGGCTTCCCGGACATCCGTCGGCAACAGGAGGAACAGGCGGGCCGCCTCGAAACCGGCAACCGGCTCCCACAGGAACACCTCGCGCAGGCTCTCACGCAGTTCATCCATATGCTCCGGGTTTCTCACCTGCAGGTAGATTCCGGGCTCCAGGCCGTCAACCCGGTGCACGAACAACACCAGCGCCAGCTGCGCGGGCCAGTCGAGCGCCGCGAAAGGGAACCGGTCGATCGCCGCGGTGCGCGCCAGCATGCGCCCCAGGTCGGCGGCCGCAATTGGTGTGCGTCCATCCATTGCCACCGCGCTGCGCCGCTGACGGACCAGCTCTGCGGCGACCACCGGGCGCGCCCTAGAGTCCACCAGCGGTGTGGT
>JBFGWM010000018.1:0-23352 GCA_041588495.1 Pseudomonadales bacterium | reverse complement strand
GGTGCGCGCGACCCGTTGGATGCGGTGTGCCGCGCGGGCGCTCTGGCCGGTCCGTTCGAGGGCGTCGAGGAAGAGCCCGAGGTCGGAAGCCCTGATGGCGCATAGACCTTCCAGCCGGCCCGGATCGAGATGCGCGTTCGGGCAGCCGTTGCGTTCCAGCTGCCGCGTCCGGGCGGAGATCACCCTGGCGCGAACCACGGCTGAAGATTCGCCGCTGGGCTTTCCACCCAGCAGGTCCTGTGGGCGCATCGATGGCACGCAGATCTGCAGGTCGATGCGGTCCAGCAGCGGCCCCGACAGGCGGGTGCGGTAGCGCCGCACCTGGTCAGGTGTGCATCGACAGCGCCCTGCATCACCGAGGTACCCGCACGGACAGGGGTTCATGGCGCCCACCAACTGCACCCGCGCCGGGAATCGCGCATGGCGGGCGGCGCGGCTGATGATGATTTCGCCGGTCTCGAGCGGTTCGCGCAGGCCTTCCAGGACCTGGCGGCCGAACTCCGGCAGTTCGTCGAGAAACAGGACGCCGTTGTGAGCGAGGGAGACTTCCCCGGGGCGCGGCTGGCTGCCCCCGCCGACCAGGGCCACGGCAGACGCCCCGTGGTGGGGCGCGCGGAACGGCGGCACCCGCCACTGCGTGGCATCCCGCGGTGTGCCGCAAACGGAGTACAGGCTCGCGGTCTCGCGTGCGGACCCGGGGTCGAGCTCGGGCAGTATGCCGGGCAGGCGGCTGGCCAGCAGGGTCTTGCCGCTTCCGGGGGGGCCGCACATGAGCAGGTTGTGCCCGCCGGCGGCCGCAATCTCGAGGGCGCGCCGCGCGTGGGGCTGACCCCGAACATCGGCGAGGTCGGGTAGCGATGCCGACGGGTCCGGCATCGGGGGCGACGGGTGAAGTGGTGGCGGGCCCTCGTCGGTGAGCATGCGGCAGACTTCCGCAAGAGAGCCGGCCGCGTGCAGCGGGACGTCTCCCGCGAGCCCGGTCTCCGCCGCGTTGGCAACCGGCAGGAATACGCCGCGCCCGGCCTCGCCGGCACGTACCGCGGCGGGCAGGAGTCCCGGAACCGGGCGCAATTCGCCGGACAGCGCCAGTTCGCCGTAGAACTCGTAGCGGGACAGGCGCCCGGCGTCCAGCAGCCCGGCTGCGGCCAGGATGCTGAGGGCCACCGGCAGATCGAAACGGCCGCCGTCCTTGGGCAGGTCCGCCGGTGCCAGGTTGATGATGATGCGCCGGCGCGGGAAATCCAGGCCGGAGTTGAGGATCGCGCTGCGCACGCGCTCGCGGCTTTCGCGCACCGCCGCTTCCGGCAGGCCGACGATGGCCAGGCCCGGAAGTCCCGGGCTGAGATGGGTTTCAACGGTCACCGCGGGCGCATCGATGCCGATGCAGGCCCGGGTCTGGATCACTGCGAGTGTCATCACTCCTTCCCTGGAATGACGTTGTGTCGCGGGGTCAGGCCCCGCTCGTCAGTTCTTCCCGGTGGCGTCCTCGAGTGCGCGCACCTGCTGCTCAAGTTGTTCCAGCTTCTCGCGGGTACGGGCCAGCACCGCCTGCTGGGTGTCGAACTCCTCGCGGCTCACCAGGTCCATGCGGCTGAACGCCTGCTGCAGGAGTGCACCGATGTTGCGCTGCAACTCGTCGCCGGCTCCGCGCATGGACTCCGGCACCAGTTCGGCGATCTGTCTGCCGAGGCGATCGATCAGTTCGGGTATCTCGGGTCCCGCCACGGCTACGTCCTCCGGGAATGCTGGAGAAATCCTACCACAGCTTCTATGGGATTATTGTGGCGGTCCGGAAACCGGTTGTACCAGCATGCGGCCCGTCTTGCCGGGCTTCCCGCGCTGCCCACGCACGCCATCCCGGCCGGCCTCGCCGTAGTTGCGCGAGACCTGCTTGCCGCTGCCCCGCTTGCTCCATCCACCCTTTCCGCCGCGGCCGCCCTTTCCGCCGAGCCCCTCGTCTCCGGCCTCTCCCCCGTAGTTCTCCACGTGGACTCCGGGGCCGTAATTGCTGACCGGGATATAGGTCTTGCGATCGGCACTCCAGTACACGATACGGATTTCTCCGCCGCTGCCACCATCGCCACCGGTGCCGCCATCTCCGCCGTCGCCCCCGGCTCCGGCGTGGCAGCCGTCGGCAGTGCCGCCTTCTCCCCCGGTTCCCCCCTGGCCGCCGCGGCCGCCCTTGCCGCCGTTGGCGAATACCGACAGCGAGTCGAAATGCATCAGGCCGAGCTGCATATAAACCGAAACCCCGTCGCCGCCTGCCCCGCCGTCGCTACCGGTCGGGCCGGTGACCCCCCGGGCACAGGGCTCGGCCCGGGTCACCTGCTGTGGTCCCGACGCGCCCTCGCCGCCGTCCCGCCCATTACCCTCTAACACCACGCCACGCCCGATCCAGGCGCGGTCGGCGTAAACCTCCCAGCGGGTCACGCCGGGCGCGAAGCGGATCACCGCCCCATTCCCGATGCGCAGATCGTCGAGTTCGAGGCGGGACTCGCCCGCGGTAATCGTTCGCGTTTCACCGTCGTCGACGATCAGCTCAGCAGCGGTGGCGGGGATGCTGGTGAGGCTCGCCAGCAGCAGGGGTGTGAAAAATACGCGGGTGATTTGCATGGCGTTCACGAAGGGCCTGGTTTTCTTGGGAGGCGCCATTGTTGTGGAACCGTCGCCGATTTTCCAGCCATCCCGGAAGCCTGCCAATCCCTGGCAAAAAACGCGCAAAAAGAGGGCGATATTCATGGCCGTGCACCATATCCGTGCATTGATGGTGCGTTGCTCCCGGGTGCCACCCTATAACCTATTGATTTATTGACTTCCTCTGGATTGGCATACAAAGTGCAACCCGCCTCCCGACGCTTCGTCTGAAGGCTTTCTGTGTGCATCATTTGTGCACCTGAACCAAAAAGAAATGTTCTGTCGACATTGTGAGGAGACAAGTCGTATGAAAATCAAGGCATTATCCCATGCGGTTGTAGCAGGCGCGGTTGCGTTTTCCGGCGCGGCACTGGCTGATGATCACGGGAAAGGTTTCGAAATCGCCGGTAACGTGGCCCTGACCACCGACTACCGGTTCCGGGGCATCTCCCAGACCGACAGTGGTCCGGCCATCCAGGGTGGATTCGATATTGAGCACAAGTCCGGGCTGTACGCCGGGGTTTGGGGTTCGAACATCGATTTCGCCGGTAGCGATGCCTCCATGGAACTCGACTATTACGTCGGCTTCGCGGGCGAGATCAACAAGGACGTCGGCTACGACGTGGGCTGGATCTGGTACGACTATCCGCAGGGCGACAACAACAATGAGATGCTGGACTACTACGAGTGGTACGGCAGCATCAGCGCGTTTGGCGCGACCCTGGGCATGGCGTATTCCCCAGACTACACCGGCGACATCAACAGCTTCACCTACACGTACCTAGACTACTCCTTCGGCCTGCCCGAGGACATCTCCCTGGATCTGCACTACGGCATCAACCGTTTTGATGACGGCGGCGGCTCCACGGATGGCGACAACTTCTTCGGACGTGGTCACTACGACGACTGGAGCGTCGGCCTCTCGAAGGACATGTGGGGCGTGAACTGGGCCGTCACCTACATCGACACCAACGTGTCCGACACCGAATGCGGCAACAACCAGGACTGCTCCTCGCAGTACGTCTTCACCATTTCCAAGAGCCTGTAAGGCTATTTGTTACGCGACCCGCTCCCTCGGGAGCGGGTCATTTTCTGAGAGTAAGGGAGAACCTGTATGAAACTGGTCAGCGCCATCATCAAGCCCTTCAAGCTGGACGACGTGCGCGAAGCACTGTCGGAAATCGGCGTCCAGGGCATCACCGTTACCGAGGTCAAGGGTTTCGGCCGCCAGAAGGGCCACACCGAACTGTACCGCGGTGCCGAATACGTTGTGGACTTCCTGCCCAAGGTCAAGATCGAGGTCGCCGTCGCGACTGACATGCTGGACCAGGTCGTGGAAGCCATCAGCAAGGCCGCCAACACCGGCAAGATCGGTGACGGCAAGATTTTCGTGACCGCTCTCGAAGGCGCGATCCGTATCCGTACCGGTGAAACCGGCGCGGACGCGATCTGACCCGAGCGGCTCCAACCGATTTTCATAGCTAGCGGAGGACTTTTAGCGTGGAAAAACTAGCAACTGTGGCAAATGATCTGACCCAGCTGCAGTACGCCCTGGATACTTTTTATTTCCTGGTGTGCGGCGCTCTGGTCATGTGGATGGCGGCAGGATTCGCAATGCTCGAGGCAGGCCTTGTGCGTGCCAAGAACACCACCGAAATCCTGACCAAGAACATCGCGCTGTTCGCGATCGCGTGCACGATGTACCTGATCTGCGGTTACGCGATCATGTACCCGGGCTCCGGTGAAGGCCAGTTGATGCCGATCTTCGGCTCGCTGATCGGTTCCGAGAACTCGGTCGATGACGTGCTCAAGAGCGGCGGCGATACCTACTACTCGGCGCGTTCCGACTTCTTCTTCCAGGTCGTGTTCGTCGCGACCGCGATGTCGATTGTCTCCGGTGCCGTTGCCGAGCGCATGAAGCTCTGGTCGTTCCTGCTCTTCGCAGTGTTCCTGACCGGTTTCATCTACCCGGTACAGGGCTTCTGGAAGTGGGGCGGCGGTTTCCTCGACGCCAAGGGCTTCCAGGATTTCGCCGGCTCCGGCGTGGTTCACCTCTGTGGTGCGACTGCCGCGCTCGCGGGTGTCCTGCTGCTCGGCGCGCGCAAGGGCAAGTACGGCCCCAATGGCGAAATCAACGCCATTCCGGGTGCCAACATGCCCCTGGCGACCCTCGGGACGTTTATCCTGTGGCTCGGCTGGTTCGGTTTCAACGGCGGTTCCGAGCTCAAGGTCTCGAATGTCGATGAAGCCAACGCGGTTGCCCAGGTCTTCGTCAACACCAACGCGGCTGCAGCCGGTGGCGTGATTGCCGCGCTGATTGTGGCCCGCCTGATGTTCGGCAAGGCTGACCTGACCATGGCCCTGAACGGTGCCCTGGCCGGCCTGGTTGCCATCACGGCTGAGCCGCTGACCCCGAGCGCGCAGGCTGCGACGCTGATCGGTGCGATTGGTGGTGTGATCGTGGTGCTCTCGATCACCTTCCTGGACAAGCTGAAGATCGACGATCCTGTCGGTGCCATTTCCGTGCACGGTGTGGTCGGCATGTGGGGCCTCCTGGCCGTGCCGCTGACCAACGATGGCGCGAACTTCGGTGCGCAGATCCTCGGCCTGGTCACCATCTTCGTGTGGACCTTCGTCACCAGCCTCGTGGTCTGGGGCGTGATCAAGGCCATCCTGGGAATCCGCGTGACGGAAGAACAGGAATACGAAGGGATGGACCTGGTGGACTGCGGCATGGAAGCCTACCCGGAGTTCACCGGCAAGTAAGATTTTCGGTTCCGCCGGAAGTCTGGAAGGGCGCCCTTTGGGCGCCCTTCTTTTTTGGTTAACATTCAGGGATGCGTGATTCACATCGAACGTTGAACATGAACCTGATACGCGGCATCGTGTTTTTCCTCGCAACAATGGGCACGTTTCCGGTTGCCGCCGAGATCTACAAGTGGGTCGATGCCAACGGCAACGTCATGTTCAGCGACAAGCCGCCGGAAGATCGCCGGGCCGCCTACGAACGCCTTGACCGCAAAGAGGCGCAGAATCCCAATCGCGGCGTTCCCGACACCGTGAAGATGCAACAGTTTCGCGAGCGGCAACGCCGCCTGCTTGATGCCATGCAAAAGGACCGCGAGGAGCGTGCCGTGCAACAGGCGGAGGCGGCAGAAGCACGCTCGAAACAGGACAAGAAGTGTGACGTGGTGCGGCGCCAGTTGAACACGTTCGAGGAACAGGGGCGCATTTACCGCAACAACGGGAAGGGTGATGTGGAGTGGCTCGAAGATGCCGACCGCGATGACCTGATCCGCCGTCACCGCCAGTTCCTTGCCGAATATTGCGGTTAAGAGGAGAGCCTACCAACCCATGGCCATGCGTTCCGTGTTTCTCGATTTCGAGACCCTGGATCCCGAGGACCTCGATGTCTCCGCGCTGGAATCCCTGCTGCCGGAGATGCGGAGGTATCGCAGGACGACCCCCGAGGACGTGGTGGCCCGCATCGCGGCCACGGAACTGGTGATCGTCAACAAGGTTCAACTGGACCGGGCGGTGCTGGAGAAAGCGGAGTACCTGAAGCTGATCGCCGTGACGGCAACCGGCACCAACAACATCGACCTGGACTATGCCCGGGAACGCGGTATTCGCGTGTGTCACGCGCGGGAATACGGAACCGCCTCCGTGGTGCAGCACACCTTCTGCCTGATGCTGGCGCTCGCCAACCGCCTGGTTCCCTACGTCACGGACGTTCGCGAGGGCGCGTGGAGCAGCCAGGAAAACTTCTGTCTTCTGACCCACCCGGTTACCGAGCTGGCCGGCAAGATTCTCGGCATCATCGGGTACGGGGCCCTCGGTCGCGGCGTTGCCGAACTCGCTCGAGCCTGGGGCATGGACGTGCTGGTGGCGGCGATCCCCGGCCGCGATTATGCGGACGACGAGGTCAGCTCCCGCGTGCCGTTGCGGGAGGTACTGACCTGCGCGGACGTGGTCAGCGTGCACTGCCTGCTCAGTGAGCAGACGCGGGGCCTCCTGGGTGACGAGGCGCTGGCCATGATGAAACCCGGGGCGCTGCTGGTGAACACCGCGCGTGGCGGCATCGTCGACGAGGGTGCGCTGTTGCGACACCTGGAAAGCGGGCACCTCGGCGGCGCCGCGCTCGATGTGTTGGCCACCGAGCCGCCGGATGCGGATGACCCGTTGCTGGTCGCGAACCTTCCCAATCTACTGGTAACCCCGCACTGCGCGTGGGCCAGCCGCGAGGCGCGGCAACGGCTTCTCAACCAGGTCGTTGCCAACATCCATGCCTTCCTCGAAACCGGTAATCCGCTCTACCCCGTCGTATGAACACGGTGCAAAGCTCAGTGTGGCAGCAGTCCGAGATCACCCTGCAGCCCCGCCCGCGCGGTTTTCATCTCGTCACTGCCGAGGTGGTCGCTGCGCTGCCCGGGCTTTCGCGTATCCAGATGGGCCTCATGCACTGTCTCTTGCAGCACACCTCCGCGTCGCTGTTCCTCACCGAGAATGCCGACCCCACCGTGCGTGGTGACCTCGAGTCACATTTCAATGTGCTGGCCCCGGAAAATGCGCCGCACTACCGGCATACCCTCGAGGGTCCGGACGACATGCCGGCACACGTGAAGAGTGTCCTGCTGGGGACCGGCCTCGTGCTTCCGGTGCGCGACGGCCGCCTGGCCCTGGGGACCTGGCAGGGCATCTGCCTCGGCGAGCATCGTGAAAACGGTGGCTCCCGCCGCATCGTGGTGACCCTGAACGGCATGGCCGCCTGACAGTCAGACAATTTGCAAGCCACTGAATTAATTGCCAAAAAAAGCGGCCGTTGGCGGCTTAGCATGGGCCGTGATTAGCCGCGTTTTTTAAGAGCGAATCACAATAATGGAGCGTGCTGAATTCTCTGGATTCTGTGGCATCCTGAGCTATACCTAAATTCGCTGATTGTTCCCCCGACCGCATGGGTACGCAGTCATGGCCAGGAAGACGGAAACCAAGTCCGCAAAGACGTCCGACCGGAACTTCGACGGTTTCGATCCTGACGTCGATTTCAGTTTCGGCAGCCGGGATGACCCGCCGGAGTCGCGCACGGTCGCTGCGCGCCAGCGCCTGCGGCGCAAGCTCGACCAGGATGTCGAGGCGTTTTTGGCCAGGGGCGGCTCGATCGAAGTGGTGGACACCCATGTGACCGCACCCCTGTCCAACAAGCCCTCCGGCAGTTATGGTGGCCGCCCGATCTGAACTGCGGCGTCACTGATCCTATAATGTGCCCGGGACAGGGGCACATTACTTTATGACGCAGGGATTCGATCCGGCCGAGGTTCGCCTCGGGCTCAAGAAATTCTCGCTTGCCGATCCGGCGCCCCTGGATGCCCACCAACGGCGGTATGCCGAATTCTACGGAATCGATTTTTCCGCCGACTTTCCCGGGTTGCGCGAGGGGATGGGATATTTTGACGCCGCTGGAGAACGCATTTCAGCCACCTGTTTTCTGCATCCCGAGCCGGTTGGCTGCGTTCTGATTCTTCACGGTTACTTTGACCACATCGCGCTTTACGGGCACCTCATCCGATGGTGTCTCTCGCACCGTCTCTCGGTGATGGGCTGGGACCTGCCCGGGCACGGGCTGTCGACCGGTCCGCGGGCCAGCATCGACAGTTTCGATCGCTACGTGGAGGTCCTGGAGACGGCGATGGAGACCTTTGGCGAAGAACTCCCGCAGCCCCTGCACGTGATGGGACAGAGTACCGGCGGGGCGATCATCATGGAGTACCTGCTGCGCGACGGTTTTCGCGAGGCGAACTGCCCGTTTGAGCAGGTGGTATTACTTGCCCCGCTCGTGCGCCCGGCCCACTGGCAGCGTGTCGAACTCGTCTTTCGCGCGTTCCGCAACTGGATTCCGGAGGTGCGCCGCAAGTTCAAGCCGAACTCCAATGACCCGGAATTCCTGCACTTCCTGAAATACGAGGATCCGCTGCAGTCGCGCACCCTCCCCACGGCCTGGCTGGACGCGATGCATCGCTGGATTCCCGAGATTCTTGCCCATACGCCCACGGACATCTCGCCGATGGTCATCCAGGGCATCGACGACCACACCGTGGACTGGCGTTACAACATCGGCGTGATCCGCGACAAATTCCGCGATCCCGAGGTTGTGCTGCTCGGACGTGGCCGGCACCACCTGGTCAACGATAGCGAGCGGGTGCGCAACCAGTACCTGGCCGCGCTGGAACGTCGTCTCGGGCTTGCCTGAAGGTCTAGTAGAGGACGCGGGCGCGGATCGTGCCTTCCACCGATTGGATCTCTTTCAGCGCCAGGTCGCTGTAGTCGGCCTCGACATCGATGACCACGTAGCCGACCTTTTCGTTGGTCTGCAGGTACTGGCCGGCGATATTGATGCTGTTGTCCGAGAAGACCTGGTTGATGGCAGTCATCACGCCGGGAACGTTGCGGTGCACGTGCAGCAGGCGGTGGATACCGGGGTGGGCAGGCAATGCCACCTCGGGGAAATTCACCGAGGTGATCGAGGTGCCGTTGTCACTGTACTTGACCATTTTCTCGGAAACCTCGAGGCCGATGTTCTCCTGGGCCTCGACCGTGCTGCCTCCCACGTGGGGGGTCAGGATCACGTTGTCGAATTCACGCAGGGGTGATTGGAACTCCTCGTCGTTGGAGCGCGGTTCCACCGGGAACACGTCGATCGCGGCGCCGAGCAGGTGACCCTCGCGCAGGGAACTCACCAACGCATCGATATCCACCACCGTGCCCCGCGCGGCATTGATCAGGATCGAGCCGCGTTTCATCAGCGCCAGTTGCTCCGCCGCGATCATGTTGCGCGTGGACGCAGTCTCCGGAACGTGCAGGCTGACCACGTCACTGGCGGCCAGCAACTCCTGCAGGGAGGTGGCCTGGTCGGCGTTGCCCAGGGGCAGTTTCGCGACAATGTCGTAGAACAGCACGCGCATGCCCATCGCCTCGGCCATGACGCCCAGCTGGGAGCCGATGCTGCCGTAGCCGATGATCCCCAGGGTCTTGCCGCGGATCTCGTAGGAATCCCGCGCCGATTTCAGCCATACGCCGCGGTGGGCGAGCGCGTTCTTCTCCGCTACGCCGCGCATCAGCAGGATCGACTCGGCGAGTACCAGCTCGGCGACGCTGCGGGTATTGGAAAACGGCGCGTTGAAGACCACCACGCCACGCTCGGTGGCCGCGGTCAGGTCAACCTGGTTGGTACCAATGCAGAAACAGCCCACCGCGACCAGCTTCGGCGCCGCTTCGAACATCTCCCGGGTCATCTGGGTGCGCGAACGGATACCCAGGAAATGCGTGTTGGCGAGCTTCGCCTTGAGCTCGTCTTCCGGCAACGAGGTCTTCAGGTACTCGATGTTGGTATAACCCGCGTTGTTGAAGCTGCGCACGGCCGACTCGTGCACGCCCTCCAGCAGGAGAATCTTGATCTTGCTCTTGTCGAACGAGGTTCTGGTCATGGCGATGCGGTCCCGTGGTCCGCCCTGAATGGGGCGGGAAAAAGGCCGCGTATGATACCATATGAGCGATTTTCGGACAGAGATTCGCATCCGCGAACGAGTCCGCTTCCTGTCATGCCAAGAGCGACAACACGCCATGCAAACAGCTGATTCCGGGGCCATGCTCGCTGAACTCGCCGGCCTGCTGCCGGAGAATCGCCTGCGTACCGATACCGACTCCCTGCAGACCTTCGGGCGGGACTGGACGAAACAGTTCCAGCCCGCGCCGCTGGCGATCGCCTTTCCGGGCTCGGTCGAGGACGTGGTCGCGATCGTGCGCGCGGCGGTGCGCCACGGGGTCGCCCTGGTGCCGTCCGGTGGGCGTACCGGCCTCAGCGGCGGTGCGGTCGCCTGTCATGGCGAGGTGGTGGTGGCCTTCGACTACATGAACCGCCTGCGAGATTTCAGTGCGGTCGACCGCACCGTGGTCTGCGAGGCCGGCGTGGTGACCGCGCAACTGCAGGAGTTCGCGGAGGAGCACGGACTCTATTACCCGGTGGATTTCGCCTCCGCCGGTTCCAGCCAGGTGGGTGGCAACATCGCCACCAATGCCGGCGGCATCAAGGTGATCCGCTACGGCCTGACCCGCGAACGCGTGGCCGGTCTGAAGGTGGTCACCGGTGCCGGGGAAGTGCTCGAACTGAACCAGGACCTGGTGAAGAATGCCACCGGGTACGATCTGCGCCACCTTTTCATCGGCTCGGAGGGGACCCTCGGTTTCGTGGTCGAGGCGACCATGCGCCTGGAGCGGCAGCCCCGCGACCTCACGGTGCTGGTCCTGGGCACCCCCGATTTCCGTTCCATGATGAACCTGCTGAACACTTTCCGTTCCAGCCTCGACCTGACCGCGTTCGAGTTTTTCTCGGATCGCGCGATGCGCCACGTGATGGCCCACGGAGACCTGCAGGCGCCTTTCGATACCGAGGCCCCGTTCTACGCGCTGATCGAGTTCGAGGCCCTGACGGAGCAGACCACCGAGGACGCCCTGGCCCTGTTCGAGCGTTGTGTCGAAGAAGGCTGGGTGCTGGACGGGGTGATGAGCCAGAACGAGACCCAGGCCGCCCGGCTGTGGCGCCTGCGCGAGGGCATCTCCGAGTCAATTTCCTCGCGCACCCCCTACAAGAACGATGTGTCCGTGGTCGTGTCCCGGGTCCCGGACTTTCTGGAGGATGTCGACCGCGTCGTCAGCGAGCATTACCCGGACTTCGAGATCATCTGGTTCGGCCACATCGGCGATGGAAACCTGCATCTCAACATCCTCAAGCCGGAAGACATGGACGCCGAGGCATTTTTCAGCCGCTGTCACGATGTCAGCCAGTGGGTTTTCGATATCGTGAAGAAGCACCGTGGCAGTATCTCGGCCGAGCACGGGGTGGGCCTGGTGAAGAAGGATTACCTGGGTGTGACCCGCGGCGAGGCCGAAATCGAGTACATGCGTGCCGTGAAGCGGGTGTTCGATCCGGCGGGGATCATGAACCCCGGGAAGGTCTTCGACTGATGGGCTACCAGCACCTGCGCGCGGATGGCAGCCTGGCGGGGCTGCCGGTGGGCAAGGTGGTGTGCGTGGGCCGCAACTACGCCGCCCACGCCGCCGAACTCGGCAACGAGGTCCCGGAAGAACCGATCCTGTTCATCAAGCCCGCCACCAGCCTGGTTCCCTTCCAGGACGAGATCCACCTTCCCGGGGGCCGTGGGGCGTGTCACTTCGAGACCGAGGTGGCGGTGCTGGTGGGTCATGAACTGGAAGCAGCAACGGCCGCACAGGTGCGGCCGGCGATAGCCGGGATCGGCATCGGCCTCGACCTCACCCTGCGTGACATCCAGAACCGGCTCAAGGAGAAGGGGCACCCGTGGGAGCGCGCCAAGGCCTTCGACGGCGCTTGTCCTTTGTCCCCTTTTTCGCGACCTGACGCGGTGGCCGACCTTGCCGCCATGGACCTGCGCCTGGAAGTGAATGGCGAGGTCCGTCAGCAGGGCAACTCCGGCCAGATGCTGTTTCCCGTCGTCGAGTTGATTGCCCACATCAGCCATTGGTTCCGGCTGGTTCCGGGGGACGTGGTGCTCACCGGCACGCCCGCGGGGGTTGGGCCGCTGGCGCCGGGCGACCGCCTGCGTGCGGAGATCGAGGGCGTGTGCGCCTGGGAGACGCGGGTCGCGGCCTGAGGGGGCTGCTCAGGCGTCGCGTTCCACGGTTTCGATGTCGCCGTCGGCGGTGCCGACGACGAGGCTGTCCGCCGGGCGGGCGGCGAAAAGTCCGTTACACACCACCCCGACGATATTGTTGATCGCGCTTTCCAGGTCGGAGGCAACCTCGATGCGCAGGTTGTGCACGTCGAGAATGATGTTGCCGTTGTCGGTGATGAAATTCTCCCGGTAGACCGGATCGCCGCCGAGGCGAACCAGTTCGCGGCCGACCAGGCTGCGGGCCATCGGGATCACCTCGACGGGGAGGGGGAAGCGCCCCAGTGTGCCAACCCGCTTCGATTCGTCGACGATGCAGATGAACGTCTCCGCCACCTGGGCGATGATCTTTTCCCGGGTCAGTGCGCCACCGCCGCCCTTGATCAACTGCAGCCGCGGATCGGCCTCGTCGGCGCCGTCGACATAGAAACGCACCCGGTCCACGGTGTTGAGGTCGAAAACCGGAATGCCCTGCTCCTGCAATCGCGCCGCGCTGGCCTCGGAACTGGCCACCGCACCGGCGATCCGTCCGCGCAGGGCCGGCAGCAGGTCGATGAAAAAATTCACCGTGGAGCCGGTGCCGACCCCCAGTACGTCGTCGTTTTCCAGCAGCGGTTCGATGCGCGCGAGGGCGCCCTCGGCGGAGCGGCGCTTCATAAGGTCCTGTGACATAAGGCGGAAATCTTTCCAGTCGGGCTGTGCGCTGCATTATACTGGCAGCCGACCCGTGATGGGCATTGCGGGCGCCCCCGGCAGGTGCAACGGTTCGATGCAGAAGTACGTCAAGAAAATCCTCGAGGCACGCGTCTACGATGTCGCCTCCGAGACCCCGATCCACGAGGCCCGGTTCCTCTCGGAGCGCCTCGGCAACACGGTCCTGCTCAAGCGCGAGGACCTGCAACCGGTGTTTTCCTTCAAGCTGCGTGGGGCCTACAACAAGATCGTCCGCCTGTCGGACGAAGAAAAGGCACGCGGCGTGGTAACTGCCTCGGCCGGCAACCATGCCCAGGGGGTGGCCCTCGCCGCCCAGCGCCTCAAGGTGCCGGCGGTGATCGTGATGCCCACCACCACGCCGGAGATCAAGGTGGCCTCGGTAAAAAGCCGGGGCGCAAAGGTCGTCCTGCATGGGGACACCTTCGACGAAGCGAGCGCCCACTCCACCACCCTGGTCGAAAAGCACGGTTACGTGTACGTGCACCCGTATGACGACCCTGATGTGATTGCCGGACAGGGCACCATCGGCATGGAAATCCTGCGCCAGCACACCGGTCCGTTGCACGCGATCTTCGTGCCGGTCGGTGGCGGCGGGCTGATCGCCGGGGTGTCCGCATACGTGAAGTACCTGCGCCCCGAGGTCCGCGTGATCGGCGTCGAAGCCGAGGACTCTGCGTGCCTGAAACTGGCCATGGATCGCAAGCGGCGCGCCCGCCTGTCCCAGGTCGGGCTGTTCGCGGACGGCGTTGCCGTGGCGCAGATCGGCAAGGAAACCTTTCGCGTGGCGCGGGAATGCGTGGACGAGGTGGTCACGGCCAGTACCGACGAGATCTGTGCGGCAATCAAGGATATCTACGACGATACCCGCTCGATCGCCGAACCTGCCGGCGCGCTCGCGGTGGCCGGGCTGAAGAAGTACGTGGAACGCACCGAGGTCCGCGAACAGAACCTGGTTGCCATTCACAGCGGCGCCAACGTCAATTTCGACCGCCTGCGCCACATCGCGGAACGCTCGGAACTGGGTGAGCGCCGGGAAGTGATTCTCGCGGTCACCATTCCCGAGCGGCCGGGAAGCTTCAAGACGTTCTGCCAGGCCCTGGGGCGGCGCAACATCACCGAGTTCAATTACCGCTACGACGATCCGAAACAGGCCCGGGTGTTTGTCGGCGTGCAGATTCCGGCGAGCAGTGCCGGGCGTGACGAACTGGTCGGCCTGCTGCAACGCAAGCGCTACCCCGTGGTCGACATGACCGACAACGAAATGGCCAAGTTGCACATCCGATACATGGTCGGCGGTCACGCGCCGGCAGTCGGTGAAGAGGTCCTGTATCGCTTCGAGTTTCCGGAACGCCCGGGAGCCCTGCTCAATTTCCTGCTGCGTCTTGGCGGGCGCTGGAACATCTCCCTGTTCCACTACCGCAACCACGGCGCGGCCTTCGGCCGGGTCCTGGTGGGCATGCAGGTGCCACCTCCCGAGCGCCACCTGGTTGGCGAGTTTTTGGACGAAATCGGGTATCGTTACTGGCACGAAACCGGCAACGAGGCCTATCGCCTGTTCCTGGGTTGATCAGAAAATAATCTTTATTTTTGCCATCAATGGCCGATAGTGAAGAAAATCAGCAGCTTTTGAGCTAACATTGGCAATGTGCCTGAGTAAATTCCGGTAAGCGATGAACCCGAAAGGGTTTGCTGTCTCGGAGCAAGAAAGTAAACCGCATATGAATGACAAACCCGACTTGCTGGTGGTCCTGGTGACGATCTTCGTGATTGGCGCTGCGGTCAGCGGTTACACCCACAGTCGCGGGATTGGCGCTGAACCTGACGTTCCTGTTGTCAGTCTCCCCGCGGGGGCAGCCGGCGAACCCTTAATTCGCTGAGGCGCGCCTTGCGCGAGCCCCGCATCGCAATACGCCGCCCGGTGTGGCGATCCAGTCCAGTGGCACGTCCCACCCCCGATCTTCAATGCTTCCCGCATCCTGGCAATCGTGGGCCAGCCCCATGAGTTGCGGGCGACGCATCGAGGTACGGCGCACGCAGCCTTCCAGGGAACGGTCGTAATACCCGCCGCCCATGCCGAGGCGGTTGCCGTGGCGGTCGAATGCAACGAGGGGGACCAGGATCAGGTCGAGGGTCCAGGCGGGCCGGATGTGCGCGGGGCGGTAAGGCGGTTCGGGAATCCCGAAGCGATTGTTCTCCAGCACCTCTCCGGGAACATGGCGCACGAAATCGAGGTGGCGTTCGCCGGCGACGTTGAGACGCGGCAGAAAGACCTGGCGCTTTTCCGCCACCGCGCGGGACAACAGCTGGCAGGGATCGATTTCACCGTCCCGGGCCAGGTAGAAGGCAATACTTTTGGCGCGCTGAAAAACGGGGTGCCGGTGCACGGTCTGCGCGAGTTCGCGGGCGGCCAACTGCTGTTCGGCCCGGGATAGCTGCCGGCGCCGTCGGCGCATCTGCCTGCGCAGGTCCTGGCGTGATTGCATGGGTATAGGGTGAACGCCCCGAACTGCCGCTGACGGTGTGGCCCTTGAACCCCAGGGTTCAAGGTGGGGGTCCCGGTGCCGTATCAGGCTTCCCGCCAGCTTCCGGCGGACATGCTCACCAACGACAACGCGAAACCTCCGGTGTGGTACATATCGGCTCGAGGACGTCGCCGTCTGGCAAACAGTCCAGGAACGTTCAACCCATTATAAAGGATATTTTTCCGGCCACCGCAATCTTGACGGTCGTCAAAGTTCGAGTTGGCGGTGCACCTCGAGCACGTGATCGATCTTGTCGATGATCCCGCGGACCTGCTTGCCGGCGGCCTCGTCGGCCCGCTCGGACTGGTTCTTGCTGAGCAGCATGTCATGGGCAATGTTGAGTGCGGCCATCACCGCGATGCGCTCCAGGCCGATGACCTTGCCGCCACCGCGGATGCTGCGCATGTTCTCGTCGAGCACCCGGGCGGCCTCCTCGAGTTCCCGTTGCTCGTCGGCCTCGCAGCTGACGCGGTACTCCTTGTCGAGGATGCGCACCGTGGCGGTCACGCTGTTCTCGCTCACGAGTCGTGCTCCAGTGCCTTGAGGCGGGTGATCATGGCCTCGACCTTGGAGCGCGCCACGTCGTTCTTCCGAATCAGCTCGGTGCGCTCGGTTTTCCACGCTGCCGCATTGGCGCGCAGCATCTTGTTCTCCTGGGCCAGGCGGCCGCAAAGCTCGAGCAATTCGTCGACCTTGCGTTCCAGTGCAGAGATGTCATTGCTGCCCATGGGCGTGGTTTCGCTCCCCGATCGTGTAAAGTACTATAGAGCCGACCAGAAACCCGGTCAATCGGCCATCGATCGCGCAGATCGTTGTTTTGCCATAAAAAAGACCCGCCACTGATTCGTGACCATGGTGTCCGCCCGATGAACAGCGTACCCGGCAGCATGCCCCATGGCGAAGAACTGCGTTCGGTCAGCGATCGCCTGCAGGGTCTCGCCCTGGCCACCACCGACGCCGAGCTCCACGGCCTGGTCTGTGGCGTGGTCTGCGCGGAGACCTCCGCCTCCCTGGACGTGCGTGCCAACGTACTCCTGGACCTGCTCGATGTCGGTGTCGGGGACCGTGGCGGCCTGGTGCGCGATATCGTCTGCCTGATCGAATCCTGCCGTTCCGACCTCGCCCGTCTCGAGTGTGATTTCCAGCCGTGCCTGCCCGATGAGGATGCGGCCTCCCTGGCCGAACGCGCCGAGGCCCTCGGACAGTGGTGCCAGGGTTTCCTGTCCGGGTTCGGCGCCGGGCATGCGGCCACCGGCGGGGGCGAAGACGAGGAGGTGGCATCGGCGCTCAAGGATCTCGTCGCCATATCCCAGGTCGACTTCGACATCGACGATTCCGAGGACGAGGAATGGCACTACTTCCGGGTCAAGGAATACGTGCGCATGGCCGTGTTGAGCATCTTCATGGACCGGGCGGGCGCTGACGCCGGGTCCGCTCCCGCGCCGGAAGGGCGTCACTGAGGGGCCGCGATGGCAATCCGGCAGAATGAATTCGCGCGACGCCGCGCCAGGCTCATGGAGCGCATGGAGCCGGACAGCATCGCCATCCTGCAGACCGGGACCCTGCAAACCCGCAACCGGGATGTCGAGTACCCGTTTCGCCCGGAAAGCGACTTTTACTACCTGACCGGGTTCCCCGAACCGAACGCGGTGCTGGTCCTGATCCCCGGCCGGGCCCACGGTGAATACGTACTGTTCTGCGATGATCGCGATCCGGAGCGGGAAATCTGGAACGGATACCGCGCCGGGCCGGACGGTGCCCGCGCCACCTACCAGGCCGACGATGCCTTCCCCGTCGGCGACATGGACGACATCCTGCCCGGGCTGATCGAGGGTCGCACCCGCGTCTACTACAGCCTTGGCAAGGATCCCGTTTTCGATCGCCGGGTCATGGACTGGGTCAACGTGATCCGCGGCAAGGTGCGCAACGGTGCGCACCCGCCGGGCGAATTCGTATCCCTGGACCACCTGCTGCACGAGCAGCGACTGTACAAGAGCGCCGCCGAGCAACGCATCATGCGTAACGCGGCGACGGTGTCGGCGGCAGCCCACCGGCGGGCGATGCAGGCGTGCCGCCCCGGCCTGTATGAGTACCATCTGGAAGCCGAAATCCAGTACGAATTCATGCGCGCCGGCGCCCGTTCACCGGCCTATCCCTCCATCGTGGGCAGCGGCGAGAACGCGTGTATCCTTCACTACACCACCAATGACGCGCGCATGCGGGGTGGCGACCTGGTGCTCATCGATGCCGGTTGTGAACTCGATTGTTATGCCTCGGACATCACCCGCACCTTTCCAGTGAGCGGCCGGTTCAGCCGCGCCCAGCGTGCGATCTACGAGATCGTGCACGAGGCGCAGCTGGCGGCCATTGAGCAGGTCAAGCCGGGTAACCACTGGAACCAGCCCCACGAGGCCGCGGTCGAGGTGATCACCGCCGGGCTGATCCGGTTGGGACTGCTCAAGGGGAACTTGCGCCGCGCCATATCCAGCCAGGCTTACCGCCGTTTCTACATGCACCGCACCGGGCACTGGCTGGGCATGGACGTGCACGACGTCGGCGATTACCGGGTCGGCGAGGAGTGGCGGGTTTTCGAACCGGGTATGACGCTCACCGTCGAGCCCGGCATCTACGTGGGCCCTTCCCAGCGCGGCGTCGCCACCAAGTGGCGCGGCATCGGCGTGCGCATCGAGGACGACGTGCTGGTCACGCGTTCCGGCAACGAGGTGCTCAGCGCCGGCGTTCCCAAGGCCCCTTCCGAGGTCGAACACCTGGTGCGGGGTTAGGGACTTGGCCGGCAACGCGGCGTATCGGATCGTGATCATCGGTGGCGGCATGGTCGGCGTCAGCTTTGCACTCGCCATGCGCGCTGCCGACCCCGACTGCCGGGCCCGTGTCACCCTGCTGGAGGCCTTTCCGATGGCTGCCGGCGCCGGCGACGAGCCGCCGGTCTACACCCCGAGTTTTGATGCCCGCAGCACGGCGCTCTCCTGGGGTAGCCGGCGCATTTACGATCGCCTTGGCGCGTGGGCCCGGCTGTCCCAGCATGCGACCCCGATCCGGCGCATCCACGTCAGCGAGGCCGGGCGCTTCGGCGTCACCCGTATCGACGCGGCACAGGAGGGCGTCGAGGCACTCGGATACGTCATGGAGAACCACTGGCTGGGCCGGGTGCTGTTGCACCAGTTGCTTGGCCAGCAAGAGATCGAGTTGCTCGCGCCGGCCCGCGTGGTGGGCCTGGATGCCAGCGGCGCAGGTCACCGCGTGCATTACCAGTGCTGCGGCGAGGGGCAGGCCACGGGCCGGGAAACCCTCGAAGCCGACCTGGTGATTGTTGCCGATGGCGGCAAGTCCGGATTGCGGGAGATGCTGGGCATCCACGAGCGGCGCCAGGAATACGGCCAGAATGCCGTGGTCTTCAATGCCAGCACGGCGAAACCCCACGGGGGCACGGCCTATGAGCGATTCACCGCCGACGGTCCGCTCGCTTTCCTGCCGCTCGACGACGGTCGCAGCGGCGTGATCTGGAGCCTGCCCGCCGACAAGGCCGCGCGCGTCGCGGCGCTCCCCGACGCGGACTTCATCGGGGAGCTCCAGGAGGTCTTCGGTTACCGCCTCGGACCGCTCACCCGTGTTGGCGAACGATTCTGCTACCCGCTGGTGCTGGCACTGGTCGACGAACAGGTGCGTCCCGGCCTGGTGGTGCTGGGCAACGCGGCCCACACCCTGCATCCGGTTGCCGGGCAGGGCTACAATCTCGCCCTGCGTGATGCCGCGGCGCTGGCGACGGAGGCGGGCGCCGCTCTGCGTGAAGGGGTGTCTCCTGGCGCCCTGCAGGTGCTGAACCGTTACCAGGAACAGCGTGGCGCCGACCAGGGTCGGGTGGTCGGGTTCACCGATGGCCTGAACCGCCTGTTCACCAGTTCGCGCCGGGACCTGTCCCTCCTGCGCAATGGGGCAATGCTGGGCATCGACCTGTTGCCCGGCGCGAAACACGTGCTCGCCAGGCACGCCATGGGTCTCGGATGAAGGGAGTGCCGGAATGACGACACGCGTGGACGTGGCGGTGGTCGGGGGCGGGATGGTCGGCCTGCTGCTGGCGGCGGCATTGCGTGACAGCGGGCTGGACGTCGTCATCGTGGAAGCTGCCGAGGCGAGCGGGCCGGTTGCCGCGGCGGTCCCGGTGGTCGATGGCGAAAGCCGATTCGACCCGCGGGTCAGCGCCCTGACCCTGGCCTCCCGGAACATGCTCGAACGTGTTGGCGCCTGGGAACGCATTCCCTCCGGCCGGGTGAGCGCGTACACCGACATGGAGGTGTGGGATGCCGATGGTCTAGGCCGCATTCATTTCGATGCTTCCGAGGTCCTGCAGCCCGAACTGGGTTACATCATCGAGAACACGGTGATCGCCGCCGCCCTGCGTGAAGGCCTGGGCGATAGTGGCGCTGTTTCATGGCGGTGTCCGGACCGGGTGCAATCCCTGGAGGCGGGCGGCGCCTCCGGGTCCGTGCTTGGGTTGGAGTCGGGGGCGCGGGTGGAAGCGGGCCTTGTGGTTGGAGCGGATGGCGCCAACTCCGCGGTGCGACGGCTGGCCGGGATTCGCACCCGCGAGTGGGATTATGAGCAATGCGCCATCGCCACCACGGTACGTACCGCGTTGCGCCATGAGCGCACGGCCTGGCAGCGCTTCATGACCGACGGTCCGCTGGCATTCCTGCCCCTGACCGCGCCCGGGCATGAACAGCATTATTGCTCCATCGTCTGGTCGACGGCGCCTGGCCATGCGTCGGAACTGATGGAACTGGATGACCGGGACTTCTGCCGGGAACTGGGCGCCGCGTTGGAGTTCCGGCTCGGCGAGGTCCTGTTTGCCGACCGCCGCTTCAGCTTTCCATTGCGTCAGCGGCACGCGGTCTCCTACGGGTCTGATGGCGTCGTGTTGGTCGGCGATGCCGCCCACACCATCCATCCCCTTGCCGGACAGGGGGTCAACCTGGGCCTGCTGGACGCGGGTGTGCTGGCCGAGGAGATCGTGCACGGCGCGAAACGCGGTTATGCGCCCGGAGACGCCTGGGTCCTGCGCCGTTACCAGCGCCGCAGGATGGGTCATAACCTGGCGATGATGGGTGCGATGGAGGGCTTCCGCCGCCTGTTCGGCGCCACCGCCCCGCCCCTGCGCTGGTTGCGTAACACCGGGCTGAACTGGGCCGACCGCCTGGCCCTGCCCAAGCAGCAGATCATCCGGCAGGCCACGGGGCTTGGCGGCGACCTCCCCGGACTCGCGACCTCCCCCGCGTCCGCGCTGGAGACCCTGTAAATCCCGCACGCTGCTGACCGCGGTCAGCGGCTGCGTGTAGAATGGTCAACCCGGTCGGACGGGCAGCAACGGGACACGAATTCCATGGGCAAGCGCACGCAACTCTACGACGCACACGTGGCCGCCGGGGCGAGGATGGTCGATTTCTCGGGGTGGGACATGCCGGTTCACTACGGCTCCCAGATCGAGGAGCACCAGGCGGTACGGCGCAGCGTGGGGATGTTCGACGTGTCCCACATGACTGTCGTTGACCTGCACGGCAAGGACGCCAAGGCCTACCTGCGTCACCTGCTGGCCAACGATGTCGACAAGCTCGCCGAGCCGGGCAAGGCGCTGTACAGCGCGATGCTCAATCCGGACGGGGGCGTGATCGACGACCTGATCGTGTACCTCATGTCACCTGCCGCAGACCGCTACCGCGTGGTGGTGAACTGCGGTACCCGTGACAAGGATCTGGCCTGGATGCAGGAGCAGGTCGCGGGGCGCGACGTGGAACTGCGGGAGCGTCCCGATCTGGCGATGCTCGCGGTCCAGGGGCCCGCAGCGCGCGAGCGCACGGCCTCTGTGCTTGGCGGGGAGCCGGCGGCGATGATTGGCGAACTCAAGGTTTTCCAGGCCGCGGTCTCGGGAGACTGGTTTATCGCACGCACCGGGTATACCGGTGAGGACGGCTTGGAAATCATCCTGCCAGGTGGCATGGCCGCAGAATTCTGGGAACATCTCCTGGAGCAGGACGTGCGGCCCTGCGGCCTGGGTGCACGCGACACCCTGCGCCTGGAGGCGGGTATGAACCTGTACGGTCAGGACATGGATGAAACCGTGACGCCACTGGAATCGAACATGGGCTGGACGGTGGCCTGGGAACCGGCAGAGCGGGAATTCATCGGGCGCGCCGCCCTCGAAGAGCAACGCGCGCGTGGCGGCTGCCGGCAACTTCGCGGCCTGTTGCTGGAAGGTCGTGGCGTGCTGCGCTCGCACCAGAAAGTTGTGTTCCCCGGGCAATCCGAACTGGCCGGGGAAACCACCAGTGGCACCTTCTCGCCGACCCTGCAGCGCGCCATCGGGCTGGCCAGACTGCCTGCCGGCTGCGGCAATTCCTGTGCCGTGGAGATTCGCGGTAAACTGTTGCCCGCCCGCATCGTCAAGCCATGCTTCGTCCGTAACGGCAGGAGCGTGGTGGAAAATTGATCCGCCGCGCACCAGGCGCGGCAACACCCCGGGGACACATAGCATGAGCAGGATTCCGGAAGACCTCAGGTACGCCCAGACCCACGAGTGGATCAGCGTCGCCCATGATGGCGTGGCGACGGTGGGCATTACCGACCATGCCCAGGAACTGCTGGGCGACATCGTGTTTGTCGAACTGCCCGAAGTGGGCGCGAAGGTTTCAGTCAGCGAGGAGTCGGGTGTCGTGGAGTCGGTCAAGGCCGCCTCGGACATCTATGCCCCGGTGTCGGGTGAAATCATCGAGGTCAACGAACGCCTGACCGAGGAGCCGGAGCTGGTCAACAGCGATCCTTATGGGGATGGCTGGTTCTACCGCATGCAGATTGCCGAGGCCAAGGAAGTCGAGGCGCTGCTGGACGCCGACGGGTACGGTGACCTTTGCGAGGACGACGAGGAGTCGTGAGCCTCCCCAACGGAGGATGCGCGGTGCCCTGACGGCAACCCGCCACGCTTGCTGAACAGGATCGGTTTCCAAATGCCATTCATTCCGCACACGGAACAGGACGTCGCTGCCATGCTGGCGGCGATCGGGGTCGATGCGATCGAAGACCTCTTCGACGAAATCCCCGAGCCGCTGCGCGCCGGAGCACTCACCCAGGTGCCGCCCGGGCGCACCGAGCGCGAGGTGATCCAGCACATGCAGGATCTCAGCGCGCGCGAACCGCGCCTGACCTGTTTCGCCGGCGCGGGCGCCTACGACCATTACATTCCGGCGGCGGTGTGGGACATCACCACCCGTGGCGAGTTCATGACCGCGTACACGCCCTACCAGGCCGAGGCCAGCCAGGGCACGCTGCAACTGCTCTACGAGTACCAGACCATGATGGCGAGCCTCATGGCGATGGAGGTCTCCAACGCCTCCATGTATGACGGCGCTTCAGCCCTTGCCGAGGCGGTGCTGATGGCGGTGCGCGCCAACCGCAAGTGCAAGGCGCGCCGGGTGCTGATGCCGGCGACCGTCAGTCCCCTGTACCGCAAGGCCGTTGCCGACATCGTCAGCAACCAGGGCATCGACATCGAGATCGTGCCCTTCTGCGCCGACCGCGGCACCACCGCGCTCGCGGAAGTTACTGCCCATCTGGGTGAGCCTTGCACGGCGCTGGTGATCCCGCAGCCGAACTTCTTCGGTTGCCTTGAGCCGGTTGACGAACTCACCGATCTCGCGCACCGACACGGGGCCCTGGTGATCGCCGTGGTGAACCCGCTGGCCATGTCCCTGCTGCGGCCCCCGGGCGAGTGG
>JBFGWM010000017.1:0-23505 GCA_041588495.1 Pseudomonadales bacterium | reverse complement strand
TGGCGCGCCGCGGCCGGATCGCCACGGCCCAGGGCGTGGCCGGTGCGCACGGTGATCGCGAGGCCGATACTGAGGGGCGCCATGAATGCGAGGGAGGCAAAATTCAGGGCGATCTGGTGGGCGGCGACGGCCTCCGCACCCAGCGGGCCGATCAGCAGGGCAATGACCGCGAAGATGCTCACCTCGATGAAGATCGCGCAGCCGATGGGCAGTCCCAGGCGCAGGATGCTGCCAATCACGGCGGGTCGCGGCCTGGACAGGCGGTCGAACAGCCCGGTGCCGCGGTAACCGGTCGCCGAACGCGTGTACATGAAGAACGCCGCCAGCATGAACCACATGATGCAACCGGTCGCCCAGCCACAGCCCGCACCGCCCATGGCCGGCAATCCGAGGTGGCCGTAGATGAACACGAAGTTGGCGGGAACGTTCAGCGCCAGGGCCACGAAACTGATCACCATCGCCGGGCGGGTCAGGGCGATGCCCTCGCTGTAACAGCGCAGGGCCTGGAACAGGGCGATTGCGGGGAATCCCCACGACACGCCGTCCAGGTAATGCAGCACCAGCGGCGTGATCTGCGGCCCGATGTTCATCAGTTCGAGTAGCGGTGCGGTGCTGCGCAGCAACACGAAACCGCCGAGTCCCAGGGCCAGGCTCAGCCACAGCGCCTGCCGCACCAGGGGCCCGATCTTCGCGCGCTCCCCGGCGCCCTGCAGGTGCGCCACGTTGGGCGTGGTGGCGAGGATCACGCCGCTCATGAACAGGTACAGGGGAACCCAGAGGCTGGAGCCGATGGCGACGGCCGCGAGGTCCGCCGCGCCCACGCGACCGGCCATCACGGTATCCACGAAGCCCATCGCGGTCTGCGCGACCTGGGCGCCGAGGATGGGGCCGGCAAGGCGCAGCACGGCGCGGACTTCGCGTCCGCGCCCGTTGCCCTCGCGGTTGCGGAGTCCGGCTGTTTCGGTCACGGATACGGTCAAGCCCGGGCCTGCGGTGACGGGGAATGAACGGCCATCAGTGTATCATGTCGTGTCTCGCACACCGGTGAATTCGGGGGCTGGCATGCAGCTGGATGACGATCTCCTGGATCGCCTGCGCGGTGAACTCGGGGAGGGCTTGGCGGTTCACGGGGTGTACGCCGCGGGCGGCGGTTGCATCAGTCGCGCGGTGCGGCTGGAAACCAGCCACGGCGACTTTTTCCTCAAGCTGCAGGGCGCCACGAACGTCGGCCAGTTTGAAGCAGAGCGTGCTGCGCTGGCGGAACTGGAGCGCGTGGCCGCTGTCCGTGTGCCGCGGGCGATCGATGCCGGTGTCGCCGGAGAGGTGGCGTACCTGTTGCTGGAGTACCTGCCCCTGGCTCCCCTGGACCCGGCGAGCGCCACGCGTCTCGGTGAACAACTCGCGGACCTGCACCGGGCCGGCGCCGATTCCTTCGGCTGGGCGCGTGACAATTTCATCGGTTCCACGCCGCAACCCAATCCGCGCGTCGGTGCCTGGCCGCAATTTTTTGCCGAGCATCGCCTGGCCCACCAGGTCGGGCTCGCACGGCGCGCCGGCCTGCTGGATCGCGACGACGAGGCCCTGCTGGAACGCCTGCTCGACCGGGCAGTGGATCTTCTTGGCGGCCACGCGCCGCAGCCCTCCCTGCTGCACGGCGACCTGTGGGGCGGCAACGCCGCCGCCACCGGCGGTGGCGAGCCCGTGATCTTCGATCCCGCCACCTATTACGGCGACCGCGAGGCCGACCTCGCCATGAGCGAGCTGTTTGGCGGTTTCCCGCCGGAGTTTCGCCAGGCCTACCATGCCGCGTGGCCGCTGGACGCGGGCTACGCGGTCCGCCGCGACCTCTATAATCTTTATCACGTGCTCAACCACCTCAACCTGTTTGGCGGCGGCTACGCGGTACAGGCCCGTGACCTGGCCCGTCGCCTGCTGCGGGCCACCTGATGCGTATCGTCGCCGACGAGAATCTTCCGCTTCTCGACAAGTTCTTCGCCGACATCGGCGAAATCCGCACGCTCCCCGGGCGCGCAATCGACGCCGCCGCCGTGCAGGATGCCGACCTGCTGCTGGTGCGCAGCGTGACCCGGGTCGGGCCGGAACTGCTCGCCGATGCGCGGGTCCGCTTCGTCGGATCGGCCACCGCCGGCACCGATCACCTCGATTCCGCGTGGATGCGCGAGCATGGCATCCACTTCGCCCACGCCCCCGGCTGCAACGCGCCGGCGGTCGCCGACTACGTGGTGAGCGCGGTGCTGCATCTGCTGGACTGGTCGCTGGACGCGCTGCAGGGCGCGACCGTGGGCATCGTGGGCTGCGGGCAGACGGGGCAGGCGGTACGCAACCGCTGCCTGCGCCTCGGCATGCATTGCCGGGTCAGCGATCCGCCCCTGGAGGCGGCGGGTACTGCGGATTTCGAGTTTCATTCGCTGCAGGAGGTGCTGGAGGCCGACGTGGTGACTTTCCACGTGCCCCTGGAACGGGATGGTGATCACCCCACCTGGCACCTGCTCGATGCCGAACGGATTGGCGGCCTGCGCCCGGGGACCGTGCTGGTGAACGCGAGTCGCGGCGCGGTGGTCGACAACCGCGCCCTGGCCCGCCGTCTCGCCGCGGAAGGCGACCTGCGCGTGGCGCTGGACGTGTGGGAGGGTGAGCCCGAACTGGACCCGGAACTGCTGCGACTCGTGGACCTGGCGACGCCGCACATCGCCGGTTACAGCCTGGACGGAAAGTGGGCGGGTACCGCGATGCTGTATGCCGCGGCCTGTCGTTTCCTGGGCCTGCCCGCACGCAACAAGCTGGGGCAGTTCGTGCCCGAACCGCCCCTGCGGCGCATGGTGTTCTCCGCCGAGGCGGAGCCGGCCTGGGCCCTGCGCACGGCCGTCGGCGCCTGCTACGACATCCGTCGCGACGACGCCGGCCTGCGCGCGCTGCTGGATCTGCCGCCCGCGGAGCGTGGTGCGGCGTTTGACGCCCTGCGCCGGAATTACCCCCTGCGGCGGGATTTCTCGGCCCTGCGGATCACCGCGCGCAAGTGTCGGAAACCGCTGCCGGAACTTCTCCAGGCGGTGGGTTTTCGGGTTAAGTGAGGGGGTAGGGCGCGATCAGCCGTCGTCGCTATCGGAGCCGGAATTGTCCTGGTCCGGACCGGAGCCATCCTTGTCCGGCTTGAGCACCCAGTTCTTGTCCAGTTTCTCGCAGGCTTCCTGGATCATGTCCTCGGTGATCGGGATTTCCTCGCCGTTCTCGTCGAGAATCGCGGCGCCATGGAAGTCGATCGCCGGTTCTTCCTCAGGTTTTTCTTTTTCCTGGTCTTTTTTGTCGCCGGCCATGGGTTCTCGTTCCCGATCTGATCCCGATCTGACAGTGTCCGTGGCACCGTCCATGCAGACGGTTACCGTCCGATCATCTTAGGAGATTGTTGCAGAATTGTGAATTGGCAGACAGTCCCGGGGCGCCCGCGCGGTCGGCTTGAGGTTCGCAGGACCGTGGTGTACGCTGAACCTAACGTTAGTTAGATCGATGAACCGAAGTCCGCGCGCCCGTTCCTGATGCTGCGTGGACCGTGGAGCACTGAACCATGGCCGACCCGCTGCTCGACCTGCTCACCCCCGAGGAACGCGCCCGCCTGATGCAGAAGTCGGACCTGGCCGGCTGGCTGGGCCTGGCGCGGAGCTGGGGCCTGGTGTTCGCGGCCTTCCTGCTGGCCGGCCTGTGGCCGAACCCGCTGACGGTCCTGCTCGCCATCATCCTGCTGGGTGGCGGACAGGTGGGCCTCGCGATTCTCATGCACGACGCGGCCCACCGCTCCATGTTCGCCAGCCGCCGTCTCAATGACTGGATCGGCCGTCACCTGTGCGCGGATCCGGTGTTCACCAGCCTCGAGGGTTACCGCAAGTACCACATGGAACACCATCTCAAGGCAGGCACCCCGGATGACCCGGACGAATACCTGACCGTACGCTACCCGGTCAGCCGCGCCAGCCTGCGCCGCAAGCTGCTGCGCGACGTCACCGGGATCACCGCCCTGCGCCAGTATTACGCGGCGATTCTCATGTATGCGGACTACTATCGCTACCAGCTCAACGGGCGCATGGATCGCAGCGAAAATCACGAAGCGCCCCTGGGCTATCACCTGAAAATGCTGGTCCGGAACATGCGCGGCATCGCGGTGGCCAACGTCACCCTGTTCCTGGTCCTGTGGCTGGCCGGGGCGCCCTGGCTGTTCCTGCTCTGGGTCGCGGCCCTGTTCACCTCGTTCCAGTTATTCCTGCGCATTCGCCAGATCGGTGACCACGGCATGGTGCCGGACCGCCTCGACCCGGATCCGGTGCGCCACACGCGCACCACGGACGCCGCATGGTGGGAGCGCCTGCTGATCTCCCCGCACAACGAGCACCTGCATCTTGAGCACCACCTGGCGCCCGCTGCGCCATCGCAGAACCTCCCCATCCTGCGCCGTGCGCTGGAACGTCACGACGCGATTCCTGCTGGCGCCCGTGCGCGCACCTACATGGAAGTCCTGCGACTGGCGGTACAATAGTCGCAGGCAACCGACCTGCCACGGCAGGTTTCATTTCTTTCCGACCCGGAACCCTGATGCTGAAACTCGGCCTGGTGATCAATCCCTGCGCCGGCGTGGGCGGCCCTGTCGGCCTCAAGGGCAGCGACGGCGCCGACGTCCTGGCCGACGCGCTGCGTCGTGGCGCCACGCCACGGGCCGCCGCGCGGTCCCGGGAGGCGCTGGCCCTGCTGGCTGCGTCGCGCCAACCGGTGCGACTGCTGACCTGGGGCGCGGACATGGGCGCCGAGGCGGCCACGGCGGCGGGCCTCGAGGCGGAGATTCTCGGGTCCCCGCAGGATGTGACCAGCGCGGCGGACACGCGTGCCGCAGTGACCGCGCTGGTCGCCGCGGGCATCGACCTGCTGCTCTTCGCGGGTGGCGACGGCACCGCGCGGGACGTGCTGGAGGTCGTCGGCGACCAGGTGCCGGTGCTGGGGATTCCGGCCGGTGTGAAAATGCATTCCGCGGTGTACGCGGTGAACCCACGGGCCGCCGGTCGGTTACTCGTGCGGCTCGCCGGGGACGGATTTCTCGACCTGGTGGAGGCCCAGGTGCGGGACATCGACGAGGCCGCGTTCCGGCGCGGCGAGGTCCGCGCGCGGCATTACGGCGACCTGCTGGTGCCCGACGACCGTGACTGCCTGCAGTCCGTCAAGTGCGGCGGGCAGGCCGGCGAGGAAGAGGTGCTGGCCGGGCTCGGCGAGTGGGTGGCGGCCGGCATGGCGGATGACTGTACCTACGTGATCGGACCCGGCACCACGACCGCCGCGGTGATGGCGGCCCTGCAGCTGCCCAACACCCTGCTCGGCGTCGATGTCGTTCGCGACGGCGCCGTGCTCGTCGCCGATGCCGGGGAACAGGAGATTCTCGACTGCATCGAAGGCCGCGAGGCGCGTATCGTGGTCACCGCCATCGGCGGACAGGGACACGTGTTCGGGCGTGGCAACCAGCAGATCAGCCCACGGGTGATCCGGGCGGTCGGACGCGCCGGGATCATCGTCGTGGCCAGCCGGGACAAGCTGCGCGGCCTCGACGGCCGCTGCCTCCACGTGGACACCGGTGACGCCGAACTGGACGCCCATCTCTCCGGCCACCTGCCGGTGGTGACCGGTTACGACGACCGCGTCCTGTACCCGGTCAGCGGCTAGCCGGTCTCAGCGTTCCACGTCGCCGCGCTGCAGGGCCGCGATGCGGTCGTCCAGGGGCGGGTGAGTGGCGAACAGGGCCCCAAACCGCGACAGCCCGCTGCGAATGCCGAAGGCCTGCATGGTGTCCGGCAGTTCCGAGGGCAGTTCATATTCCGACTTCAGGCGCGCCAGCGCATTGATCATGGCGCCGCGTCCCGCGAGGTGTCCGCCCCAGGCGTCCGCACGGAACTCGCGGCGGCGCGAGAACCAGCACACGATGATCGATGCGAGCACGGCGAGGATCATCTCGGTGATGAACACGGTGATGTAGAACCCGGGGCCGTGGCCGCGCTCGGTCTTGAACACCGCGCGGTCGACGGTGTGGCCGATGATGCGTGCGAAGAACATCACGAAGGTGTTGATGACACCCTGGATCAGGGACAGGGTCACCATGTCGCCATTGGCCACGTGACCCACCTCGTGGGCCAGCACCGCGCGGGTCTCGTCGGGGTGAAACCGGGTCAGCAGCCCGGTACTGACCGCCACCAGGGCGTTGTTGCGGTTCCAGCCGGTGGCGAAGGCGTTGGACGTATCCGACGGGAACACGCCGACCTCGGGCATGCCGATGCCGGCTTCCCTGGACAGCTGGCGCACCGTGTCCACCAGCCAGATCTCCTCCCGCGAGCGCGGTTGCTCGATGATCTGCACGCGCATGGATTTCTTGGCCATCCACTTGGAGATGAACAGCGAGAGCAGCGAACCCGCCATGCCGAAAATACCGCAGAAAATCAGCAGGGCGGTGAGGTTCAGGTCGATCCCGTTGGCCGCCATGATGCTGTTGAAGCCCAGCAGGTTGAGGGTCATGCTCGCGACCACGAGGATCGCCATGTTGGTACCGAGGAACAGCAGGATTCTGAGCATTTAGGGGTAATTCTCCGGTTGGTGACGTTCCATTAGATGGGGTTGAAGGGCAAAGGTTTCAAGCGTGGCGCGCCAGCAGGTAGTGCACCACCTGGCGTATCCGCTCCGAGGACTCGCTGCGCACCGCCTGGTTGAGGCGGAACACGTTGGTCTGGCGCCGCGCGATCACCGAGGGTGGCAGCTCGGTTTCCTCGTCCTCCTCCGCCTCGCCGACGAACTCGTGGCGCGCGTTGAGCAGGACGAAGGCCTTGTGGGTCAGCACCGCCTGGTCCACCGCCTCCTGGCGGATGGTGTCCTCGTAGCGCAGGTAGCCCTCGTCGGCCAGCCACAGCATGGTGCCCAGGCAGGCCAGGTGGCGGGCGCTGTGCAGGCCGTACTCGTCGACCTCGTCGGGGCCGCAGACGTCCTCCACGTAAACCGGTGCGGGTCGCGGGAAGGTCGAATAAAGCTGCAGCATGATGATCGCCACGTCCTTGTAGAAATCATCGACATGCAGGTCGATCACTAGGCCGCTTCCTCCCGGAAATTGCTGAGAAAGTGACCGATGCGGCCGATCGCATCGCGCAGGTCCTCGAGATGGGGCAGAAACACCAGCCGGAAATGGTCGGTGTCCGGCCAGTTGAAGGCGCTGCCCTGGACCACCAGGACTTTCTCCTGCAGCAGCATGTCGAGCACCAGCCGCTGGTCGTCCTCGACCCGGTAAATCGCCGGGTCCAGGCGTGGGAACAGGTACAGGGCGCCGGCCGGCTTCACGCAGCTGACGCCGGGCAGGGCGGTGAGCATCTCGTAGGCCAGGTTGCGTTGTTCGAGGAGTCGCCCACCCGGCAGGATCAGGTCGTTGATACTCTGGTATCCGCCCAGCGCGGTCTGGATCGCGTGCTGTGCGGGAACGTTGGCACAGAGGCGCATCGAGGTGAGGATGTCGAGACCCTCGATGTAGTCCTGGGCGTGGTGGCGGCTGCCCGAGAGCAGCATCCAGCCAGAGCGGAAACCGGCCACCCGCCAGGTCTTGGAGAGACCGTTGAAGGTGGCGATGAGGACGTCATCGGCGAGTTCCGCCATGCAGTGATGGTGGGCGTCATCGTAGGTGATCTTCTCGTAGATCTCGTCGGCGAACACGATCAACTGGTGTTCGCGCGCGACTTGCAGGATGCCTTCCAGCACCTCCCGCGAATAGACCGCGCCGGTCGGGTTGTTCGGGTTGATCACCACGATGCCGCGGGTGCGCGGGGTGATCTTGCTGCGGATATCGTCGAGGTCCGGGAACCAGCCGGCCTGTTCGTCGCAGAGGTAGTGCACCGGGCGCCCGCCCGAGAGGCTCACCGCGGCGGTCCACAGGGGGTAGTCCGGGGCCGGGATCAGCAGTTCGTCGCCGTCGTTGAGCAGCGACTGGATGGCCATCACGATGAGTTCGCTGACCCCGTTGCCGAGGTACACGTCCTCCACGCCGATGTTCTGGATCCCCTTGTTCTCGTAGTACTGGACCACCGCCTTGCGGGCCGGGAACAGGCCCTTCGAATCGCAGTAGCCCTGGGCCGTAGGCAGGTTGTGGATGACGTCCTGGAGGATGGTGTCGGGGGCCTCGAAGCCGAACGGGGCCGGGTTGCCGATGTTCAGCTTCATGATCCGGTGCCCCTCCTCCTCCATGCGCCGGGCTTCCTCCAGCACGGGGCCCCGGATGTCGTAACAGACACCGGCGAGTTTCAGGGATTTCTGTATGTCGCGCATGGGCCGGGCGGGTTCCTTGCCACGTCAGGTCCGTTTTGCTTTAGTGTAGTGGCAACCGCTCGCCTTCCGGAACCGTTCCGCGCTCCCATGGTAAAAAAAGTTTCCAGGTCAGATGCCGAATGGCGCGAGCAGCTCAGCGAGGAGCAGTACCAGGTGTGCCGGAAGAAGGGCACCGAACGAGCGTTCACCGGCGCCTACTGGGACAGCAAGACGCCCGGTGTCTACCGCTGCGCCTGCTGCGATACGCCCCTGTTCGACGCCGCCCACAAGTTCGACTCGGGAACCGGCTGGCCCAGCTTCTGGCAGCCGGTGGAGGACGCGAACGTGGCCACCGAGTCCGACACCAGCCTGTTCATGCGCCGCACCGAGGTGTTGTGCGCGGCCTGCGACGCGCACCTGGGCCACGTGTTCGAGGATGGTCCGGAGCCCACCGGCCTGCGCTACTGCATCAATTCCGCCAGCCTGCGGCTGGACCCTGAAAAGGACGCGGACGGATGACGGTCCGCCTGCCGACGGAGGTCGCCGGTGGGCGATAAACCGACCGGGCGGGAGGCGCTGTTCGCCGTCGGGCAGGTGATCCGGCACCGGCTCTTCAACTATCGCGGCGTGGTCTACGACGTCGACCCGGTGTTCATGCTCAGCGACGAGTGGTACGAGCAGATGGCCAAGTCGCGGCCGCCACGGGACGAGCCCTGGTACCGGGTGCTGGTGCACAACGCCATGCACGAGACCTACGTTGCCGAACGCAACCTGGAGCCCGATCCGGACAGTACCGACCCGGTGGTGCACCCCCTGCTCGACACCATGTTCAGCGAATTCGCCGATGGCCGTTACCGGCCCCGCGAACGCGGCAATTGAAACTTGATATTGCGCAATTGAATTGTGCACAATTCAATTGCGTGTTATATTTCATGGCTGACTGAAACTGCAAAGGTGATTGCCCATGGGCGCCGATCTCTACTCCATCCCCTGCAAGAAAATCGACGGCACCGAGACCGACCTGTCCGAGTTCCGCGGCAAGGTGCTGTTGGTGGTCAACACGGCCAGCAAGTGCGGGTTCACGCCGCAGTACAAGGGCCTGGAGGAACTCTACGAGGCGCACCAGGACAAGGGTTTCGAGGTGCTGGGTTTCCCCTGCAACCAGTTCCTGCACCAGGAGCCGGGTGACGAGGGCCAGATCAGCGAGTTCTGCGAGATGAATTTCGGGGTCAAGTTCCCGTTGTTCGGCAAGGTCGAAGTCAACGGCGACAACACCCACCCGCTGTACGCCCACCTGAAAGAGGAAGCGCCCGGCTTGCTGGGCTCCACCGCGATCAAGTGGAACTTCACCAAGTTCCTGGTCGACCGCGAGGGCAACGTGGTGCGCCGCTACGCGCCGAAGACCGAGCCGAAGGAAATCGAGAAGGACATCGTGGAGTTGCTCGGCTGAGGCCCCGCGGCTCAGCGCAGGTAAACCGGACCGTGACTTCCCGTGCCGACCAGGCTTTGGCGCTGGACCGCCAGCTCTGCTTCATGCTTTACGCGACCAGTCGCGCGGTGACCCGTGCCTACCGGCCGCTGCTGGAACCGCATCGCCTGACCTATCCCCAGTACCTCGTGCTGCTGGTGCTCTGGGAGAGCGGCGCCGCCGCGCCGACCCTGAAAGAGGTCGGCGAGCGGCTGGACCTCGATTCGGGCACCCTGACACCCCTGCTGAAGCGCCTTGAACAGCATGGCTGGATCACCCGCGGGCGTGATCCGGATGACGAGCGCGAGGTGCGCATCTCCCTGACACCCCGGGGTCGCGCCCTGCGGCGTACGGCGCGTCGCTTTCCGCGCGACCTGTTGCTGCGCAGCGGCATGGACGCCAGTGGCGTGGAAGCCCTGCGCGCGCAACTGGCCGAACTGCATGAGCAGTTGCGCCCCTGAGGGGGATTCCGGCCGCCGCGTTCAGCGCAGGTACCTGGAGTCGCGGAATGTCAGCAGCCACTGCGGCTTGAGCACGGTCAGCATGGTGATCAGCGTCCCGCTGACGAAGGCTTCCGGAAATCCCATCATCAGGGCGAAGGGCAGGTAGAACTCCGCCAGGTGATCCCAGTCGTACACCCCGGCCGCCCATGCCAGCAGGGCGTTGCAGAGCCCTGCGCAAATGGCGCACAGGGCCGCGCCGAAGAAGCCCGTGATGAAGATGTACACGAACAGGTTGTTGGCGAGGTGGCGCTCCACGATGCGCCATGCGAGCCAGCTCAGTCGCGCCGGGATCACCCCCAGTAACAACACGCTCACCGGGAAGCTGGCAAGGCTGCCGGTACCCGAGAGGATCGTCGCGACGGTGGCCAGGCTGACGCTGATGACCGCGAAGTGACGGCCGAACATCAGGGTCAGTACCGTGGTTCCGATGAGGTGGAATTCCAGGCCCGGGTCGATCCCGGCGCGCACCTGCCAGAGCAGGGTGACGAACAGGGTCGCCCCCAGCCACACCCGCAGGTCCTGCAGTTTGCCCAGGCGCCACCACTGGGCGCGCCACGCGGACCAGGCGATGACGGGCCAGCCGCAGGCGTGCAGGAACACCAGCCAACCGGTGGGCAGCAGGCCGTCGGGGTAGTGCAAGGCAGGGTTCCTGGCGGTATGCCGCCGGGTCAGGAAGCGGCGCTTTCCGTCGCTTCCTCGGCAGGATGCAACCACTTCTCGATGGTGGCCTCGAGGGCGTCCTGCTTGTACGGCTTGGTGAGGTAGTCATCCATGCCGGCATCCTTGCAGCGCGCGCGGTCCTCCTTGAGGGCGTTGGCGGTGAGCGCGATGATCGGCAGGTCCTTGGCCTTGTCCATCTGGCGGATGGCGCGCGTCGCGGCGAAGCCATCCATCACCGGCATCTGGCAGTCCATCAACACCAGGTCGTAGCTGGTGTGCTCGATGGACTTGACCGCCTCCTGCCCGTTGTTGGCGATGAACACCTGGTAGCCGATCTTCTTCAGCATGCCCTTGGCGACGATCTGGTTCACGCTGTTGTCCTCGACCAGCAGGATGCGCACCTGGCTGGCGTCGGTCTCGCGCTTGCGCACCTCCGCTGCCATTTTCTCGTCCTTGCGCAGGCCGAGGGCCTTGAGCAGGGTGTTCTGCAGGGCGATCCGCCGGATCGGCACGTTCATGCGGTGCTTGAAAGCGGCGATGTCGGCGCCCGGGAAATGGGCCAACTGGCTCTGGGACCCCATCAGCACGAATTCCGGCTGGTTTTTCGCGTCTGCATCCGGTTTGGCGATGGACGGGTCGTCGACGATGATGATCCGCTTGCGGCCGTCTTCCGCCGTCGCGGTGATCGCCTCGCGCAGGCGCGCATCGGAAGCATCCTCCACCTCGAGCAGTTTCGCCGGCACCTCCCAGTGCTTGAGGAGGTTGAAAATATTGCGGTGCTTGTCGCGCACGCATTCCGTGGCGATCACCACCGACGCTTTCTGCAGGCCGGGATCGGGCTCGAAGGCTTGCGCCGACGGCGCCTTGCCGAGGGGCAGGCGCACCACGAACTGGCTGCCCTCGCCCTCCTGGGAGAGCACCTCGATCTTGCCGTCCATCGCCTCCGCGAGCTGCCGGCACAGGGTCAGACCGATGCCGGTGCCGCCGTATTCGCGGGTGGTCGCGGTGGTCGCCTGGGAGAACGGTTCGAAAATCTTGTTGAGGGCGTCCGTCGCGATCCCGATGCCGGTGTCCGCGACCTCGATCTTGGTCACGTACTTGTCGCCCATTTCGCCCTCGCAGGAAATGCGGATCGAGACCTCGCCCTCCTTGGTGAACTTCACCGCGTTGCCGGCGAGGTTGCTGATGATCTGGCGGATGCGCGTCGGGTCTCCGACCACCAGGTCGGGGAAGTCGGGTTCCACCAGGGCGGTCATCTCGAAATGCTTGGAATGCGCGTTCTGCGCCAGCAGGCTGGAAATCTCCTCCGCCGTCTGGCGCAGGTCGAACTCGATGCTCTCCAGGGTGTACTTGCCGGACTCGAACTTCGACAGGTCGAGAATGTCGTTGAGGATGTCGAGCAGGGCGATGCCCGAGTTGTGGGCGATCTCCAGGTTGTGGCGCTGCTCGTCGGTGAGCGGGGTGTCGATGGTCAGGCCGATCATGCCCAGCACGCCGTTGAGCGGGGTGCGGATCTCGTGGCTCATGTTGGTGAGGAACTCGGAGCGCGCCTGGGCGATGCGCTGCGCACCTTCCTTCGCCTGGCGCAGCTGTTCGTTGGTGCGCAGCAGCTGCTCGTTGGACGAGGTCAGTGCCGCGGTGCGGTTCTCGACGATGTTCTCGAGTTCCTCCAGGTAGACCGTCAGGCGTTCCTCGTCGCGGCGACGCTTTTCGAGCAGCCCCTCGATGGCGCCCAGCTGGCGGTTGGTCGAATCGACCAGGATGCCGATCTCGTCGTTCTCGTGGCCGCTGGGCGGCGTCAGTTTCATCTTGGCCGGTTGCGAGGGGTCGAAATCGCTGATCGCCTGGGCGATGTGCACCAGGGGCTTGGTCACCGTGCGGTAGGAAACCGCGAGGAGAATCCCCGCCAGCGCGAGGCTGGTAATGAACCCGGAGACCAGGGTGATGAGCGAGATGCGCAGGAAGTTGGAACCGATCAGGTTGATGTCGATCACGAACTGCAGGTGGCCGAGCAGTTCGTCGGGCGCCTGGCTCACCCTGAGGTCCGTCGAGTAGTGATGCGAGCCCGCGAACAGCTTCTTGATCAGCCCCTCGTAATTGCTCTCGGTCGACGCGCGGTGGGCCACGGCGAGTGGAATGCCGCGGTTGTCGACGATTTCGGCGTGGCTGATGACCGGGTAGGCGAGGAGTCCCGAGACCAGTTCCTCGGCGAGTTCGTTGTCGAGGTTGTAGGCGATCTGCGAGGCCGGGCTGCTGGCGTACTGCAGGATCGCGTCGGCCTGCTTCTCGATCTGGTCACGCTGCTCGATGTATTCGATGGTGATCTGGAAAGTGCTCAGCAGGAGCCCGAGCGAAAGGGCCGCGATCAGCGTGAAGACCGCCTGCTTGACCGAAATCCGGTCCTTGAATCGAATGTCGAGCATAAGTCCGGGTAACCTGTGGGGAACCGGGTTCCCTGCGGTGCGTTTTCCCGCGCCCACAAATGCGGGGCACAGGCAGGCAAATCAGCTATTTATTGTAGTTTAGTCGATTCCCGCTCCGGAAGTCGGCCGAAAGTGGCCGAATTTTCCCAATGGGAACAGGCACATGACCGGCGAGTCCAACAACTGAGGAGGTGACTTATGGGTGCCTGGGTCCTGCTGGCCGTGGCCAGTGCGCTGGAGATCGTCTGGGTGATCGCGATGAAGTACACCGAGGGGTTCACGCGGATGCTGCCCCTGGCCGTGATGCTGGTCGCCATGGCGGGCAGCGTCGGGTTGCTCGGGCTGGCGGTGCGCGACATCCCGGTGGGTACGGGGTATGCCGTGTGGACCGGCATCGGCGCGGTCGGCGTGGCGATTTACGGGATTGCCGTGTTTGCCGAGCCCCTCACCCTCCTGCGGGTCGGCGGCATTCTCACCGTCGTGGTGGGAATCGCCATGTTGCGGGTCACCGCCTGAACGGGGAAGCTGGAGGGACGGGGGAGGGGATGAACGAGGCGGCACGCGTGTTCACATGGCGCGACTGGCATGTGCCCCTGGGCGAGGGCCGCATGACCCTGCGCGAGGCCCTCGACAGCCTGCATCGCCTGGGCGAGAAGCAGGAAAGCATCCCGCTGATCGTCAAGCTGCTCGAAAATCCGCGCTTTCACATTCCCGGCATCACCCTGTTTCACGGCGCCGTCGACCTGCATCACCATGACTGCATCCACATCCTCCTGGGGCGGGGACTGCTGCCCAAGGACGAGGCCTTCGCGATCGGATTCACCATGGGCAGCACCCGCGATGTCAGCACCTCGGAGGAACGCATGTTCGCCTGGGTCGCGCGCACCCTGTACCCGCGGGTCTACCGCTTCGGGGAGGAGGAAGTGCGGGTGTTTCGTGACGCGGTGCACATCGGCATGGTGACTGGATGCCAGCGCCTGGACCGGGTCGAGTTCGACCCCTGGATGGATCGTCCCCTGGGCGTTATGCGGGAGGACCTCGGGATCGAGTGCGGCCTGCTGCGGGCCTGCTACGATATCGAGCGGCGGCGCTACCCGGAGGCCCCCGAAAGTCGTCGCCTTCTGGATGAGCGTGCGCCGGATCCCGTGCGGCCGCGGGCGACGTAACCTGTTATCCCGGCTAAGATAAAAGGATCACGGACAAGAGGAAAACCCGCACGATGCGAGCCGGAGCGCACATATCGGCAGGAGCCGCGCGCCGGATGACGGGCCTCGCTTTCCTCGGGCTGCTGTTGTCTGCTCTGCTTGGCCATGCCGCCGTCCCGCCGGGGCCGGTGGTGATCACCGCGGAAACCCGCCACCTCAACCTGGCCCCGCACGCATTTTTCTTCCGCGAGCAGGGTTCCGAGTGGAGCATTATCGATGCCGCCGGCGAGGCTGGCGCGGCCTCGTTCCGCCCCAACACCAGCGAATCCCTGAGTTTCGGTCTCAGTGACGACGCGTACTGGTTTCGTGTCGACCTGGTCAACGGCGAAAGTGAAGCGCTGGACGTGGTGTTGAGTATCGATTACCCGATCTTGGACCGCATCGACGTCTACATGCCTGTCGGTGACCGTTTCGAACACGTGAGCCTGGGGGACACCCAGGAGTTTTCGCGGCGGGTCCTGCAGGTGAACGAGCACGTGGTTCCCCTGCGCATCGAGTCCGCCGCGAGCAAGCGGGTCTACCTGCGCGTGGCCACCCGTACCTCGATGACCGTGCCCCTGTTCGTGAGTTCCCGCGACGGATTCCTCGAGGCCACCTACCGGATCCAGTGGGTACTGGGCATCTTCTACGGCGTGATGTTTGGCCTGATGGCGTATTCCCTGGTGGTCTATGCGATCACCCGGCAGTTCATGCTGGTGCCCTACGTGGTCCACGTGTTCTCGATCACCATGGTCGCCGCGGCACTCGACGGACTGGGTTTCTACCTGTGGCAGGACAGCCTGCGCTGGCAGTCCGTCGCCCACTACGTCTTCATCTGTATCGCCGCACTCACCGCGGTGTTGTTCGCGGGCTATTACATGCAGTGCCGGAACAACCGCCTGCTGGATGCCTGTAATCGCGGGCTGGTGATCGCACTCGGTATCGGGGCGCTGGTCTGCCTGGTGGGGGATCCGCGGTTCGCCGCGCGCCTGTCCCTGACGCTCGCCCTGGTGACGGTGGTCTACCTGTTCTGGGCGGCAGCCTGGCGCTGGCTTCGCGATGACTATTCGCCCGCGGCGATTTTCCTCATCGCCTTCCTGCCCACCATCCTGCTGGTGACCGCCAACATCCTCATCGTCGCCGATGCGGTTCCGCAATCGTTCCTGCCCGCCTACCTCTACCGGTTCGGTTTCGTGCTCCAGGTTTTCCTGTTCGCCGCCATCCAGGGCCACCGCATGAGCCGCCTGCAGGCGGAGCGGGTGTCGCTGAAGAAGATGGCCCTGGAAACCCAGGCCGAGTACAAGGCGCGCAGCGAGTTCATGGCCAAGATCAGCCACGAGATCCGCACCCCGCTCAACGGCATCATGGGCATGGTCGAACTGCTGCGTGACTCGCGGCTGGATTCGAGCCAGGTGCAGTTTCTCGACGTGATCCGCAACTCCGGGACCGCCCTGTTGCTGACCATCAACGACGTCCTCGATTTTTCCAAGATCGAGGCCGGGCGCATGGAGATCGAGGAGGTCGAGTTCCAGCTCGAGGAAACCATCGATGACGCGCTGTCGATCTTCGTCCTGCAGGCGGAGAAGAAGGACCTCTACCTGCTGCTGAAAATGGAGCCGGACCTGCCGCCGATGATCTGGGGCGATCCGCTGCGCATCCGCCAGATCGTGCTCAACCTGGTCGGTAACGCGCTCAAGTTCACGCGCAGCGGCGGCATCACCGTCAACGTGCGCAGCGAGCCCTATGCGCCCGACGAACGGACCTGGATCCGTATCGAGGTCATCGACACCGGGATCGGTATCCCGCAACCGGTGCAGAACAAGTTGTTCCAGAGCTTCAGCCAGGCGGACACGTCGACCACGCGGAATTTCGGCGGCACCGGTCTCGGCCTCGCGATCTCGCGGCAGCTTTGCGAACTGATGGGCGGCGAGATCGCGGTGGACTCCAGCGAGGGGCGTGGCGCGAACTTCTGGTTCCGCATCCCGTTCCGGGTCAGCGATTGCATGTGCCCGATTCGCGCCCGGCACGAGGCGCTCCTGGGTTCCATGAGCATCCTCGTCGTCGACCCGTTCGAGCAGTACTGCCTGGCCCTGCGCCACGAGATTCGCGCACTCGGCGGGGTCTGTGACTACGCGCTCAACGGGCGCGATGCGATGCTGCGCCTGGCCCAGGCCCGCGAGGAATCGCGGCCCTACGGGGTGATTGCCATATTCGAGGAACTCCCCGACCTGGGCGGACTCGAGCTCGCCGAGGATGTGCACATGTCGGAACTCGGTCGTGACGCGCGCATCGTCCTGATGACCCGGCTGCAGAGCCGGCCGGACATCGATGCCATGTCCCATGCCGGGATCGTGCAGGCGGCGCCGCGACCGGTTTCGCGATTCCAGTTCTGCGAGGTGCTTTGCGACCTGTTCAGCGAGGTGGGTTCCGGCGGCACCGGCGCCGCGGAAGAGGCCGAGCAGATCGAACTCGAGAAACTCCGCGGTCTGCGCGTGCTGGTCGCCGAGGACAACCGGGTGAACGTGATGGTGATCAAGGGCTACCTGTCCCGCCTCGGGGTCGAGCCGGATATCGCCGAGAACGGCGCGATCGCCGTCGACATGTACCGGGGGGCCGCGCAGCCCTACGAACTGGTGCTGATGGACTGCCTGATGCCGGAAATGGACGGGTTCGAGGCCACCCGCGCGATCCGCGCTTTCGAGCGGGAGAGCGGGCGGGTGCCGGCAGCGATACTCGCATCCACCGCGCACATCTCGCCGGAGGAGTTCGACAAGGTGCTGGATGCCGGCATGAACGATTGCGTGCCGAAGCCGATCGACGTCAGCATCCTGAAGAACAAGCTGGTTTACTGGACGGAAAAGCAGCGCGAGTGGGTTGCGAAGGGCTGCCAGGCCAAGGCGGGTTGACGCGGGGTCAGTCGTACCCGGCCTTTTTCTTCCATTCCTCTTCCTCGGCCTCGAGTTTCTCCATGCCCTGGGCCAGTGCGCTGGGCTGTTCCTCGGGCGGAGGGCCGGCCTCCTCGCGCAGGCGCGCGATTTCCACGCCTTCCTCGGCGGTCAGGGCGCCGTGTTCCTCCAGGTTCGCGAGGTAGCCCTCGAGTTCCGCGATCTGCGGATTCCAGCGGCCGCTGGCATTGATCCTGGACAGTTTTTCACGGCACTGCTTGATCTGGAACACCGCCACCGACGGCCGCAGTTTCCGCGTCGCCGCGCGCGCTTCCTGGAGGTGCAACTGCATGGCGGTCTGCACGTCGACTTCCTCGAGGCGGGACTGGAATCGCTTCGCGGAGGCGCCGTCGAGTTCGCCCGCGGCGCTCATCTCCAGGATCATCTGCTGCAGGAAGCGCAACCGGGCCCGCACCTCGCGAACCTGGTTGGGATCGTCCAGGTTCAGGTCCGCGGCCTCGTCCTCTGGCTGCTTCTGGACGTTGGCGAGCAATACCTTCATCTCCTCGAAGCGCTTCACGTACTCCGCGTTGTCCTTGTCGAGCTTGACCAGGGTCTGCAGGTCCCGGGCGGCAATCCGCACCAGGAACATCTTGAGGTCCCGGGTCAGGATGCCCTCGGGCAGGTCGATCAGCATGCTGCGGTACTTGCGCACCCGGATCGAGAGGTCACGAATCAGCCGGGCGCGCTCTTCCTTCGCCACCTCCATGCGTTGGGCGATCACGCCCACCGTGATCAGGACCGCGAGGCCCGCGACACATGCGATGAGGATCATGGGTGTGGACATGGCGGGAGGAACCCAACACTTTTTTCAAGGCGACCCGATGATAATGGCCCATGCTCCGGAGACTATCCAGCCGTGTGGAACGAACGTCCGGTCAGGACGGGCTCCCCCGGCCGGGCCGGAATCAGTCTTCCGCGTCGCTGCTGTCAGCGGAGGGGCGGCCCCGCACCAGGCGGGCCAGCGCCGAGCGGCTGGACACTCCGAGCTTGTCGTAGGCCCGGTACAGGTGGCTGGAAACCGTGGTCGGCGCCAGCCCGAGCAGGCGGCCGATCTCCTTGTGGGAGAGACCCTGGCAGACGTTCTCGACGACCTGGCGTTCACGCCGGGTCAGCTGGTCGATGGGACTCAGGTTGCGGATGCGCACCAGCACCAGGTCGGTCAGCTCGGTGGTCTCCACCGCCAGTTCCCCGATGGTGAAGGTGTCCGGCTTGCGGGGCAGCTCGAAGGGCAGGGTGCCGTACTCGCGATCCGGGAAGTGCTGGTCGAGGAGGTCGAGGAAGCGCGGTTCCACCTCGTGGAACATGCCGTGCCGGTCGCAGACGGCCGCGCTGACTGCGGGGGCTTCCGGCGCGGGGCGGGTCAGGTGCAGGAAAAAGGCGTGGGTCGCGGCTTTCGACAGGTGAGAGGTCATCGGCGACCAGGCGGCTTTCTCCTCGTCGGTGAAACGGGCGTCGGAGTCGAAACGGTACAGGCTGACCAGCGAAAACAGGCCGCTGCGGGAATCCACGTGGCTGCAACTCAGGATGCGTTCCACGCCGTGCTTGCGAAAGCACTTCTTGTAGATTTTGGAGGCGTGGAACTCGCGGTCGTCGATGAGGTCGGCCATGTCGACCGCGGCTCCGGGGGACTCCTGCAGTGCGGGCATCATCGGGTTGAAGGATGCTGTCTTTTCCAGTTCCCGGGGGTAGGTGGTGTCCAGTCCGGTCAGGGTCACGGTGTGGAACGTGCGGCTGACCGCACTGCCCTTGCCCCACAGTGCGGCGTCGAAGGGGATCAGGTGGCGGACCTCGTCGAGGGCCCAGTCGCGAAAGCCGGAGGCGTCCTGGCTGGGCGCCGAGAGGTACAGGTTGGCGATAAACGGGTGAAGAACCAGCATGGTCAGGACAGGCCCGCTCCCGGCGTTCTTGCGTCGACGCTCAAGTTAGCGGTTCCGGCCGGCGATCTCAATGTGCCGGCCGCAGGGCCGTGCGGTGGCCGTGCGGGCGTCAGGATCAGGACCTGCTCCGCTTCTTTTTCCGCGCAAGTTTTTCCAGTTCCGCCATGGCGTCCTCGAGGTAATCCGCGACCCGGGCAATGCCGGGCAGGGCGTCGCGACAGCCGATCAGGCCGAAGTCCAGGCTCTGCACGTAGCTGGTGACCGTGATATTGAGCGCCTGCCCGTGGAACAGCAGGGACACCGGGTAGATGTCCTCCAGGCGGGCGCCGTTCATGTAAAGGTGCTTCTTCGGTCCCGGCACGTTGGAGATCACGATGTTGAACATCGGCCTGCGCTTGAAGGAGAAACCGGCGGCCTGACCGGCGGTGAAGGGCATCATGCCGATCATGGTGTAGTTGTTGATGGCCTCCCGGGTCATGTCCTGCAGGAGTTTCTTACCTTCGGACATCGATGCCTTCACCACTTTCAGGCGCTCTTCGGGATCCTCGATCTCGGTGGCCATGTTGGCGAGGATGAAGCTGATGGCATTCCCCGAACTGCCGCCGTCCGAGGGGCGCACGGAGACCGGGACGTCGGCGATCAGGGGCTTGTCCGGCAGCGCGTCGTGCTCCACGAGGTAGGTCCGCACCGCCGCCGAACACAGGGCCATGACCACATCGTTGATGGTCGCGCCGAGATCCGTGGCCAGCTTCCTCACCCGCTGCAGCTTGAACGATTTCACGGTGAAGCGGCGCTGCCCGGTGATCGGCACGTTGAGCACCGAGCGCGGCGCGAGGTAGGGCACGCCGAGGGCGGTCTCGTGCTTCACCGCCTCGCGCGCGAGGCGCGCATAGGCGCGGGTGATCTGGGGGATGGTCTTGGCCTGGTGCATGGCGGTGTCCACCACGCTGCGCAGGAGTTCCGACAATTGCGGGACGGGCTTGCGCTTGCGCTGTCCGCCCGCACGGGCGGCCCAGGGAGGGGGCAGTTTCTTGTTACGCTGCGTGGAAAGACAGGACTCCATCAGGCGCATGCCGCCGACGCCGTCGATCAGGGAGTGATGCATCTTGAAGTAGACCGCGAAGCGGTTGCCCTCCAGCCCCTCGATGAAGTGCATTTCCCACATCGGGCGATTGCGGTCCAGCAGCGTGCTGTGCAGGCGCGACACCAGGATCATCAGCTCCTTGAGGCCGCCCGGCCGCGGCAGCGCGGAGTGCCGCAGGTGGTAGTCGAGGTCGAACTGGTTGTCCTCCACCCAGCCCGGAATCCCGGCTTTCAGCCGCGGGTAGCGCAGTACGCGATTGAACGGTGCCTGGAACTCGTCGACGTGACGGAAATCCTGGATCAGCTGCTGCAGGAAATCTTCCGGCGCCCGGGGCGGCAGGGAGTAGATGTGCAGGCCGGCGACGTGCATCGGCGTCTGCCGTGATTCGAATAGCAGGAAGCCGAGATCCGTGGGATTGAGTTTCTTCATGGTCGATTCACCGCGAGCATGGGACAGGGCGACGTGCGCCGTTCAGTCCATGAATTTAAGCACAGGCCGGCGGTTCCGCGAGTTCCGCGGCAACCGGGCCCCGCGAATCGGGCTAGTCTTTGCTTGTGGCAGGGCATGGGGCGAACCGGCGTGACGACGCAGGACCATGAGTACGATGTGCTGGTGTGCGGCCTCGGCCCGGTGGGCCTGCTGTGCACGGTCCTGCTCGGCCAGGCCGGGCTGCGGGTGGCCGGGTTTGACGGCGATGCGCCGGGGCGCATGCGCCTGGTCGAGGACCAGGTGGACGGTCACGCGATGCGAATCCTCGCGCGGGCCGGCTGCTTCGGCCGCCTCGAGGCGCACTGCGTCAGCGCCGACCGGATTCGCTTCGTGGACGGTGCGCGGCAACCCCTTCTGACCCTGCAGCTGGCGCCCCGCGGGCAGGCCGTGTCCGGGTTCTCGCCGCTCAATTTCTGTCCGCCGGAGCGGCTGGGCGAGGCGCTGCGCGCGCGCGCCGGGGAACTCGCCGGGGTGGAGATTCATTACGGGCAGGCGCTCACCGCGTTTCGTGCCGGGGACGCCAGCGTCGAATGCACGATACGGGGCGGGGCGCAGGGCGAGCGGCGGGTCACCGCGCGTTACCTGCTCGGCTGCGATGGCAGTGAATCCCGGGTGCGGACCGAGCTCGGGGTGCAGGTGTCCCGGGTCGAGGAACTGGGCTGGCTGCTGCTCGACACCCGCGCCCGCGAATTTCGCGCCGAGGCCGGGGTTCCGGAATACATTCTCGATTCCCGCTGGCCGGCCCGGCATACGCCCGGTGCCGACAGTACGCGGCGCTACACGGTACCGGTGCGCAGCGAGGATGATCCGGACACCCTTGAGCAACCCTGGCGGGGCCGCGAGATCCTGGCCCGATACGAGGGCCCCCCGGGTTCGGACATTCTCGGCCAGCGCTACGTGCGGCGGCGGGTCGGGGTCGCGGTGCAGCGTCGCGTGGGCCGGGTGCTGCTCGCCGGCGCCAGTGCCTGTGAACTGCCGCCGGTGACCGGACAGGCGCTCAGCGAGGCCCTGCGTGACGCCGCCAACCTGTGCTGGAAGCTGCGCCTGGTGCTGCGCGCCGGGGCCAGCCAGGCCCTGCTCGACACCTATTCCGAGGAGCGTGGCGCCCAGGCGCGCCGGGCGATCCAGCGCGAGTACCGTATCGGCCGCCTGCTGCTCTCGGGTTCCAGCTGGTACCCGCGCATGCGGGCGCTGCTGTTCCGCGTACTCAACCTGGTGCGCTGGCTGCGCGGGCCCCTGCACCGGGTGCCGATGCGCACGGTGGTGCCCTATCGTAACGGGCTGTTCGACCTGGAGTCCTCGCACCTCGCCGGCCGTTACCTGCCCCAGGTGGAGGTGCATGACGGCGCCGGCGATCGCGGGCGTCTCGATACGTTCATCGGGAGCGGTTTCGTGCTGCTGGCGGTGAACCGCGATCCCAAGAGTTCGGTTCCGGTTACGCGTTACCCGGCGCTGGAACGCCTGTCGACGGTATACGTGAACCTGTGCCGCAGCGCGCGCGAGGCAGGCAGTTGCCAGCCCGGCGTGCGCACCCTGGTGGATGAGCAGGGTGTGCTGCACGCACTGTTCCGTCGTCATGCCGTCGATTTCATCCTGGTGCGGCCGGATGCGTGCATCTACGGGGCCTGCCGCGAGGAGGCATTGCAGACTATGCTCACTGGGTTGCTCGGCGAACTGGGAATGGCCGTGGAGCCTCCAAATACTGCCGCGGGCGACTCCTGAACGCATTTGCGCGCGGTTGCCGGGTGCGCGGCAATCGGGGTAAATTGGCGCGGATCGCGCGCCCCTGGCGGGAACCGGACGAGGATCCATGACGGAACAGGAACTGGTCAGGGAAGGCATCGACCTGATGCTGATCGGCATGGGCACGGTGTTCGTCTTCCTGACCGTGCTGGTGATCGCCACCCGCCTGATGTCGCGCGTCGTGGCGCTGTTTCCCGAGGATGCTGCACTGGCCGGACCGACTGCGGAATCCGCCGCGGAATCCGCGGGCGTCGCCCCCGCGACGTCTGGCGTGCACCCCGACGTGGTTGCCGCAATCGCGGCCGCGATCCGCCGTCATCGCCAGCGCGGGGGGCGTGATTGAGAATGGCGTGGTTAACCGGCCGGCGCCGAAATTCACCGAGCAGGGTGTAAAGGAATGTCCGAGACCCGCAAGCCCCTGGGGATCACCGACGTCGTCCTGCGTGACGCGCACCAGTCCCTGTTCGCCACGCGCATGCGCACCGAGGACATGCTGCCCATCGCCCCGAAACTGGACCAGGTCGGTTTCTGGTCTCTCGAATCCTGGGGCGGCGCCACCTTCGACGCCTGTATCCGTTTTCTCGGCGAGGATCCCTGGGAACGCATACGCAAGCTGAAAGCGGCGATGCCCAACACCCCGCAGCAGATGTTGCTGCGCGGCCAGAACCTGCTTGGTTACCGTCACTACGCCGACGATGTCGTTGACCGCTTTGTCGAGCGGGCCGCGGTCAACGGGGTTGACGTGTTCCGCGTGTTCGACGCCATGAATGACCCGCGCAACCTGCGCCGCGCGATCGAGGCGGT
>JBFGWM010000016.1:0-23836 GCA_041588495.1 Pseudomonadales bacterium | reverse complement strand
GTGTTCGGCCGCTTCGCCCCTGCCCGACTGCTGACGGACCCGGGCTCAACGCGCGTTTCCGACTGGTTGCTTCCTGCCTGGATTTATCCGAAAAGCAACCGGAGACCGTTGACTTACCATGCCGACATGAAGCGATGGACGCTGGATGAGGACCGGGCACGACTGAGATCCGCCTCGCGTGGGCAGGAGTTTGTGCTCGACTGTGACGAGTATCCGGAGGCGATGGGTTGGGTCGCGGATCTGGTTCAGAGAGGATAGGTGCGGATGATGGCCGTGTTCAGTCCGTCATGCCGTGGCAAACAGGTGAAGCTGCTGCTGGACGGTTTGTGCGTAGGTATCACGTTAATCAATCGAAAGTTGGTGCCGAGAAGAGGACTTGAACCTCCACGGGGTTGCCCCCACATGGACCTGAACCATGCGCGTCTACCAATTCCGCCACCTCGGCACTGAGGTCGTCGCGGCTCCCCGGGAGGGAACCCTGGGCCCCGATCGCTGAGGGATCCGGGCCGGCTGGCAGGGCGCGAAATTTACCCGCTGCGCGCAGTCTTGTCAACGCTCCTATATAATGGCCCGTTGCCGCGACCACCCTGGTCCGGCTCAAGACTTTTGGAAGATCAATTACCTATGCCCCACTGGAAAAAAGCCGACCCGCATCACGGTCGTGAGACCGAGTTGTACGGGGAGGCCCTGCCGAGCCGCGAATACATTATGGAATTGCTGGGCGCCGAGAGCGGTCCGGTGACCCGCGAGCGCCTGCACGAACTTCTCGGGATCGATGACGAGGACGAGATCGACCGCCTGCGACGGCGGCTGCGGGCGATGGAGCGCGACGGCCAGATCCTGCGCAACCGGCGCGGCGCCTTTGGACTGGTTTCCCGCATGGACCTGGTCCGCGGGAGGGTGCAGGGGCACAAGGACGGTTTCGGCTTCGTGATCCCGGATGACGGTTCCGACGATCTCTATCTCCACGCCCGGCAGATGCGCCGGGTGCTGGACGGCGACCGGGTGCTGGCCCGCGAGGCGGGGCAGGACCGGCGCGGGCGTCGCGAGGGCGTCATTGTCGAGGTGCTGGAGCGGGGCACCACCACCGTGGTCGGGCGCTATTACCGCGAGAAGGACGTCAGTTTCGTGGTGCCCGACAACCGGCGCATCCACCAGGACATCCTGATCCCGCCGGAGGCCCGGAATGGCGCCCGTCACGGCAAGATCGTGGTGGCCGAGATCACCCAGCATCCGACCGATCGCAATGGCCCCATTGGCCAGGTCGCGGAGGTCCTGGGAGATCACCTGGCACCGGGCATGGAAGTCGAGATCGCGGTGCGCAACCACAGCATTCCCCACGAGTTTCCCGCGCCGGTGCTGCGCGAGGCGGAGCGGCTCCCGGACGAGGTGCGCAAGGGCGACAAGGCGCACCGCGTGGACCTGCGCGACCTCCCGCTGGTGACCATCGACGGCGAGGATGCCCGCGATTTCGACGATGCCGTGTACTGCGAGCCGCTGGCGCGGGGCGCGTTCCGGCTGGTGGTGGCGATCGCCGACGTCTCTCATTACGTACGGGTGGCCGGCAAGCTGGATGCCGAGGCCTCGAAGCGGGGCACCTCGGTGTACTTCCCGGGGCAGGTCATCCCGATGCTTCCGGAAAAGCTGTCCAACGGCCTGTGTTCCCTGAACCCGGACGTCGACCGCCTGTGCATGGTCGCCGACCTGCGCATTTCCGGGGCCGGCAAGATCACGGGTTACCAGTTCAGCGAGGGCGTGATGCGCTCGCGGGCGCGACTGACCTACACCACGGTCGGCGCGCTGCTGGCCGAGCCGAAAGGTTCCGGGGCAAAAGCGTTCCGCAAGAAGCACGCGGAGCTGGAACAGAACATCCTCGACCTGCATCGGCTGTACAAGGTCTTGCGCGCCGCCCGGGACAAGCGAGGCGCGATCGACTTCGAAACCATCGAAACCCGCGTGGTGTTCGGCGAGAACCGCAAGATCGAACGCATCGTCCCGGTGGAGCGCAATGACGCCCACAAGCTGATCGAGGAATGCATGCTGTCGGCCAACGTGGCCGCAGCGCGCTTCCTGATGGATCACAAGCTCGAGGGCCTGTACCGGGTCCATGACGGTCCGAAGACTGAGAAGGTCGAGGCCTTACGCCAGTTCCTCGGGGAATTCGGCCTGTCCCTCGGCGGCGGCGACAAGCCGCGACCGGCGCATTACCAGAAGCTGGCGCAGCAGATCGAGGAGCGCCCCGACCGCCACCTGATCCAGACCGTGATGCTGCGCTCCATGCAGCAGGCCGTCTACTCGCCGGAGAACATCGGCCACTTCGGCCTCGACTACCCGGCTTACGCGCACTTCACCTCGCCGATCCGCCGCTACCCGGACCTGCTCGTGCACCGCGCCATTCGCAGCGTGATCCGCAGTGATCAGAAGACCAAGCTCGTGCAGCGGTCATCGGGAGCCAAGGCGCTGCCGCTGGCCAAGATTTATCCCTACGACCGTGCGGCCCTGGAGGCCCTGGGCGAGCACTGCTCGACCACCGAGCGGCGCGCCGACGAGGCCACCCGCGACGCCATGGACACGCTCAAGTGCGAGTACATGCTGGACCACGTGGGCGACCGGTTCGACGGCACCATCAGTGCGGTCACCGGCTTCGGTATCTTCGTGCAGCTGGACGAGGTGTACGTCGAGGGTCTTGTGCACATCACTGCCCTCGGCTCCGACTACTACCACTTCGACGCTGTGAAGCACCGCCTGCTCGGGGAGCGGACCCGTACCGCGTTCCGCCTCGGCGACCGGGTCCGCGTGCTGGTGGCCCGCGTCGACGTCGAGGAAGCCCGCATCGACCTCGAGCTCGACCAGAAGAAACCGGCGCCCAAGGGCACCAAGGGCAAGAAAACCTCGCGCGGGCGGCGGTCCGGCAAGAAGCGCTGAGCCATGGCCGCGAAAGAGGTGCCGCTTGCCGGTTTCCACGCCATCCGCTCGGTGCTCGGCAGCGAGCCCGAGCGCATCCTGCGCCTGCTGGTGCGCAAGGGCCGCGATGACGCACGCCTGCGCGAGCTGGAATCCGCGGCGCGATCCCAGGGCATTCATGTGGAAACCGCCACGGCCGAGGCGCTGGACCGACTGTTTGGGGGAAATCACCAGGGGGTGGTCGCCGTGTGCCGGCCGGCGCGCACCCTGGACGAGAACGATCTTCACCAACTGCTCGACGATGTCGACCATGCGCCCCTGGTGTTGGTGCTGGATGGGGTGACCGATCCCCATAATCTTGGCGCCTGCCTGCGCACCGCGGATGGCGCCGGGGTGGATGCTGTGGTGGTGCCCCGGGACCGCTCGGCCGGCCCCGGTCCCGCGGTGAGCCGGGTTGCGGCCGGTGCTGCCGAGGTGCTGCCCCTGGTCATGGTGACCAACCTTGCCCGGGCCCTGAAACAGCTCAAGGATCGCGGGTTGTGGGTCACCGGCACCGACGACTCGGCGCCCGCACGGGTGTGGGAGGCCGACCTGTCGGGGCCACGGGTGCTGGTTCTCGGTAGCGAGGGGAAGGGCATGCGGCGCCTGGTCCGGGAGCATTGCGACGAGCTGGTCTCGATCCCGATGGCGGGGGTCGTCGGCAGCCTCAACGTCTCGGTGGCGGCGGGAATCTGTCTCTACGAGGCGGTTCGGCAACGGTCCGCCGGCACCTGATCAGGGCCGCTGACCGGTCCGGGCCTTGAAATCGGCCCCGGGTATCAATAGAATGCCCGTCCTTTTTGCAATCCCTGCCTCACCGTGTCGCGCGGGAGGCTGAAACCCACAGGGAGTCAACATGCGTCACTATGAACTGATGTTCCTGGTCCATCCGGACCAGAGCGAACAGGTCCCCGCCATGGTCGAGCGTTACACCGCGATCATCAGCGAGGGCAAGGGCACGGTCCACCGGCTTGAAGACCTCGGCCGCCGCCAGCTCGCCTTCCCCATCCAGAAAGTTCACAAGGCACATTACGTGCTGATGAACATCGAGTGCGACCAGGCCACGGTCGACGAACTCGAGAACGCGTTCCGTTTCAACGATGCCGTTCTGCGCAACCTGATCATGAGCCGTGACGATGCCGTCACCGAGCCGTCCCCCCTGCTCAAGGGCGAGGACGACAAGGGTGATCGCGACGGGCCCCGCCGCCCCCGCGACCGGGATTCCGGTGATCGCGGGCGTGACGAGGCACCTCGTCAGAGCCGTCCGGAACAGCCTGCCGCGGAGCCGGCCGAGTCCGCAGCGTCCGAGGCCGAGGCCGAGGCACCGAAACCGGAAGCCGGATCTGAAGAGGCCTGAGGGCCGCTTCCTGCAAGCATCACAGGGGAACAGTCGCCATGCGTCATTTTCGTAGAAAGAAATTCTGCCGGTTCACCGCGGATGAAGTGAAGGAAATCGATTACAAGGATATCGAGACCCTGAAGAACTACATCACCGAGACCGGAAAGATCGTGCCGAGCCGGATCACGGGGACCAGTGCGCGTTACCAGCGGCAGCTGGCGACGGCCATCAAGCGGGCCCGTTTTCTCGCCCTGCTGCCGTACACCGACCAGCACTTCTCGTAAGCGAGTATTGGCCGCCCCCGGGTGGCCGGAGTCCCATGCGCGGGCTGGCTGAATTCTCGATGCGCGGTCGTCGCCATGCGGTGGCGGTCAGCGTTGTCGGCGCCACGCTGCCGTTCTTCTTCTGGATCAGCGCGGCGGTTACCGGACTGGTATTGCTGCGTCGCGGTTTTCGCGAGGGCCTGCTGGTTGGCATCTGGGCGATGCTGCCGGCAAGCTGCTGGCTGATCTGGTTCCAGGACAGCACGCCGGGGCTGGTGATCATCGGTACCGCGGTGCTGGCGCTGGTACTCCGCGAGACCATGTCGTGGGTTTACACGCTACTGGTCTCGGTGGTGCTCGGTATCGCGGCGATCGGCTTCATCCGCGTCGCGCAGCCCGAATTGTTCGAGCAGGCGCTGGGCCTGATGCGTGACCTGTTCGCCGGCATGCAGACCGGCCTGCCGCCGGAAAAGGTGGCCGAGGTCGAGCCGATGCTGGTGCACCTGTTGTCGGGTGCCTGGGGGCTGGTCGAGAGCCTGAGCATGTTGTCCTGCCTGGTGCTGGCGCGCTGGTGGCAGGCGTTGCTTTACAACCCGGGCGGCTTCGGCAAGGAGTTCCACGCCTTGCGCCTGCCGCCGGGCATTGCCGTGATGTTGCTGGGCGTGATGTTGCTCGGTCCGGCGGTGTCCCCGGCCATGGTCGGCTGGATGCCGGTGATCTCGGTGCCGCTGATGATCGCCGGGGTGGCCCTGGTCCATGGCCTGGTCGGCTTGCGTGGACTGGGCTCGGGCTGGCTGTTCGCGTTCTATGCGACGCTGCTGCTGGTTTCCCAGTTCATGGTGCCGGTGCTGGTGTTTATCGCGTTTCTGGACAGCCTGGTGGATTTCCGGGCCCGGGCCAGGAACAACCCGCCTCCCCCGGGAGACGACGAGACTTTGTAACGGAACATTGAGACAGAGGTGTGATCATGCAGGTGATCTTGCTGGAAAAAATCAACCGCCTGGGTGACCTGGGCGACTTGGTGACGGTAAAGCCCGGCTTCGGCCGTAATTTCCTCATTCCCCAGGGCCGTGCGGTCGCCGCGACCAAGGACAACGTGCAGCGCTTCGAGGAGCGTCGTGCGGAGTTGGAGAAGGCCGCTGCCGAGAAGCTGGCCGCCGCTGAAAAGCGTGCAGAGGCGCTCAACGAACTCGAACTCGAGATCGCGGTGCGTGCCGGCGACGAAGGCAAGCTGTTCGGCTCCGTCGGCAGCCGTGACATCGTTGATGCGATTGCGGCCAAGGGTGTCGAGGTCGAGAAGAGCGAGGTCCGCCTGCCCAACGGGGTGATTCGCCAGGCCGGTGAGTACGATATCGAGGTGCAGGTGCACAGTGATGTCGTGGCCTCGGTAAAGGTCTCGGTCGTACCCGACGCCTGATCCGGTGATCCGGGCCCTGCGCCCGGAAACCCGCGGCCGGCGCGGGGCTGGGGCGCGAGCCGTTGCTCACCCCGGCGCGAAGTGGAACAATCGTCACCATGCCTGAGATCGTCCCCGAAGCGCTGCTTGACGAGCCCGGCCCGCCGCCCGAACCGCGGTTGGGGTCTGGCATGCGGGGCGTGAATCTCCCGCCGCAATCCGTCGAGGCCGAACAGGCCCTGCTCGGTGGTCTCATGGTCGACAACCAGGCCTGGGACCTGGCCGCCGACGTGGTGACCGAGGGCGATTTCTACCGCCAGGACCATCGCACCATCTTTCGCGCGATGTACAACCTGGTCAACGCCAATTCCCCGATCGACGTGCTCACCCTGCAGGACGCCCTGACTGCCGTAAACGAGCTGGAGCAGGCGGGCGGGATGACCTACCTCGTCGATCTGGCCCAGAATACCCCGAGCGCCGCGAACGTCCGCTCTTATGCGGAAATCGTTCGCGAGCGGTCCATCCTGCGTCACCTGATCAGCGCCACCAACGACATCCAGAAAGACGCCTTCCAGCCCGCCGGCCGCAAGAGTCGGGACATTCTGGACGAAGCCGAGCAACGCATCTTCAGGATTGCCGAGCAGGGCGCGACCCGCACCGGTCCGCGCAACGTCAACGAGCTCCTGAAGAATTCCGCGGACCGCCTGCACGAACTCATGAAGAGTTCCTCGCCATTGACCGGCATGGCAACGGGTTTCAGCGACCTCGATAACATGACCTGTGGCCTGCAGCCCGGGGACCTGATCATCATCGCCGGCCGCCCATCCATGGGGAAGACGTCATTTGCGATGAACATCGTCGAAAATGCGGTCATCAACGGCGAAAAGCCGGTTCTTGCCTTCAGCATGGAAATGCCCGCGGAATCTTTGATCATGCGCATGATTTCCTCCCTCGGGCGCATTGATCAGAGCAAGGTGCGCCGTGGCGATCTCAACGAGGAGGACTGGAACCGGGTGGTGATGGCCTTCAATATGCTTGAGGGCAAGCCACTGTTCATCGATGACACACCGGGCCTGAGCCCGATGGAAATGCGCACTGCCGCCCGCCGCGTGGCGCGGGAGCACGGCACGCCGGGCCTGATCATGGTGGATTACCTGCAGTTGATGCAGGTCCCCGGCAACAGCGAGAACCGGGCCACCGAGATCTCGGAGATCTCGCGGTCACTGAAGGCCCTCGCCAACGAACTCAAGGTGCCGATCATCGCCTTGTCACAGCTCAACCGGAGCCTCGAGCAGCGACCCAACAAGCGGCCGGTCATGTCCGACCTTCGCGAGTCGGGCGCCATCGAGCAGGACGCGGACCTGATCATGTTCATTTACCGGGACGAGGTTTACAACAAGGACGACGAGTCGGTGAAGGGCCAGGCCGAGATCATCATCGGCAAGCAGCGTAACGGACCGATCGGCACCGTCGACCTGGTGTTCCTCGACAAGTTCACCCGTTTCGAGGACCGCGAACACAACTCCTATTCGGAGTATCAATGAGCCGGGCAGCCCGCGCCCGCATTGATCTTCCCGCGCTTCGCCGCAACCTCGAACTCGCCCGCTCCGCCGCCGGTGGTGCAAGCGTCATGGCCGTCATCAAGGCCGATGCCTACGGCCACGGCTCCGTTCCCTGCGCGCGCGCGCTTGACGCGGCCGACAGCTTCGCCGTGGTCGGCCTCGAGGAAGCCCTGGTGCTTCGTGATGCCGGTATCGGCAAGCCGATGTTGCTGCTGGAAGGTTTCTTCACACCCGACGAATTGCGGCCGATCGCGGCGCTGGACCTGCAGATCGTTGTGCACGCGGAGGAGCAGGTGGCGGCCCTGGAGGCGGCCCGCCTGGATAAGCCGCTGGTTGTTTGGCTGAAAATCGACACCGGCATGCACCGCCTGGGCGTACAGCCGTCTGCGGTCAGCGCCCTGTTGTCGCGTCTCCGCTCCTGCGGTTCGGTGGGTTCGGTCCACCTGATGACCCACCTGGCCTGCGCGGACGACCGCCAGGACGATTACACCCGCACCCAGCTGCAGAATTTCGCCGACGCGACGGCGGGGCTCGATCTGCCGCGCTCGATCGCCAACTCCGCGGGCCTGATGGGCTGGCCCGAATCGCGGGCCGACTGGGTGCGTCCCGGTATCATGCTGTACGGATCGTCGCCGTTCATCGGCGGTGATGCCGCCGCCGAGGGACTGGCGCCGGTGATGCACCTGGAGTCGGAACTGATCGCGGTCCGCGACCTGCCGGCCGGTGAGCCGGTTGGATACGGTTGCACGTGGCGGGCGCCCCGCGACATACGCATGGGCGTGGTGGCGATGGGTTACGGCGACGGCTACCCGCGCCACGCGCCAAGCGGAACGCCGGTACTGGTCGCAGGACGCCGGACCACGTTGATCGGACGGGTGTCCATGGACATGATCACGGTATTATTGGACGACGTGCCAAATGCGCGTCCGGGTTCCCCGGTACGCCTGTGGGGCGAGGGGCTGCCGGTGGACGAGGTGGCCGCCGCCGCGGGCACGATCTCCTACGAGCTCCTGACCGGCATCACCCCGCGGGTGCCGCGCATCTATTCCGAATAAAAGTCCGGCCGGTTCAGGCCGTGCGTTCCTCGAGTATCCCCGTTTCGCCCTCGGTGCGCGCGATGATCACCGCGCCACAGGAATCGCTGAACACGTTCACCGCGGTGCGGCACATGTCGAGGATGCGATCCGTCACCAGGATCACGCCGATAGCCTCCAGGGGCAGGCCGATCGCGCCGAGGATGATGGTGATGGCCACCAGGCTGGCAGCGGGAATCCCGGCCACGCCGATGGAGGTGACCAGGGCCACGAACACGATGGTGAACTGGGTCGCGAGGCTGATGTCGAGGCCGTAGGCCTGGGCGATGAACATCGCGGCTACGCACTCGTACAGTGCGGTCCCGTCCATATTGATGGTCGCGCCCAGGGGCAGCACGAAGCTGGTGGTGCGGTTGGATACGCCGGCGTTCTTCTCCACGCACTCCATGGTGAGCGGCAGGGTGGCCGAGGACGACGCGGTGGAAAATGCCGTGAGCATGGCCGGAGCCATGGCCTGGTAATGGCGTTTCGGGCTGACCCGGCCGACCAGTTTCAGCATCAGCGGCAAGACGAGGAACGCGTGCAGGCCCAGGGCAATCAGCACGGTGAAGAAGAAACTCAGCAGCGGCCGGAAGGCGTCGAACCCGGTCGCCGCAACGGTCTTGGCGACCAGTCCGAACACCCCGTAGGGCGCAAAGCGCATCACCCACATGGTGATCTGCATCATGGTCTCGAATACGCCCTTCCAGAAGTTGTCCATGGTCTCGCGCAGGGGCGATTCGAGGCGGGTCGTGAAGATGCCGAACAGGATGCTGAAGAAGATCAGGCCGAGCATCTGCCCTTCGGCGGCGGCAGCGACGATGTTGGTGGGCACCATGCGCAGGAAGATCCCGGCGATGTCGCCAGCGCCACGGCCCTCGACCTTCTCCATGACCGCGGAGGTGTCCGCGCCCAGGTCGAGGCGGTCGCCGGCGGGTTCACCGTCCACGATCCCCGGGGCAATCATGTTCACGATCACCAGTCCTACCAGGATGGCGAGCAGGGAAGTGGTGAAGTAGTAAGCGATCGTCTTGATGCCAAGACGACCGAATCCGCCCTCGCTGCCGAGGCCGGAAATGCCGGTGATCATCGAGGAGACAATCAGCGGGACGATGATCATCTTCAGGGCGTTCAGGAACAAGGTGCCGATGAAATCGAAGATGGCGTACCAGCGTACGCCGAAGATGCTGCTCTCGGTTCCGGCCGCGAGGCCGACGAGGCAGGCGGCCACGATGGCGATGAGGATCTGCCAGTGCAGTTTCAGTCGGGGCATGGGTCTCTCCTGGAATTCCCGCCTTGGCGGCCACCCGGTCGGGTGCCTGCGCTGTGCATGGTAGCAGGTTGCCGGGGCGGCTTGAAAAGGTCGTCAGGGCAGGAACGTGGCCGTCGCCACGCTGTGCACGACCTTGGTGATGGTGCGGTTGGTGCGGTCGGCGGTGATCCGCGCCAGCAGGTCCTGGATGGCGATCAGCTTGCCGAACAGGCGCTCGAAACTCAGGTTCTCGGTATCGTCTTCCGCGCTGCTGTTGGTCAGCAGCAGCAGTGCCCCGTGGTCGTCGGTGCGGTGCTTGAGCCGCCACACCAGGATCTCGATATTGCGCGCGCTGTTGTAAAGCCTTTGCTGGTCGAGTTCATGGAGGATGAAGAACTCATCCTGGTAGTTGTACGCACGACGCAGCATCCCGGTGAGGCCGGTCATCACCGCGAACACGCGATCCCCGGAAAACCCGGGATCCAGGCCGAGCAGGATGGCATCGACCTCCTCGCGGTAATCCAGTTCCTCGAACTGCAGTCGCCCGCTGGTATCGAACAACTGAGAACGCCGTGACTCGATGCTTGCGCCCGCCTGCTTGCGCAGTTCTCGGGGATTCCGCCGGTACAGCTTCGCGGTGAGTTCATCGAGAAGTTCGGTGACCGCCGCCTGGTGCGCGTCAGCCACGAAGTTGATGTCGCTCTTGGCCAGGTTGGCGACACGATAAGGCTGTTTTCCACACGCGCCGACCAGCACCAGGGCCGTTGCCAGGGCCAATGCGCCCGCCAGGCGCAAAGTGCTGCCCTCAGGTGTCGGGCTTCGCATGCTGACGGTGGAAAATCACGTGGCCATAGGCGTCCCGGTCGCGGTCAAACCCGTCCAGCTCGATTTGCCGGTCCAGGCTTTCACCGCTTTGCGGCAGGGCGACCACGATCTCGTCGCAGTCTTCCGCGAGGGCGGGCAGCAGGCGGTTCAGGAATCGCGCCGCCACGCCGCGTCCGCGCGAGGATTTCCTGACGCAGATCGCGTCCACGTGCCGGGCGTCCTCCCCGGCAAGCACCACGGCTGCAGCGATCAGGCGGCCATTGAAGCGCGCGCCATAGAAGGTGTACCCGCCCTGGGTGAAAACCTGGCGTACAAAACGGGGTGAGCCCTCGCAGATGTCGGGCATGTCCGGGAGACGCCGTGCATCGTGCTCCGCGTGCTCGTAGAGGGTAATCAGGTCATCACGGTCCTGTGGGCTCCCACGCTCGATTCGTTCCAGTTCCAGGCTCATGGCAGGCTCTCCGTAACAAGTACCCATTGTACTCTGGCTGATTTAACGTTTGTTTGCAGGTGTTTGCGCGTTTTATAATCCACACCTTGATTTACGGGAGATTATGATGGGCGACCGCAAGGCCACCGTCGAGCGCAACACCAGCGAAACACAAGTGCGGGTCGAAGTGAACCTGGATGGCACGGGTGCCGCAGATTTCGACACCGGGGTGCCGTTCCTGGAACACATGCTGGACCAGATCGCCCGTCACGGGCTGGTGGACCTCAAAATCCGTGCAAAGGGTGACCTCGAGATCGATGCCCATCACACCGTTGAGGATGTCGGCATCACCCTCGGCCAGGCGTTCACGCGGGCCCTTGGCGACAAGAAGGGCATCCGCCGTTACGGGCACGCTTACGTACCCCTGGACGAGGCGTTGTCACGGGTGGTGATCGATTTCTCGGGCCGACCCGGGCTCGAGTACAACGTCGCGTACACTCGCGCCCGGGTCGGCGACTTCGATATCGACCTGTTCCGCGAATTCTTCCAGGGTTTCGTCAACCATGCCCAGGTCACCCTGCACATCGACAACCTGCGCGGGCGCAATGCGCACCACCAGGTGGAAACCGTGTTCAAGGCGTTCGCGCGTGCCCTGCGCATGGCCGTGGAGCCGGATCCGCGCATGGCGGGCGTCACGCCCTCCACCAAGGGTTCGCTCTGACGCCAGCCCGTTCCTGACCTGACGCCCGCCCCGGAGGCCTCCCGGCATGTCCACTGTCGCCGTGATCGATTATGAAATGGGAAACCTGCATTCGGTGGCGAAGGCGCTGGAATCGGTGGCGCCCGACGCCCGGGTCGAGGTGACCGGCGATCCGGAGCGCATCGCGCGGGCCGACCGTGTCGTGTTTCCGGGAGTAGGCGCGATCCGTGACTGCATGCGGGAGATTCGCGCCCGGGGGCTTGACGAGGCCGTGGCGCGGGCCGCGGAGGACAAGCCGATGCTGGCGATCTGCGTCGGCCTGCAGGCGCTGATGGAGTACAGCGAGGAGAATGACGGTGTTGCCTGCCTGGACATCTTCCCCGGCCAGGTACGCCATTTCGGCACGTCGATGCGCGATGCCGATGGGGTGCGCCTCAAGGTGCCGCACATGGGTTGGAACGAGGTATGGCAGCGAAGTGCTCACCGCCTGTGGAAGAACATCCCGGACGGGAGCCGGTTCTACTTCGTGCACAGTTACTACGTGCAGGCCGGTGATCGCGATGACATTGCGGGCGAGGTCGATTACGGGGTGCGGTTCACCGGGTGCCTGGCGCGGGACAACGTGTTCGCCACCCAGTTCCACCCCGAAAAGAGCCAACGCCACGGACTGGCACTGCTGAGAAACTTCGTGAACTGGGACGGATCGACGTGAGGATACGAATATGCTGGTGATTCCCGCGATCGACCTCAAGGACGGCCAGTGCGTACGCCTGCGCCAGGGTCGCATGGACGATTCCACCGTGTTTGGCCGCGACCCGGTGGCGATGGCAGGGCGTTGGGTTGATGCAGGCGCGCGTCGCCTGCACCTGGTCGACCTGAACGGCGCTTTCGAGGGCCGCCCTGTCAACGCTGAAATCGTCACCGCGATCGCCGCCGCGCACCGCGGTTGCCCGATCCAGATCGGCGGCGGTATCCGCAGTGTGGAGACCATCGAGGCCTATCTCGCGGCGGGCGTCGCCTACGTGATCATCGGGACCCGCGCAGTCGAGGACCCCGCCTTCGTCGACGAGGCCTGTGCAAGATTTCCCGGCCATGTGATCGTCGGCATCGATGCCCGCGAGGGCCGCGTGGCCACCGAGGGCTGGGCACAGGATTCCGGGGTCGATGCGACTGAACTTGCGCGCCGGTTCGAGGGCGCAGGGGTTTCCGCCATCGTGTACACCGATATTGCCCGTGACGGCATGATGCAGGGCGTCAACGTGGAGGCCACCGCGTGCCTCGCCGAGGCGGTCAGCATTCCGGTTATCGCCTCCGGCGGGATCAGCAGCATGGCGGATATCCAGGCCCTGCAACGGGCCTCGGGGTCCGGAATACTAGGCGCCATCACCGGGCGCGCGATCTACGAGGGCACTCTCGATGTCGCGGAAGCCCAGCGCTGGTGTGACAGCCAGGAGCAGGACTGATGGGTCTCGCCAAGCGCATCATTCCCTGCCTCGACGTCGATAAGGGCCGCGTGGTGAAGGGTGTGCAGTTCGTGGACATCCGTGACGCCGGCGACCCCGTGGAGATTGCCCGCCGCTACGACGAGCAGGGTGCCGACGAGGTCACGTTCCTGGACATTACCGCCAGCCACGAGGGCCGTGACACGACGATCCACACGGTGGAACGGATGGCCAGCCAGGTGTTCATCCCGCTGACGGTCGGTGGCGGAATCCGCCGTATCGAGGACGTGCGCAACCTGCTCAACGCGGGCGCGGACAAGGTCAGCATCAACACCGCGGCGATTCACCGGCCGGAATTCGTCGGCGAGGCCGCCGGTCGCTTCGGTTCCCAGTGCATCGTGGTCGCCATCGACGCCAAGCGGGTCGCGGACGCTGACGACGGGTCCCCGCGCTGGGAAATCTTCACTCACGGCGGGCGCCGCCCCACCGGCATCGATGCGGTCGAATGGGCGCTCCGGATGACCGGCCTGGGCGCCGGGGAAATCTTGCTCACCAGCATGGATCGCGACGGCACCAAGTCCGGCTTCGACCTCGAACTCACCCGCGCGGTCAGCGACGCGGTGGATGTGCCGGTGATTGCCTCGGGCGGGGTCGGCAGCCTGGAGCACCTTGCCGAGGGCGTGACCGAGGGTCACGCGGACGCGGTGCTCGCGGCGAGCATCTTTCACTTCGGCGAGTACACGATCGGGGATGCCAAGCGGTTCATGGCCGAACGCGGGATCGAGGTGCGGCTCTAAACACGGGCCTGTTCAGGGCACCGGGTCAATCAATGGCTGATGCAGTCGTTCAGCGCTCAGCGAGCACGCGCTCGACGTGCCAGGTCCTCCGCGCCAGGACCGACGCCGGCACCAGCCGGATGCCTTCCGCCAGCAACCGGTGCAGGTTGCGCTCGAGGAAATCCACAGTCTCAGGGTAGGGGTGACCGATTGCCAGAGCGGTGCCCTGCCGGTTGGCCAGTCGCAGCAGTCGATCAAAAGCGCGGCCGATGGCCTCGGGGTCACGGTCATGATCGAGGAACACGTCGCGCATGGCATAGGGAACTTCGTATTCGCGGGCCATTTTCCAGGCGATGGTATCCGGGGTCGTGCGACTGTCGACGAAGTACAGGCGCTGGCGTTTGAGTTCGGCCATGATCCAGCGCATGGGCTCGCTGCGCTGTGTCAGCAGGCTTCCCATGTGATTGTTGATGCCGCGGCAATAGGGGATCGCGGCCAGTCCCCACACCAGTTCGGCGACCAGTTCGCCCTCGGTCATGGCCTGGGTGAGGGCGCCCGGACCGAGGTCGTGGCCACGCAGGTTTTCCATTGGCGCGTGGAGTATGACCTCCTTGCCGGCCTCGTAGGCACGCCGGGCCAGGCCGCGGGCATTCGGAGTGTGAGGCAGGACCGCGTAGGTGATCTGGCCGGGAAGGTCGACGGCCCGCTCGCCCCAGGGCAGGTTGTAGCCGACGTCGTCGATGATGATGCTGGCGACCGGCCCGAGGTCCTCGCGCAGTTCGGCGCCGGCCAGCGTGGCGCATGCCGCGAGGCAAACTCCGAACAGCCATGCGAATGGTGTACGGTTTCGTATCCGCATCCGGGTCACGACGGTGGCCGCTCCAGGAAGCCGCTTGTTATTGTTGTCAGTCCAGCAGGGTCCGTGCCTTCAGGGCATTGAGGGCCGTGTACAACTGGTAATCGGTCGCCTGCAGGTCCTGTTCTTCCTCAGCCTTGTCCCCGGTGCCATCGTCTTCTCCGCTACCGTTGGAGAGGTGTCGGCGCAGGTCGGCTTCCTTGATCGAAGAGCGGGCGCTGACGCGGGTCACCGTGGCCCGCTCCACGACCAGGTCCGGCTCGATGCCCTGGGCCTGGATGGAGCGTCCGTTGGGGGTGTAGTACAGGGCCGTTGTCAGCTTCAGGGCGCGGTCGTTGGTCGACAGCGGCGCCACGGTTTGTACCGAACCCTTGCCGAAGGATTTCTCGCCGACGATCAGTGCCCGACGATGATCCTGCAGAGCACCGGCGACGATTTCAGAGGCGGATGCGGACCCGCCATTGATCATCACCACCAGTTCCAGGCTGCTGAAGGTGCCCTTTTCCGTGGCCCTGTAATGAACCTCGGAGTTGGGCAGGCGGCCCTTGGTGTAGACGATCTCGCCCTCGGTCAGGAAGGTGTCCGCCACGTCCACGGCGGACTGCAGTACCCCGCCGGGGTTATTGCGGAGATCGAGGACGATGCCCTTCATGACACCGTGCTCGGTTTCGAGCTTCTGCAGGGCCTTGACCAGGTCGCGCCCGGTGTGCACCTGGAACTGGGCCACGCGGATGTACCCGTAGCCGGGTTCGAGTTGCTTGCTCTTGACGCTGCGGACCTTGATTACGTCGCGGACCACGCGGATTTCCAGGGGCTCGTTCTGGCCCTCGCGCACCACGGTGAGGATGATGGGCGTCCCCGGCTTGCCGCGCATGATCTTCACGGCTTCCATCAGGGTCATGCCTTTTACGGGTTTCTTGTCGAGCTTCACGATCAGATCCCCGGCGAGAATCCCCGCGCGCATGGCGGGCGTGTCGTCAATCGGGCTGACCACCTTCACGAAACCGTCTTCCATGCCGACCTCGATGCCGAGGCCGCCGAATTCCCCGCTGGTGTTGATCTGCAGGTCTTTGAACGCATCGGGTTTCAGGTAGGCCGAGTGGGGATCCAGGCCGCTGAGAATGCCATTGATCGCATTGTCGAATATCGTCGCGTCGTCGATCGGTTCGACGTACGCCGTCTTGACCCGGTTCACCACCTCGGTGAACAGTCGCAGGTCCTCCAGGGGCAGGCGCGCAGACTCGCCGTCATCCTCGCGCGCGGCGTAGACGCTGGCGCCGAGACCGACGAATATCCCGAACACCGCGCTCGCGAACAGCGCCATGTAATGCTGTAGTTTCCACTTCATTGATAATGCACCGTTTACCTGGCTGGCCTGGCCCGTTCAGATCATTGTAACCTGTTTTGCGGGGGGCAGAGATTTGATTATTTCGTCGCCAGGAACCACTTTCGCGGATCCTGCGGACGGCCGTCCTGGCGGATTTCGAAATACAGGCCACTGACATCCTGGCCGCCGCTGTTGCCCACCGTCGCCACCGGTTCGCCGGCGATCACCCAGTCCCCGGCCTCGCGCAGCAGGGTCTGGTTGTGGGCGTACAGGCTCATGAAACCGCCGCCGTGGTCAATGATCACCATCAGGCCGAAACGTCGCAGCCAGTCCGCGAACACGACCCGCCCATGGTGGACGGCACGGACGTTACTTCCCTCTGCCGCACGGATGTGCACCCCGTTCTCGTGCAACAGTCCCGCCTTCGCGGGATTCATGAAACCGTGCACGGTGGCGCCCGTGGCCGGCCAGGGCAGCTTGCCGCGCATCCCGGCGAAGGGCTTGTGCCCGGCGGGCGAGGCGATGTCCCCGATATTGGAGCGCACCGCGCTGAGCAGGGATTCGAGTTGCTCACGATCCTGTTGCTTGCGCTTCAGGCGGTCGTCGTGGTCGCGAATCGATTCGGACAGCCGGGTGAGCGTCATCAGCCTGGCACGCCGCGAGCTCTCCAGCGCCTGCCTCCGGTCATCCAGGCGTTCCTGTTCACTCTCCAGCACGCTACGCTCGGTAGCCAGTTCGCGCCGCGTGCGGCCCAGGGCGGACACGCTATGGGTGTACGCTTCGATACGTTCCAGCCGCGCGCGGTGGAAATATTCGTAGTAGCGGGTGACGCGCAGGACGGTGTCGGGGCTGGTCTGGTTGAGCAGGAGCTTGAGGTACTGCTGTTGGCCGGTCATGTAACTGGCGCGGATCTGCCGGTGGAGTTCCACTTCCTGGGTGCGGATCTGGTTCAGCAGGGTCGCATGTTCATTCTCGAGACGCTCCAGGCGGTTGCGGGCTCGCGTCGCCCGCGCGCGGATGTCGCGCATCTCGCGGGTCAGGGTGCCGATCTCGACCTCGGTCTTGCGCAGGGCGCTGAGCAGGTCGGACTGCTGCCGCTTGGCGGATTCCAGCCAACCCTGCAGCTTGCCGATGTCCTTCTTCAGCGCATCCAGCCGCGCCCGGTCATCGGCGCCTGGCGCCCCCAGCGAGAATGCCAGGAGCAAAGCGGTCGCCGCGGCGATCGCGCCGCGTTTCACCCGGGGCTCCCGTATGCTGCGCGCTGCGCGGCGCAGCGGGTCATTCGAATTCCACGAGGTTGCTTCCGGTCATCTCGTTGGGTTGCGGGATGCCGAGGATGTGCAGCATGGTCGGCGCGACGTCGGCGAGCGTGCCCTCGTCAAGCACGCGTGCCTTGCGGCGGGTGATGTAGACGAGGGGTACCGGCTCCGAGGTGTGCGCCGTGTGGGCCTGCCCGGTGGATGCGTCCGACATCTTTTCCACGTTGCCGTGGTCGGCGGTGATCAGGCATTCGCCGCCGACTTCCTCCAGTGCCTCCACGATCCGTCCGAGGCACTGGTCGACCGCCTCGACAGCCTGCACGGCGGCCTCGAAGTTGCCGGTGTGCCCCACCATGTCCCCGTTGGCATAGTTGCATATGATGACGTCGTAGCGTTCGTCGCGGATTGCCGCGACCAGTTTGTCGGTCACCTCGAAGGCACTCATTTCCGGCTGCAGGTCATAGGTGGCGACTTTCGGGGACGGCACCAGGATACGATCCTCGCCCTCGAAGGGCTCCTCGCGCCCACCGTTGAAAAAGAAGGTCACGTGGGCATATTTCTCGGTCTCGGCGATGCGTAACTGGGTGCGGCCCAGGGCGGAGAGGTATTCGCCGAGCACGTTGTGCAGGTCCGCCGGCGGGTAGGCGGCAGGCGCGGGGATATCGTCCGCGTAGCGGGTCAGCGTCACGAAGGCGCTGGTCTTCGGCACCGGCCCGCGCTCGAAGCAGTCAAAGTCCTCGAACAGGAACGCGCGGGACAACTGTCGCGCACGGTCGGCGCGGAAATTCATGAACACGACGGCGTCGCCGTCGCGGATGTGTCCGTCCGGGTCGTCGACTCGGCCCGAGAGGGTGGAATCCACGAACTCGTCGTCCTCGTCCCGCTCGTATGCGGCTTCCAGGGCCAGTACCGGGCTGGCCGCGTTGTATTCCGCCTCGCCCCGGGTGAGCAACCGCCAGGCCTTCTCGACGCGGTCCCAGCGGTTGTCCCGGTCCATCGCGTAGTAACGCCCGATGACCGAGGCAATGCGGCCGCGGCCGGCGTCGCGAAGGAATTTCTCCACCCGTTCCAGGGACGGCTTGGCACTGCGGGGCGGCATGTCACGCCCATCGAGAAAGGCGTGGACGTAGACCTCGCCGGCGCCCTCGCGGATCGCGAGTTCGGCCATGGCGAGGATATGATTCTCGTGGCTGTGCACCCCGCCCGGCGACAGCAGGCCCAGGATGTGTACGCGTCCACCGGCGCGGTCGGCGGCATGCACTCCCTCGGTGAGCACCGGGTTGGTGAAAAACTCGCCGTCGGCGATGGCCTTGCTGATGCGCGTGAAATCCTGGTACACCACGCGGCCCGCGCCGAGGTTCATGTGCCCCACCTCGGAGTTGCCCATCTGTCCGTCGGGCAGGCCGACATCCTCGCCCGAGCCCGAAATCAGGCCATGGGGGCACTCGGCCCAGAGACGGTCCCAGACCGGGGACCTGGCGGCATGGATGGCATTGCTCTCCGGGTCATCGCTATGGCCCCAGCCATCGAGCACGAGCAGGACGAGGGGGCGCGGTCGGTTGGCCATGATGGGTGGTGTCCTTGTTCAGGGAGGGTCCAGTGATCTGATTATGCTTGAAAATTCTAGCGTTTTGGCATCCTGGCGGCCATCGTGGGCACCCGACCGGGACCCGCGTCAGGTGATTCCATGACCGCCCAGCGTGTATACTTGCCGGCTTCGCCCGCCGTGGGCCAGCCAATATCGGCAGCTGGATAGATCATGGAAAGGTTCTTCGAATTCATCGTCAATCACACCGGACTGGTGTCGATCTGGCTCGCCCTCGTCGCGGCCCTGATCTGGACCGAGAGCCGCAAGGGCGGCAAGTCCGTGAGTCCGCAGCGCGCAACTTTTCTCATCAATCGCGAGGACGCGGTGGTGATCGACGTGCGTGACCGGAACGCGTTCAACGGTGGTCATATCACCGGTGCCATCAACATCCCCCTGACCCAGGTGCAGGACCGCCTCGAGGAACTCGAGGCCTACCGCGGGCGTCCGATCATCGTGGCCTGCAACGTGGGTCAGCAAAGTGCCGCCGCAGGCAAGATCCTGCACGCCAAGGGTTTCGAGAATGTTTATCGCCTCGCCGGCGGCATCAACGAGTGGCGCGGCGCCAACTTCCCACTGGTGCGCAAGGAAAAGGCGTCCGACGGCGCCGGCGGGAAATCCGGCAAGAAAGGCAAGAAAGGCAAGAAGGGTGAGCAGGCGGCCGGCGCGGGAGGACCTGCCTGAGCGGCGGGATGCGAACATGACCGTACGCTACCCGGGAGACAGCAAGGCGCCGGTGTTCATGTACACCACGACGTGGTGTCCGTTCTGCATGCGCGCCCGGGACCTGCTCAAGCGCAAGGGCGTCGAGTTTGATGATCTCAATCTTGACGAACATCCCGAGATGCGCGGCGAGATGATCACCCTCAGTGGCCGGCGAACAGTGCCGCAGATCTGGGTGGGCGGCCAGCATGTCGGCGGCTCCGACGACCTGCATGCTCTCGATGCTGCCGGTCGCCTGGACGCGATGATCGATGCGGCGCGGCGCGGCGCGGCAGCTAGCAGTTGATACCAGGGAGACCAGCACCATGAGCGAGCAAGACCAATCTGCAGCCGCGACAGCCGACCGGCCCCAGGTCGCCGTGCAGCGCGTGTACCTCAAGGACCTGTCCTTCGAGTCACCGCAGGCACCGGAGATATTCGGCAGTGACTGGAAACCCGAGGTGAAAATGGACCTTGGCACCCGCCACCGCGAACTCGATGCGGACCACCACGAGGTGGTGCTGCAGGTGACGGTCACCGTGCGCCAGGAGGACCAGGTGGTGTTCCTGGTCGAAGTGCAGCAGGCGGGTGTGTTCCTTCTCACCGGTCTTGAACCCGAACAACTGCGCCGGGTCCTGGGAACCTTCTGTCCCGAACTGCTGTTTCCCTACATCCGCGAGGTGGTGGATTCGGTGGTGGTGCGCGGCAGCTTCCCTCCGCTGATGCTCGCTCCGGTCAATTTCGAGGCACTGTTCATGCAGTCGATGCAGGAACAGGGCGGCGCCGCGCAACCGACCAACTGACGCGGTTCGCCGGTACTCAGCCCGCGCCGTCGAAACCGAGTTGGCGCCACGCCTCGTAAATCACCACGGCGACCGCGTTGGACAGGTTCATGCTGCGGCTCTGCGGCCGCATCGGGATTCGCACGCGGCTTGATTCCTCCAGGCCGTCCAGCACCGCCGCGGGCAGTCCGCGGGTTTCGGGACCGAACAGCAGCAGGTCATTTTCCGCGTAGTCGATCTCGTCGTGGCGTCGCCTGCCGCGGGTGGTGATGCCGAGAACCCGTCCGCCGAGTTCCTGCCGGCAATCCTCCAGCGTTTCCCAGGTACGGACCCGCGCCCATTCCGCGTAATCAAGCCCGGCGCGGCGCAGGCGCCGGTCGTCGAGGCTGAAACCCAGCGGTTTGACCAGGTGCAGTTCGAACCCCGTATTCGCGCACAGGCGGATGATGTTCCCGGTGTTGGGCGGAATCTCCGGCTCGTACAGGACGACGTGGGGCATGGTTGGGCCGGGTTCAGTCGTCAGTCCGGGGCCCTACTGGCGGCGCAGTCGGGTGGTCGTGTTCCGCAGCCGAGGCTTCGGGAAGCGCGTCGGCACCCTCGTCTTCCAGGCCGAGCTCCTTGATCTTGCGGCTCAGCGTGTTGCGGCCCCAGCCGAGCAGCTCGGCGGCATCCTTGCGCCGTCCCGCCGTGTGCCGCAGAGCGGTTTCGATCATGATGCGCTCGAACGCGGGAACTGCCTGGTCGAGGACCTTGGCCCGACCCGCCGCGAGTTCTCCGTCCACCCAGCGTTCCAGGGCGGTTTCCCAGGACGCTTCGCTGCTCACCCGGGAGTCCTGCTCGGCGAGCAGTTCCGGGGGCAGGTCGCCGACGTGCACCTCGCGGCCGGACGCCATGACCGTGAGCCAGCGACAGGTGTTTTCGAGTTGCCGTACATTACCCGGCCAGGGCAGCCCGCGCAGGGCCTGCTTGGTGTCCTCGCGCAGGATCTTGCGGTCCGATTTCAGCTCCTTCGCGGCCCGCACCAGGAAGTGCTCCGCGAGTAGCGGGATGTCTTCGCGGCGGTCGCGCAGTGGCGGGATGTGCACGCGGATCACGTTAAGACGGTGGAACAGGTCCTCGCGGAAGCGCCCCTCGGCGACCAGTTGTTCGAGGTTCTGGTGGGTTGCGGCGATGATCCGCACGTCGACCCGTGTCGGGGTGCGCGATCCGATCCGGTAAAACTCGCCATCGGCGAGGACCCGGAGCAGGCGCGTCTGGGCCTCGGGCGGCATGTCGCCGATCTCGTCGAGGAACAGGGTGCCGCCGTCCGCCTGCTCGAAGCGGCCGTGACGGTCCTGGGTTGCGCCAGTGAATGCACCCTTCTCGTGGCCGAACAGTTCCGCCTCGACCAGGTCGCGCGGGATTGCCGCCATGTTCAGGGCGATGAATGGGGCCGGTGCACGCGGACTATGCCGATGCAGGGCGTGGGCAACAAGTTCCTTGCCGGTTCCGGATTCCCCGTTGATCAGTACCGTGATATTGGAATGGGAGAGGCGGCCGATTGCGCGAAAAACCTCCTGCATGGCCGGCGCCTCGCCAATGATCTCCGTGGTCTCTTCCGGCGCCTGGCCGTTGTTCTGGCGTGCCGCCTCGCGAGCATGTTTCACCGCGCGCTGCACGAGCGCGACGGCCTCGTCGACATCGAACGGTTTGGGCAGGTACTCGAACGCGCCCTCCCGATAGGAGGTCACCGCGCTCTCGAGGTCGCTGTGCGCGGTCATGATGATCACCGGGAGTTCGGCATGCCGGGCCTGCATCGAGCCCAGCAGTTCGAGACCGTCGGTGCCGGGCATGCGGATGTCCGAAATCACCGCGTCGGGAACGCCGTTCTCGAGTTGATCCAGGACGCCGGCCCCGGAAACAAAAGTGCGACACTCGATGCCGACCTTTTCCAGGGCCTTTTCCAGGACCCAGCGGATCGACCGGTCATCGTCGATGATCCATACGACGCCATTACTGTTCATTGGGATGCTCCAGAGGAAGGAAAATCGTAAACGTGGTCTCGCCGGTTCGCGTCTCGCACTCGACCAGGCCGCCGTGGTCCTGGACGATGGATTGCGCGATGCTCAGCCCGAGGCCGGTGCCCTCGGCGCGGCCGCTGACCATGGGATAGAAAATGTTTTCCAGCAGGTCCGGCTTGATACCCGGTCCGTTGTCGATGATCTCGATGCAGCACAGCAGGCGATGCACCACCCCGCCGATGGTGTGCCGGCGCGCGGTTCGCGTGCGCAAAATAATGCGCGGATCGTCCTGCTGTTCGCTGCGCTGCTGTGACTGCATGGCATTCCGGACGATGTTGAGCAGGGCCTGGATCAGGCGTTCCGGGTCGCCCTCGAACTCGGGAATGCTGGGGTCGTAGTCGCGGACCAGTTCCAGCCCGGCGCCGGCCTCCGCGGCGATGATCCGGCAGACCCGCTCCAGGGCCTCGTGGATATTTACCGCCGAGCGGGTGGCGGGCTTGGTCGGGCCAAGCAGGCGGTCGACCAGGTTGCGCAGGCGGTCCGCCTCTTCAATGATCACCCGGGTGTAGTCATGCAGTTCCGGGTTCTCGAGTTCCTTTTCCAGCAACTGCGCCGCGCCACGGATGCCGCCGAGGGGATTCTTGATCTCGTGGGCCATGCCGCGAACGAGCACCCGCGTGGTCTGGTGTTTGGCCAGCATCTCCTCCTCGCGACTGATGCGGAGGACACGGTCCTGGGGCTGGATCTCCATCAGCAGGCTGTTGACGCGCAACCCGAAGACCGGGGTAACCGTGTAGTCGACGGTAAGCGGTTCGTGGCCCGCCGGGTACAGGACCGCGTGGCGCTTGGTAAAAATATGCCCCGTTTCGGAAACCCGGGCCAACTGGGGCAGGTTGTTGGGTTCCTCACGGAAAATTTCCTGGACTGGCGCGCCCCGGGCGCGTTCGTCGCTGATGTCGAAGAGCATTTCCGCGGCCGGATTGAGGTACTGGACGTGCAGCCCGTGATCGAGCAGCACGACGGCCGTGTTCAGGCTGTCCAGTACATGCTTGTGCATCGCGCAACCGGTGCCTCGCTGTGATGGGCGGCTCAACCGGAATAAAACAGCAAAAAACGCACCAAAAGAGTGAAATGATCCTGAGTCGGGTGCTGATTGGCCTGAAAACCGCGAGAGCGCTGGCCGAACGTTTAATCCTTGAGCGATTTCAGGGCCAGGCCGGCTGAGTGCATGGTTTCAGTGTACGGGAAGCAATCCGAATGTGCACCATTGTGGTGCGTAGCCTTGCAGGTATGCCACTAATTGGTCCCTGCCATTGCCGACACC
>JBFGWM010000015.1:0-23895 GCA_041588495.1 Pseudomonadales bacterium | reverse complement strand
CGCTCGGTGGTGAGCGGGGTGTACAACTCGGGCAGTGCGACGTCTCCCACCATGAGCGAGGACAGGCGGACCCGGTTGTACGGTTCCCATTGCTCACTGCCGAAGATGGCGATCGGTCGACTGTCGTCCCGCGCCAGCAGTTCCGATACGACCCGGTGTCCCACGGGTCCGGCCCCAATGATCGCGATGGTCCGCGGGTCTCCGGAGAGGTCGGGGTCCGGCGCGGCGACTTTCTCGTGCAATGCCGGGACGGGACTTGGCAAGGGAGCTGCAGACATACCATTGACCCAAAAAAAATCGCCCTGCCGGGCGCCAGTCTTGGCGTGCCCAGCAGGGCGTCTTTGCCCTGAAAATTCAATCTGCCCGGCCGGAATCCGTTTCGGCGCTCGCGCGCTGCCGATTCTCCGGCCTCGAACTACCTGTATCCAATTTCCGTGCCATGTGAAACGAAGCCCGCTGATCGCGTTTTTTTTGGGTGTAGGACCGTCCGCCGCCGCGCCGGTGTCTCAAGTTGGTGCATTACTGGATGGTTTGCCTTCTATTGAGTCACGACCACCCTCCCCGTCTCCGGCTGCGGAGACGACCTCCCCTGCGACCTCGCCAAGGTCCCTGCTGCTACGCATCGCGGCATTACGCAGTCTTTGATAAGCATCGGCTTCACTAAGCCCGTAACGGGTCATTAACAGGCCCGTCGCTCGAGCCACGACCTTGCGCACCTCCAACTTGGAGCGGGTCGCATCGAGTTCCTGTTGCAATTGCTGATTGGCCCGGAAGCGGGTGATCGCCATGTCGATGATGGCTTTGATTCGCCGCGGGTTGAAGCCGTCAATCACGCACGCGGCGACGCCCGCATCGATCACCCTCTCGATCATCCAGGTGTCCGCCTCGGCCGTAAAAATGATGATCGGGAGCGGCTTCAGGGCTTGCAGTGTCTTGAGGTCAGTCAGAACCGGGTCGTGGATACGGACCACGTCGATGAGCAGGATGTCGAACTCGAAGCGTGCGATCGCGGGTAACAAGCGGTCCCCCGAATCAAGCAGGCCAACAACATCAATTCCGAGTTCACGCAATGCGCCTCTGACCGGGTCGGCATGACCCGGACAGTTGATGACGAGCAGGACTCTGAGTGGCGTGGCGGACATCTGGGTGAGATCCGGCAATGCTGACGGAAGTCACTCATGCAGTTTTGGTGCCAGTCGGATTTCCTGGACGCGTCTTGATGGAGGTGCCCAGGGAGGGGCGTCGGGGAACTTAATCGGGGACCAGGAATTGGTAGGCGCGATTGGATTCGAACCAACGACCCCCACCATGTCAAGGTGGTGCTCTAACCAACTGAGCTACGCGCCTGCTCAAGAGGGTGCGAAAGTTACCACTCCCGGGGTCCGGGTTCAAGCGGCGCCGACGCCGTGGGAGCCGCGACGGCGGCCCGGACGGCGCAACTGGCGGATTCGCTGGCGCAGGCGGCGGAAGCGGGTCTCGTCGCGCTCGGCGTGTTCGGGGCTGGCATAGGCGAGCGCCACGTAGTCACCGGTGATGGCGTCGATCTCTTCCGCCATGGACGGCAGACGCTGCTTCGCGCGCCGGGCGAAATCCACCGGGCCCTCGTCGGGTCGCCGCACCACCCCGATGCGTTCCAGCTTGCGGCAGAAGCGCAGGTAGGATTCGGTGACCGGGTCGCGTTTCTTCACCGCCCGCTTGCGCAGCAGGCTGAGGGCGGTCAGCAGGTACAGCGCCGAGACCAGGCCGACCATGATCACCGTGGTCTTGCGCCAGTCCACCTCGCCGAACCAACGACTGAAGAAATCCGCCTGGGACTCACGGTCGTACCCCAGCACCATGCGCGACCAGTAATAATTGAGCAAATCCATGCGCAGGCGGATCCAGTTGATCACGCCGATGTTCCGGTATCTCAGGGGCGACAGCGGCGACAACTGGTCCAGTTCAGCCTCGGCGGCGACCTCCAGGCCGAGGTCAATGCGATCCGGGGAGACCTCGGCGGTGGGATCGAAGCGCATCCAGCCGCGACCCTCCAGCCAAACCTCGACCCAGGCGTGGGCATCCGAGTCGCGCACCACCAGGTAGCTGCGATCGGCGCTGTACTCGCCGCCCTGGTACCCGGCCACGATGCGCGCGGGGATTCCGGCAGCCCGCATCAGGAAGGCGAACGCGCTGGCGTAGTGTTCGCAGAAGCCGCGACGGGTCTCGAACAGGAACTGGTCGACCGGGTTTTCGCCCAGCAACGGGGGTTGCAGCGTGTATGCGAACGGCTCGAGGCGGAAATAATCGAGCACCCGGTTGATGTAGGCTTCCCGCGAGCCGGACTGGTTCAGCAGTTCTTCGGCAAACACCCGTGCACGACGGTTGCCGTCACTGGGTATGCGGATCTTGTGGCGCAGGGAGGCCGGGCTGAGCCGTGGTTCCAGGATGTAATCCCGGTAGGACACCACGTCATAGCGGAACTTGCTGGTCACCGGAACCTGGCTGATCAGCCGCGCGTCCGCGGTCACGCCCACGCCCACCGTGCGGGAGCGGGCAACCGCGAGGCCGAACAGCCACTGGCGGCCGGTGGGTTCGAGGATGACATCGTAGCGGATCGGTGCGCGCATGCGGCCGAAGTACTCGGCGAAGCGCGGGATGTCGGCGCCGCTCCAGTCGATGCGGAAGGCCTGCTCGGTATCCTGCGGACCGCGCCGCCAGGTGCGTCCGTCGAATTCGGACATCACCAGACCGCGCCAGTACAACTGCCTGCGCGGCGGGATCGGCTCCTTGAACGTGGCCCGGAAGGCCACCCGGGTCGACTGGCCGAGCTTGGCGATGTCGCCCGGCGACATGGTCTCGCTCATGCCCGTTGTGGCCGATGCCTGGGTGCTGTTGACGGCCCACAGGGGGGACACGCGTGGGAACATGATGAACACGACGATCATCACCGGAATACTCTGCGCGGTCAGCACCAGCGCCAGGCGTAAGGTACGCATGGGGCGCAGGTGGGTGCGCGTCTGGTTGAGTCCGATCATGGCCGCGGTGATGACGATGAACGCGAACACCATGTAGGTGGCGACCAGCATGCCCTGCTCGAACAGGAACTCGGTCATGATGATGAAGTAGCCGAGCATGATCACCAGGAACGCGTCGCGCTGCTGACGCATCTCCAGCAGCTTGAGGGAAAACGCGGTGAGCAACATGGCCACCATCGCCTCGAGCCCGAGCAGGGGCCGGAACTGGAACACGATGGCCAGCATCGCGACGATTACCAGCATGATGCGCAGCCGCGTCGGCGGATAGGTCCACTGGCCGCGAAAGATCATCACCCGCCACACGCCGCAGATCAGCAGCACCCCGAGCACCCAGGCCGGGATGCGTTCCAGGTGCGGAACAATAACCACGAATTGCGCGGTGAGCAGCCAGTACAGGCTGTTGCGTGGAATCTGGAAATCGCCTTTCGCGGCGCTGCTCATGCGTCCACCTCGAACAGCGCAAGTGCGCGCAGGCAGCGGTCGCGGTGTTCCGGTCCGATGCCGGGGCCGATCTCCTGCCCGGGCAGGCGCAGCCCGTACTCAGCCCGCTTGCGGTCGTACTGCAGGACCCAGTAGCACAGCCGGGACAGCCGGTTCTCGCGGTCCATGCCCGGAAAGTAGTCCCAGTCGAGCCAGGTGCGGCGGTCGAGGCGGGCCTCGAACTCCTTGGTGTGCAGACCCTGGCCGCGGGCCCAGGTGCGCCACACGACGTGCTTGAGCGAATCGCCGGTGCGGTACTCGCGGATGCCCGCGTAGTCATCGGAGCCGGTCCCCGCGGTGTGATCGCCCTCCTCCTCGCTGCCCGCCGCGGCGGGAACCGGGCCGGTCTCGATCGGCTTCGGGTAGACGATCGCCTCCATGCCGAGATCGACCCACGACCAGGCGCGGATCATCCCCGCCGGGTAGAAGGTCTCCACCAGCATGCGTCCGGGACGCAGGATGCCGCGCTGCTTCGCCGGCGTGTAGAGGTGCACCCGCGCCTCGCTTTCCTCGACCAGGTCCACCGATTGCCGTGGACCCTCGGGCCACTGGGCGTAGATCGCCTCGTACTGGCGGGCGCCCTGGCGCGTGAAGATCACGGTGAAGGCGGCATCCTCCCCGACGAACGCCGGCTGGCTGTCGCCGGCGGTAATGTGCAGCCCGGACATGTTGCGGAAGGTGTGCAGCACGGTCACCACGAACAGGCTGGCCAGCATGAAGGTGAGACCGAAGGACAGGTTGTTCTGGTAGTTGATCGATGACAGCAGCAGGATGAGCAGGAGCATGCCGAACCAGCCGCCGAAGCGGTTGGGCATGATGAAAATCCGGCGCTGGTCGAGCACCACCTGGTGCCGGGGGCGGATGCGCCGGTCCAGCCATTGCTCGAACTGTTGCCGGGCGAAACCGCGCAACACCTGCCAGGGGTGCAGGAGAATGCGGATCGGGCTCGCCGTGGCAGGCATCGGGGAGTCCGCGCGGCCCTCAGCCGACCACGTCGACCGTTGCCAGCAGGCGCTGCGCGAGCGCCTCCCCGCCGTGGCCGGTGTGGTCCGCGCTCTCGCGCAGCCGATGCTCGACCACTGATGGCAGCACCGCCTGCACGTCTTCCGGGACCACGTGGTCGCGCCCTTCCATGAAGGCCCAGGAGCGCGCACAGGCCAGTAGCGCGAGGGAGCCGCGGGGCGAGAGGCCAAAGGAGTACTCGCGACCGGAGCGGGTTTGCTGCACGATGCGTTGCAGGTAGTCCAGCAGGGCCTCAGACGCGTTGACCTCGCGGACCGCGCGGCGAATCCTGGGCAGTTCGTCGGCCTCCACGCGGACCTCGAGGTGCTCCAGCATGTCGCGCCGGTCCTCGCCACGCATCAGGTCGCGCTCCGCGGCCGGGTCCGGATACCCCAGCTCGATGCGCATCAGGAAGCGGTCAAGCTGGGACTCGGGAAGCGGGTAGGTTCCGGCATGGGTGACCGGGTTCTGGGTGGCGATCACGAAGAACGGCTGCGGCAGTGGCCGGGTGACCCCCTCGATGGTGGCCTGGCGCTCCTCCATCGCCTCCAGCAGCGCGCTCTGGGTCTTGGGGGTGGCGCGGTTGATCTCGTCGGCCAGCACCACCTGGGCGAAAATGGGCCCGGGGTGAAACTTGAACGTGCCGCTGTCGCGCTCGTAGATCGAAATGCCGAGGATGTCGGCGGGCAACAGGTCGCTGGTGAACTGCACGCGGTTGTAGGACAGGCCGAGTACCCGCGCCAGGGCCTGGGACAGGGTGGTCTTGCCCATCCCCGGGAGATCCTCGATCAGCAGGTGCCCGCCGGCGAAAAGGCACGCCAGGGCGAGGCGGATCTGGTGATCCTTGCCCAGCACGACGGTGCCGATTTCAGCGACGGCGGCCTCGATCTTGTCCCTGGGCAAGCCGGTGTTCCCCTGCAGGCTGCGTGTTTAATTCAGTCTAGGGCATTCACACGGGGCCGGGATTACCGTATGTCATCCAGCCCGCGCCGCAGGTCCGCCTTGACGTCCTCCGGGTCCTCGAGACCAACGGCGACGCGCAGCAGGTTGGCGGTGATTCCGGCGGCCTGCTTCTCCGCATCGGAAAGGCGGCCGTGGGTGGTCGTGGCCGGGTGGGTGAGCGTGGTACGCACGTCGCCCAGGTTGGCGGTGATGGACACCATGCGGGTGGCGTCGATGCAGCGCCAGGCCTCTTCCTGTCCGCCCTGCACGCGGAACGCGATCACCCCGCCGAAACACGGCGCCGGCAGGTCGCTGCGCATCTGGGTGCGGGCCAGTTCGTGATGGGGGTGCGAGGCCAGTCCCGGGTAGAACACGGTCTCCACCTCCGGCTGGTCCTCGAGCCAGCGCGCCACGTCCATTGCGTTGGCGCTGTGGGCGCGCATGCGCACGTCGAGGGTCTCCAGGCCGCCCTGGAAGATCCAGGCGTTGAAGGGGCTCAGCGAGGTTCCTCCCGAACGCAGGAAGCCGAAAATCTCCTCCATCACATTGTCAGGGCCGCACACCACCCCGCCGACGCAGCGGCCCTGGCCGTCCAGGTACTTGGTGGCCGAATGCAGTACCAGGTCGGCGCCCAGCTCCAGGGGCTGCTGGATGGCCGGGGTCCAGAACACGTTGTCGACCACCAGCAGCGCATCACCCTCCTTCGCCACCGCCGCGATGGCCGGGATGTCGGCAAGGTAACAAAGTGGATTCGACGGTGATTCGAGGTACAGCAGCCGGGTTTGCGGGCGCATCGCGGCGCGCCATTCCGCGACGTCGGTCTGCGACACGAAACTGGTTTCGATGCCGAAGCGGGACAGGTATTTCTCGAACAACACGGTGGTGGTGCCGAACACGGAGCGTGAGCAGACCACGTGGTCGCCGGCCTTGAGCAGCGCCATGCAGGTCGACAGGATGGCCGCCATCCCGGAGGATGTCGCCACCGCCCGTTCCGCCCCCTCCAGCGCCGCGACGCGCTCCTCGAAGGCGCGCACCGTGGGATTGGTGAAGCGGGAGTAAATGTTGCCGGGCTCATCCCCGGCGAAGCGCGCGGCTGCCTCGCGTGCGCTGGTGAACACGAAACTGGAGGTGGCGAAGATCGGCTCCCGGTGTTCGCCCTCCGGCGTGCGCCTGCCGCCGGCCCGTACCGCGCGGGTCGCGGCGCGCGTCCCGGACAGGTCCGGGTCGAGCCGTTCGGGCCGTTCCGGCCCGGGTTTCCTGGAAGTCATGGAATATCGCTGCCTTAGACGCCCGGCGCTGGCTCAGACGTCGTTGTGAAGTTCGATGGGCGCGTCGGTCTCCTCGCCACGGTGGTCGGCTTCGCGGGCCGACTTCGACTTGTCGCTGCGGTCGTGGGCGATCTGGTTCAGGTAATGCTCATTGATGTCACCGGTCACGTAGTCGCCGGTGAACACCGAGCAGTCGAAACGCTTGATGGTCGGGTTGCCCTCGGTGGCCGCCGCGATCAGGTCCTCGAGTTCCTGGTACACCAGCCAGTCGGCGCCGATCAGGTTGCAAACCTCTTCGACGCTGCGGTCGTGGGCGATCAGTTCCTCTGCGGCGGGCATGTCGATACCGTACACGTTGGGATAGCGCACCGGTGGCGCCGCGGACGCGAAGTAAACCCGTCGAGCGCCCGCCTCGCGGGCGATCTGGATGATCTGCCGGGAAGTGGTGCCGCGCACGATGGAATCATCGACCAGCATCACGTTCTTGTCGCGGAACTCGAGGTCGATGGCGTTGAGCTTCTGGCGTACCGAGCGTCTGCGCATCTGCTGCCCGGGCATGATGAAGGTGCGCCCGATGTAGCGGTTCTTGATGAACCCCTCGCGGTACTTCACACCCAGTTCGTAGGCGAGCTGCATGGCCGCGGTGCGGCTGGTGTCCGGAATCGGGATCACCACGTCGATGTCGTGATCCGGTCGCAAGCGCTTGATGGTGTCGGCCAGGCGCTCGCCCATGCGCAGGCGCGCCTTGTACACGGAAATGCCGTCGATGATGGTGTCCGGCCGCGCCAGGTAGACGTACTCGAAGATGCACGGCGTCCGCTGCGGCTTGCGCGCGCACTGGCGGGTATGCAGCCCGCCGTCGCTCTCGATGTAGACGGCCTCCCCCGGCTCGATGTCGCGCACCAGCTTGAACCCGAGCACATCGAGTGCCACGGATTCCGAGGCGATCATGTATTCGGGCCCGTCGGCGGTCTCCCGCTTGCCGAACACGATGGGTCGTACGCCGTGGGGGTCGCGGAAGCCGACGATGCCATACCCGGTGATCATCGCCACCACCGCGTAGGCGCCGCTGCAGCGCCGGTGCACCCCGCGCACCGCCTCGAAGATCTCCTCCGGGGACGGGCGCAGCTTGCCGAGCTTCTGCAGTTCATGGGCGAACACGTTGAGCAGCACCTCGGAGTCCGACTGCGTGTTGATGTGCCGCAGGTCGGAATTGAACAGGGCCACGGACAGGTCGCCGGAGTTGGTCAGGTTGCCGTTGTGGGCCAGGGTGATGCCGTAGGGCGAATTGACGTAGAACGGCTGTGCCTCCGCGGAACTCTGCGAACCGGCAGTGGGATAGCGCACGTGCCCGATGCCCATGTTGCCCGCGAGGCGCTGCATGTGGCGGGTGCGGAACACGTCGCGGACCAGCCCGTTGTTCTTGCGCAGGTGCAGCTTGCCGTCCTCGCAGGTGACGATTCCGGCCGCATCCTGGCCACGGTGCTGGAGCACGGTCAGGGCGTCATAGATGGCCTGGTTGACCGGTGTCTTGGCGACAATTCCGACGATTCCACACATGCTAGTCTCAGCCTTCCACCCGGTTGCCCTGCTGACTGGTTCCCGGCACGGGAACCGCGGTTTGCGCCTTTTCCTCGAGTCCCTCGAGGATGTCGCCGAAATTCTGCCTTGACCAGTCCTCGACGATTTCGAGGTGGGGAATGATCACCGACTGGCCCCACCAGGGGTCGCGAGGCGCCGGGGTGAGCTTCAGAAGCGCCACCGCGACGACGAACAGGACCACGCCTCTCGCGAAGCCGAAGACGATGCCGAGCAGGCGGTCGGTGCCGCTCAGGCCGGTCGCCTTGACCAACTGTCCTACCAGGAAGTTTATGATGGAACCGGCGATCAGCGTAGCAAAAAATAGCGCGGCGAAGGCGACCGCCATGCGCACGCTGGGCGTTTCGATGTAGTCCACGAGCCGCGGTTCAAGCTCCGGGGTGAAAATCCGTGCGACCAGGAATGCGGCCACCCAGGTGGCCAGGGACAGCGCCTCGCGCACGAAACCGCGGATCACGCTGATCAGCATGGAGAACAGGGTGACCGCGATGATGATCCAGTCGGCCCAGTTGAAAGGAAGTTCGGCCAAGTCTCAGGGTACGCAAATGCCCGGGAAGGCGGTCATTTTACCAGAAAAAGCCGTCGGGCCTAAACGCCAGGTCAGGGGCGGAAGCGGACCACGATGCCCTTGAGCTTGAATTCCTTCCCCAGTTTGTCTCGCAGTTCGCGGGCGTGGGTGGCCACCATCTCCGGACCCACGAAAACCCGGACCATGGTTCCGCCGGCGGTCTGCACTTCTTGTTCATAGGCGTGATAACCGGCCTTGCGCAGGCGGGTGCTGAGCGCCGTGGCATTCTCGGCCCTGGAAAACGTCGCGAGCTGTACCGCCCAGGCCTCGGGGAGGCCGTTTTCCTGCAGCGCCGGTCGTTTCGGAAGCTCGCTGTCGGGCACCTCGGGCTTTTCCGGGTCAGGCGGGGTTTCCTCGACGCGGTCCACGTCGGCCCAGGGGTCGTGGCGGGTGTCCTCGGCCCATTCGACCTGCCGGGGCTCGTAACTTCCGAACGTGGCGGTCGCCGGGCGGGGCGGCAGCGGACTTTCCTCCTCGAGGACCGGGTTGCGGCCATCCAGGATCATGGGCAGGAAGATCACGCCGATGGAAAGCAGCACCAGGGCACCGATGATCCTGTATTTGAGTACCTGCCTGTCCATTTTTCAGTCCATTGGCGGAACGGCGCGTTGTCCGGCAGCCGCGAGGGCGGCTCCCGCCACGCCGAAAGATCCATAGGCCACCACGGTGTCGCCGGCGTCACCGAGGCTCGCGGCCCGCGCAAGCGCGGCATTCACATCGGCGCAGGTCTCAACCGGATGGGCGCACAGCTGGCGCACCCGGTCGGCAAGCCCGTCCGCGTCCATCCCGCGGCTGCCCTCGCCCGGAACGCACAACCAGTGGTCCGCCCAGTCGAGCAAGGCCCCGATTGTACCCGGAACGGGCTTGTCGCGAAGCATTCCGATGATGGCGACGCGGCGGGCCGTGTCCGTTGCGGGTTCCGGCAGGCTGCCGAGGAAATCCCGCAGGCGCAGGGCGGCCTGCTCGTTATGGGCCACGTCGATGACCAGTCGCCGGTCGTGCCAGTTCACCACCTGGCAACGTGCCGGTGGCGGGCCGCCCTGCAGGCCGGCGTGGATCGCGGCCGGGGTCGCGGCTGCCACGGGCAGCAGGGCCAGCACCTGCAGGGCAGCGGCAATCGCGTGGGGATGGGCGTTTCCCCGGGGCAGCCCGGTGACCTGTACGGCCTGGCCCTCGCGGTTGCGACCCTGCCAGGCGAGTCCCGCAGGGGTGTCGGCCAGTGCGAAGTCGCGGTCGATCCACAGGGGCAGTGCCCCCACCGTTGCCGCGCATTCGGCAAGGTCCGGGGGCGGGTCCGGCTCGGCAATCACCACCGGGCGTCCGGGCCGCATGATGCCGGCTTTTTCCCGGGAGATCGACGCACGATCCGGACCAAGCCAGTCAACGTGGTCGATTCCGATGCTGCAGATCACGGCCACATCGGAATCCACGATGTTGACCGCGTCCAGACGGCCCCCCATGCCGACCTCGAGCACCACCACGTCGAGATGCGCGTCGGCGAGCAGTTTCAGGGCGGCCAGGGTACCGAACTCGAAGTAGGTGAGCGGTGTGTCTCCCCTGCCCGCTTCCACCCATTCGAAAGCCTCGCACAGGGCGGCGTCGGACACGGGTTGCCGTTCGATGCGGACGCGTTCGTTGTAGTCGACCAGGTGTGGCGAGGTATAGGACCCCGCCCGCAGTCCGCCCGCCGCGAGGATCGCTTCCAGCAGCCAGACGGTGGAGCCCTTGCCGTTGGTCCCGGCGACGGTCACGACGGTCGGCGCGGGTTTCCAGTCGGTACCCATGCCGAGGGCGGAACTGACCACGCGGAGGCGGTCCAGTCCGAGTTCGATCGTCCTGGGGTGCAGGTGCTCAAGCCGTTGCAGCCAGTCCGCGAGGGTGCGGGAAGTCATGGGCTGGGTTCGCTCGCCGGGAGTGCCTCAGGCCGTCTTCCGGCCGCTGAGCAGGATGCCGAGCACGCGCGCGATGGTGTCGCGCATCTTGCCGCGCTCGACGATCATGTCGATGAACCCGTGTTCGAGCAGGAACTCGCTGCGCTGGAAGCCTTCCGGCAACTTCTCGCGCACGGTCTGCTCGATGACCCGCGGACCGGCGAAACCGATGAGGGCCCGCGGTTCCGCGAGGTTCAGGTCCCCGAGCATGGCCAGGCTGGCGGAAACGCCGCCGTAAACGGGGTCGGTCAGGACCGAGATATAGGGAATCCGTTCGCGCCGCAACTTGCCGATGGCAGCACTGGTCTTGGCCATCTGCATCAGCGAGATCAGGGCTTCCTGCATGCGCGCGCCGCCACTGGCCGAGAAGCAGATCATGGGGATGCCCTCGTCGAGGCTGGTGCGGGCGCCACGCACGAAACGTTCGCCGACAACCGAACCCATGGACCCACCCATGAAACTGAACTCGAAGGCCGCGCTGACCACGGGAATCCCCTTCACCGCGCCTTTCATCACCACCAGCGCGTCTTTTTCCCCGGTTTCCTTCTGGGCGCCGGAAATCCGGTCACGGTACCGCTTGGTGTCGCGGAACTTGAGGATGTCCTCGGGCTCGAGGCCGGCGCCGATCTCCTCCTTGTCGCCCTCGTCGAGGAAGATGCGCAGTCGCTGCCGCGCGGTGATCCGCATGTGGTGTCCGCACTTGGGGCAGACCTCGAGATTGCGTTCGAGATCAGGGCGGTAGAGGACGGAGTCGCACTTGGCGCACTTCTTCCACAAGCCCTCGGGAACGGTGGCGCGGGGGGACTCCTCGGGCGGCCGCGACAGGCTCGGCAGCATGCGTTCCACCCAGCTGTTGCTGGATTTTGAATCAGCCATGTGCGGGTTCCCTCCCCGTGGCGGGGAGTTGCGGCGTGCAGCCGGACAGCATTCCAGTACCCCGCGCTTCCCTGTGAAACGGTCCCGGATCGGTCATCAGTGGAGAATAGCGCATCCGGCAGCGACTGCCGAGGGCAATACGCGGCGATCGCTCAGTTTTCGGAGTCGAGGCTGTCCAGCCCGGCGCGAATGTCGGCAAGAAAGGCTTGCAGCCCACCGGCAACATCGCCACCGGAAGCGCTGAGTTCCTCGATCCGTCGCACCAGCGCGCTGCCGATGACCACGCCGTCGGAGACGCGGGCCACGGCGGTCGCGGATTCGCGGTCGGCGATGCCGAACCCGACCCCGATGGGGAGATCGGTGATGGCGCGCAGCGCGGCGACGCGGCCGGCGACCGAGTCGATCCGCAGGTTGCCCGCGCCGGTGACGCCTTTCAGGGACACGTAGTACAGGTAACCACTGGCCTCGGCGCAGATACGCCGGGCACGCTCGTCGGTGGTGGTCGGGGCCAGCAGGAAGATGAGGTCCAGCCCATGGGCGCTCAGCGGGATGCGCAGGGTCGCGGCCTCTTCGGGCGGCAGGTCGACCACCAGGGCGCCGTCCACCCCGACATCGGCCGCGGCATCTGCGAAGCGTTCGTAGCCCATGACCTCCACCGGATTGAGGTAGCCCATGAGCACCACCGGGGTGTCGGCGTCGCGTTGGCGGAAGCGTTTGACCAACTCGAGTACGTCGGCCAGGCGCACGCCACGGTCCAGGGCGCGCTCCGAGGCGCGCTGGATCACCGGACCGTCCGCCATGGGGTCGGAAAACGGAACCCCGAGTTCGATGATGTCCGCACCACCGGCGACCAGTCCGTGCATGATGTCGAGGGTGGTGTCGAGATCAGGATCACCGGCGGTGACGAAGGGGATCAGGGCTTTCCGCCCTGCTCCGCGCAGGTCTCCGAGACGCTTGCCGATACGTGACATGAACCTAGTCCCCCGTGCCCTTCGCCGGCGCGTACTGCTCGACCGTGTGGATGTCCTTGTCGCCACGCCCGGAGAGGTTGACCACCACCAGGGTCTCGGGCGGGAGCTTCGGCGCCTCGCGAATGCACCAGGCCAGCGCATGGGAGGACTCCAGGGCCGGCATGATGCCCTCGGTGCGGGTCAGGTCATGAAACGCGTGCATGGCCTCGTCGTCGGTGACCGCCTCGTAGCGGGCCCGGCCGGAGTCACGCAGCCAGGAGTGCTCGGGCCCCACGCCGGGGTAATCAAGACCCGCGGACACCGAGTGGGTGGGCAGGATCTGACCCGCGTCGTCTTCCATCAGGTAGGTGCGGTTGCCGTGCAACACGCCCGGTCGCCCGGCGCACAGCGGTGCGGCATGCTCGCCCGTGGCGAGCCCGTGACCGCCGGCCTCAACGCCGACCAGTTCGACGCCCTCGTCGTCGATGAACGGGTAGAACAGGCCCATGGCGTTGGAGCCGCCGCCGACGCAGGCGACCAGCACGTCCGGGAGTCGCTGCTCCAGTTCCAGGATCTGCTCGCGGGTTTCGCGGCCGATCACGGCCTGGAAGTCCCGCACCAGCATCGGGTAGGGATGCGGTCCGGCGACCGTGCCGATGATGTAGAACGTGTCGTCGACGTTGGTGACCCAGTCGCGCAGGGCCTCGTTCATGGCATCCTTGAGCGTCTTCGAACCGGATTCCACCGCCCGCACCTCGGCGCCCAGAAGACGCATGCGGTACACGTTCAGGGCCTGACGCTCGATGTCTTCGGCCCCCATGTACACGCAGCATTCGAGGCCGAGTCGCGCGGCCACGGTGGCCGTGGCGACGCCGTGCTGGCCGGCCCCGGTCTCGGCGATCACCCGTGGTTTTCCGGAATACTTGGCGAGCAGGGCCTGGCCGACGGTGTTATTGATCTTGTGTGCGCCGGTATGGTTCAGGTCCTCGCGCTTGAGGTAGATCTTCGCGCCGCCCAGTTTCCGGGTCCAGCGTTCCGCGAAGTACAGCGGCGACGGACGCCCCACGTAGTGACGCAGGTCGGCGTCGAGTTCGGCCTGGAACGCCGGGTCGCCCGAGAGCCGTGCGTAGTCTGCCTCCAGGGCGTCGAGCGCCGGTATCAGGGTCTCGGACACGAAACGGCCCCCGTAGGGCCCGAAGTGGCCCTCCCGGTCCGGGAGTTGCGCCGTTTGTTGCACCTTAGTCATGCGTCATCCAATCCTGTTCCGTTTTCGCCCGCGCGCACCGCTTCGATGAAGCGCCGGACCCGCTCCGGATCCTTGCGACCCGGTGCCGATTCTACCCCACTGCTCACGTCCACTGCATGGGGACGCACCCGCTGCACGGCGTCGGCAACGTTCTCGGGACGCAGGCCCCCGGCCAGCACGATCGGGACAAGGGTGTCGTCGGGAACCCGTTTCCAGTCGAAACTGGTGCCGGTACCGCCCGCGTGAACGTCCGAGTAGCTGTCGAGAAGAATGCCGCAGGCGTTGGGATACCGCAGCATGGCGCTGCGCGCATCGAGACCCGGCTGCATGCGGATCGCCTTGATGTAACGGCGGCCGAACGCGTTGCAGTAGGCTGGCTCCTCGCGACCATGGAACTGCAGCAGGTCGACCGGGACCTCGGCGAGCACCTTCTCCACGGTCGCCGTCTCAGCGTCGACGAAGAGTGCCGTCGCCGCAACGAATGCGGGCAATGCCGCGACGATCTCGCGTGCCCGGGAAATCTCCAGATGACGCGGGCTGCGCGCATGGAACACCAGGCCGATGGCATCCGCGCCGGCGGCCGCAACCATGCGCGCGTCGTCTGGCGAGGTGATTCCGCATATCTTGATCCGGCAACGTGACACGACGCGACCCTGCTGGTTTCGGGCGCGTCATACTAGCAGATTGAGGGTGTTTCCGTTACCAGCACCACACCGGTCCGTGATCCAGGAACCACGGCAGCCCGCCGCAATCCGGCAGGCCGTGAAGCACCGGATAACCGACGCCGATCAGGTGGAGCCCGTCGGGCGGGGCCGTCGGTCCGGCGCGGGTCCGGTCGCGGCCCGCAAGCAGTTCCGCGACCCAGGACGGCCCGCGGCTGCCACGGCCGACTTCGAGCAGGGACCCGGCGATATTCCGCACCATGTGCAGCAGAAACGCATTCCCCTGCAGGCGCAGGGCGACCAGGTCCCCGTGCCGGCAGACCCCGGCGCGGAAGATCCTGCGCATCGGCGTGGACGATTCGCAACCCGCGGCGCGGAACGCCGAGAAATCGTGTTCGCCGACCAGCGCCTGCACCGCGTCGTGCATGGGTGCGACATCCAGTGGCCCGTGGATCCAGGTTGCGCAGGCCGCGAGGGTTGCCGGGCGGACGGGACGGTTGCAGATGACATACAGATATTCCCGCGAGATGGCGCTGTGCCTGGCGTGGAACGTCTCGCTCACCGCGCGCGCCCAGCGTACGCGCACGTCTCCGGGCAGGCGGCTGTTGGTGCCGCGGACCCAGGCGTCCGCGGAGCGCTCCGCGGAGGTTTCGAAATGGACCACCTGCCCGGTGGCATGCACGCCGCTGTCGGTGCGCCCCGCACAGAAGACGTTGACAGGCGCGTCCGCAACGCTGCCCAGCGCCACTTCCAGTTCGCACTGTACCGTGCGTGGCGGTTGCGGGCGCGATTGCCGCTGCCAGCCCTGGAAGGCGGCGCCGCAGTACTCGATGCCGAGCGCGTATCGGTTCATTGCAGAAACACGAGGGGCCGGCGCATGCGCCGGCCCCGGTCAGTGGAGGGGGATGGTCAGAGTTTTTCCAGCAGCGCCTTGGCTTCCGCCTGCTGGGCCTCGTTGCCCTCGACCACGACCTCGTCGAGGATTTCGCGGGCGCCTTCCATATCGCCCATGTCGATGTAGGCACGTGCAAGGTCGATCTTGGTGCCAGCCTCATCGGCCGCATCAACCTCGTCCAGGTCCTCGTCGAGCTCGAGTTCATCACCGATATCGGAGGTGAGGTCGAGTTCGTCCAGGCCGGAGGCCTCGTCGCTTACCGCTGCGGCGCCGGACAGTTCGTCCAGTTCGGCGGACAGTTCGTCCAGGCTGGGCTCTTCCGCCCCGGCTTCCGGTTCGGCATCGAGTTCCAGGGTGAGTTCGTCGGCACTTTCCGCGAGGTCTTCTTCCGCGGGCAGTTCAAGGTCACCCAGTCCGAGTTCATCGGCTGCTTCCGCCACGGGCTCCTCTGGAACCTCGTCGAGGCTGCCCAGGTCGAGTTCTTCGACAGCTTCCGCTGCGGGCTCGGCGGGGGGCTCCTCCAGGCTGCCGAGGTCGAGTTCTTCGAGTTCGGCGGCTGGTTCGGGTTCGGGCGCAGGTTCCGGTTCAGGCTCGGGCTCTGCTTGCGGTGCTTCCGCTTCGAGCCCGGTACCCAGGTCTTCCTCGTCGGCGAAATCCGCCATTGAATCGAGTTCCGCGTCGAGGTCGGAAAGCGTGCTGGCGGGCTCCTCTGTCGCCGCGGGCGCCGGTTCCGGTTCCTCTGCCGCCGCACCACCCGCGCCGGCGATATCCGCAGTCAGCTCAAGTCCGAGCTCATCCAGGGACGGTACCGGTTCCCCGGTATCCTCGGGCTCTTCGGTGGCCAGATCCAGATCCAGGTCCGGTTCTTCGATGATAGCCGGCGGTTCCTCGGCGACCGACGCGTCGTCCTCGATCTCGAGATCGATGTCGGGAGCCATGGCGGGAGCGTCGGCGTCCTCCGCCAACAGGTCGGCGATGCCCTCGTCTTCCTCTTCAGCAGCCGCGGACTTGCGGCGCATGGCCCACACGCCGCCCAGCAAGGCCAGCAGGACACCGCCGCCAATGCCGCCCAGCAGCATGGGGTTGCCGAGAATGCGGTCGACCAGTCCGGGCTGCGGTGCTGGCGCCGGTGCGGGTGCGGGAGGCGGGGGTGGCGTGGGTGCCGGTGCTTCCGCGACCTCGGGTTCCTCGAGCAGGGAGAGATCCGGGGTTGCGACGGGTTCGGGTTCGGCCAGCAGGTCGATCGCCGGTGCCTCGTCGCCGGTCATTAGGGGCTCTTCCGGCGCCATTTCACCCTCGCCGGGCATGGCGTCCTTCATCGCGTCCATGGCGTCGGCGGGCAGCGCTGTGCCTTCCACCGCGGCGTCCTCGCTTTCGGCGAGCCGGGCCTGCAGGGCCGCGAGTTGTTCGTCCTTCAGGCTGAGCAGGCGTTGCAGGGTGTCAACCTGGGCTTCCAGTTCACCGAGACGGCTGCGCAGTTCACCGGATTCGCGGTCAGCCTTGTCGAGATTTTCCTTGGTGACCGCGAGTTGGGTCTCCAGCGCGGCGCGCGCTTCGGAGCCGTCCTTCTCTGCGCCCCCCGCGGCAGAACTGACCTTGTCCTGGGTTTCGGCACCGGGTGTGACCAGCCGCAGGTGACTGGCATCCGGCTCCTTCTCGGCCTTCGAGTCCGCGGTGCCTCCGGCCGGATCACGTTTTACCCGCCAGGTTTCCGCCTGGCGAGCGACTTCCTGGACCGCGGCCTGCTTGTCCAGGTCACGGATTTCGTCGGCGCCGGGTATGCGCAGTACGGCACCCTTGCGCAGCAGGTTGATATTGTTGCGGATGAACGCCTCTGGATTCGCACGCTGGATGGCCAGCATGGTCTGGTGCATGCTGACGCCATCCGGGCGGACCCGCTTGGCGATCGTCCAGAGGGTTTCGTTACTCTTGACTGGACCGTACTGGTCAGGCCGCGTTGTTCTGGGCGCGGCGCCCGGTGATTTTTTTGGCGGTGTGTCCCCCGCGACGGGCTCGGGGGACGGCTTGCGTGGTGAACTTGCCACGGCGGTGGAGGTGGTCCGCGCCGGGGCCACTGCGGGCTTGGGCGCCGGGGCGGGCTGCGGCGGTTCCGGGGCCTTGGCCACCGGCGCCGCCTTCGGCGCACGGATCGGCGCGGGCTCGGTACGCGCGATGCTGACCGGATCCAGCAGGATCGTGTATTCGCGCAGCAGCTTGCCGCTGGGCCAGTGAATTTCGACGAGGAAGTTGAGGAACGGTTCAGTGACCGGCTTTTCGGTGGTCATGCGGACGACCATGCGCCCGGCGCGATTGCGCGTGACCTGGTAACGGATCAGTGAAAGATGATAGAAGCGCTGCACCCCGGCCCGGTCGAAATCGGTGTGCGACGCAAGGTTGGCAAGGATCTCGTTGGCGCTGAGCTGGCCCGGGCTCAGCAGTTCGATTTCGGCGTCGAGGGGCTCATACAGGTGGGAGCGCAGCGTGAGACTGCCCAGGCCAAGCGCCTGTGCGAGGCCGGGCAACAGACCCAGACCCAGGATGAGTGCCAAACACAGTCTGCGCATCGCCATTATTATGAACTCCGTTCTCTTGAATCTGTTCGGCCCTGAAGACATCCCCTGCCGGCTTCGACTGCCCCGATCCCCGCATTCACCGGTACCGGAAGGGCCAATGCCGCCATTTGATACTGATCCTTCAGAAACGGCGGCAAGTATCAATCATAGATAGTCTTTTATCAATAATTCGGCAAGTTGCACGCTGTTAAGCGCGGCACCCTTGCGGACATTGTCCGACACGATCCACAGATCCAGTCCGTGGGGGTGGGAGATATCCTCGCGAATCCGCCCGACGAACACGGGGTCGTGACCCGCGGAGTCGGACACCGCGGTGGGATAGCCGCCGTCCGTGCGTTCGTCCATGACCTTGACCCCGGGTGCGCCGGCCAGCAGATCACGGGCCTCGTCGGCGCTGATGCGGTCCCGGGTTTCCAGGTGGACGGCCTCGCTGTGGCCGTAGAAGACCGGCACCCGCACGCAGGTCGGGTTCACCTGGATGGTGTCGTCACCGAGAATCTTGCGGGTCTCCCACACCATCTTCATCTCCTCCCGCGTGTAGCCGTTTTCCTGGAAGGTGTCGATGTGCGGGAGGACGTTGAACGCGATCTGCTTCGGATACACCTTGCGCTCCGCCGGGCGTCCGCTGAGCAGCGCCGTGGTCTGCGCGGCGAGTTCCTCGATGGCCTGCTTGCCGGTTCCGGATACCGCCTGGTAGGTGCACACGTTGATGCGGGTGATGCCGACAGCATCGTGGATCGGCTTGAGGGCAACCACCATCTGGATGGTGGAGCAGTTCGGGTTGGCGATGATGTTGCGTTCCCGGTAGGCGGCCATGGCCATCGGGTTGACCTCGGGCACCACCAGGGGAATGTCCGGCTCATTGCGGAAGTGGGAGGTATTGTCGATGACCACGCAGCCGGCGGCCGCCGCCCGCGGCGCGTGTTCGGCGGAAACGCTGCCGCCGGCCGAGAACAGCGCGATGTCGGTCCCCTCGAAGTCGAATTCCGCGAGGTCGCGCACGTCGTGGGTCTTGTTGCGGAAACTGACGGTCTTGCCGGCCGAGCGACTGCTCGCCAGGGGCACCAGCTCAGCGACCGGGAAGTCCCGTTCCTCGAGAATCTCGATCATGGTTTCGCCCACGGCGCCGGTGGCACCCGCGACTGCGACCCGAAACTGCCTGCTCATTTCCTGTTACTCCGTTGCTCCCGCGGACGCGGGCTCAGTTGGCGAGCGCCGCGAGTACCGCGTCGCCCATTTGTGTGGTGCTGACCCTGCGGATCGCAGCGTCATCGGAATCCCCGGCGATATCCGCCGTACGGTATCCGCTCTCCAGGACCGTGCCCACCGCGGCCTCGATGGCGTTGGCCGGCTCCGCCGCGTCCAGGGTGTAGCGGAGCAGCATGGCCACGGACAGGATCGTCGCCAGCGGGTTGGCCAGCCCCTGCCCGGCGATGTCCGGCGCCGAGCCGTGACACGGCTCGTACATCCCCTGCCCGTCCGCGTTCAGTGAGGCCGACGGCAGCATGCCGATGGACCCGGTGAGCATGGCCGCCTCGTCGGAGAGGATGTCGCCGAACATGTTGCCGGTGACGATGACGTCGAACTGCCGCGGTGCGCGAACCAGCTGCATGGCGGCATTGTCCACGTACATGTGGCTCAGCTCGACCTCGGGGTAATCCCCGGCGAGTTCCTCCATGACCTCCCGCCACAGGACGGTTACCTCGAGGACATTGGCCTTGTCCACCGAGCACAGCCGGCGATTCCGTTTCATGGCCAGATCGAACGCGACCCGGCCGATGCGGCGGATTTCCGATTCCGAGTACACGTAGGTGTTGAAGCCCTGCCGTTCGCCGTTTTCCAGGGTACGCACGCCGCGCGGCTCCCCGAAATAGATGCCCCCGGTCAGTTCACGGACGATCATGATGTCCAGTCCCGAGACAATCTCCGGTTTCAGGGACGACGCGGACGCCAGTTGTGGATACAGGATTGCCGGGCGCAGGTTGGCAAACAACTCGAGGCCCGAGCGCAGGCCCAGCAGGCCCTTCTCCGGGCGTATCCGCATCTCCACGGCGTCCCATTTCGGACCGCCGACCGCACCCAGGAGGACTGCAGCGGAGTCCCGCGCCGCGGCCAGCGTCGCCTCCGGCAACGGCACTCCGCTGTCGTCGATGGCGGCGCCGCCGACCAGGCCGCGATCCAGTTCGATGCCGAGTTTCCAGCGGTCGTTGGCCAGTTCCAGGACCCGCACCGCCTCGGCGGTGACCTCGGGGCCAATCCCGTCGCCGGGAAGAACGAGAATCCTGCGGTTGCCTGCGGGTTTGCTCACGGGCTTGTTTCCTCCTGCGGGTCATGGCGGCCGAGGCCGAACAGCCAGGGCGCCTCCTGCCGGCGTCGCGTCTCGTAGGCACGAATGGCGTCGGCATCCTGCAGGGTGAGGCCGATGTCATCGAGCCCCTCGAGCAGGCAGTGACGGCGGAACTCGTCCACCGAGAAATCAATGTCGTCGCCGTCGGGCCGGGAAATTGTGCAATCCTCCAGGCTCACGCTGAGGGTGTAGCCCTCGCTCCCTTCCACGGCCTGGAACAGCTCGTCCACGATAGTTTCTTCAAGAACAATGGGTAACAGCCCATTCTTGAAGCAATTATTAAAAAATATGTCGGCATAGCTGGGCGCGATGATGCAGCGGAAACCGAAGTCGTCCAGCGCCCACGGGGCATGCTCCCGGCTCGAGCCGCAGCCGAAGTTCTGCCGCGCGAGGAGGATCGAGGCGCCTTTATAGCGCGCCTGGTTCAGCACGAAGTCCGGGTTCAACGGTCGGTTCGAACAGTCCTGCCCGGGCAGACCCTCGTCCAGGTAGCGCCATTCGTCGAACAGGTTGGGCCCGAATCCCGTGCGTTCGATCGATTTCAGGAACTGCTTGGGGATGATCTGGTCGGTGTCCACGTTGGCGCGGTCCAGGGGTGCGACCAGTCCCGTGTGGGTGGTGAACTTTTTCATCGTCCGCCCTCCTCCTGCAATTCGCGCACGTCGACGAAATGACCCGCGATCGCTGCCGCTGCCGCCATCGCCGGGCTCACCAGGTGGGTGCGGCCGCCACTTCCCTGGCGTCCCTCGAAGTTGCGGTTCGAGGTCGACGCGCAGTGTTCGCCCGATTCCAGGCGGTCCGGGTTCATGGCCAGGCACATCGAGCAGCCGGGGGCCCGCCATTCGAAGCCGGCATCCAGAAAGATCTCGTGGAGTCCCTCGGCCTCGGCCTGCTGGCGCACCAGTCCGGAGCCCGGGACCACCAGCGCCTGCTTGAGGCGCGGGTCCACCTTGCGGCCGCGCACCACGGCTGCCGCCTCGCGCAGGTCCTCGATCCGCGAGTTGGTGCACGACCCGATGAACACCCGGTCGGGACGGATGTCACGAATCGGCGTGCCGGCTTCCAGGCCCATGTACTGCAGGGCACGCGCATATCCCTCGCGGCGTACGGGATCGCTCTGCTGCTCCGGATCGGGTACCGTGCCGTCAATCCCGGTGACCATCTCCGGCGAGGTTCCCCAGGTGACCTGGGGCGCAATCTCCGCGGCGTCGAGTTCGACCACGGTGTCGAAGGTGGCGTCGGGGTCACTGTGCAGATCGCCCCAGGCCGCGACCGCGCGCTCCCAGTCGGCGCCGGTCGGCGCATAGGGTCGGCCGCGTACGTAATCGATGGTGGTGGCGTCCACCGCCACCATGCCGGCCCGGGCGCCTGCCTCGATGGCCATGTTGCAGATGGTCATGCGGCCTTCCATGCTCAGCGCGCGGATCGTCGAACCGCCGAACTCGATCGCGTGACCGTTGCCGCCCGCGGTGCCGATCTTCCCGATGATGGCAAGAATGACGTCCTTGGCGCTGACCCCGGGTCCGAGCCTGCCGTCGACGCGCACCAGCATGTTCTTCATCTTCTTCTGGATCAGGCACTGGGTGGCGAGCACGTGCTCGACCTCGGAAGTGCCGATGCCGTGGGCCAGTGCGCCGAACGCGCCGTGGGTGGAGGTGTGGGAATCGCCACACACCACGGTCATCCCGGGGAGGGTCGCGCCCTGCTCCGGACCGATCACGTGCACGATTCCCTGGCGCATGTCCGTCATGCGGAATTCGAGGATGCCGAACTCGTCGCAGTTGGCATCCAGGGTCTCCACCTGGATGCGCGAGACCGGGTCGCGAATACCCTCCACGCCCTTCTCGCGGTCCGTGGTCGGCACGTTGTGGTCCGGGGTCGCCAGGTTGGCGTCGATGCGCCAGGGCCGGCGTCCCGCCAGGCGCAGCCCGGCGAACGCCTGTGGCGAGGTGACCTCGTGCAGCAGGTGACGGTCGATATAGATCAGCGCCGTGCCGTCGGGCCTTTCCGAGACCAGGTGCGCATCCCAGAGCTTGTCGTAGAGTGTCTTGCCGCCCATCGTCTTTGCCTGCATGGAACGTATCTGCAGGCAATCCTACGCTTGACGCGGGCATAATCCAAATTCATATTCTTTATATATTGGATAACTGGAGGTTATTCCTGGACGGCATGGATATCGACGCCTTACAGGCCTTCGAGGCCGTGGCCCGCAAGCAGTCCTTCTCGCGCGCCGCGGAGGAACTCTTCCTCACCCAGCCCGCGGTCAGCAAGCGCGTTGCCCTGCTTGAAGAGGAGCTTGGCAGCCGCCTGTTCGACCGCACCGGGCGGCGGGTGCTGCTGACCGAGGCCGGCCGCGAACTGGAGCGCCGCGCCCGCCGCATTCTCCAGGAGTTGCAGGACACCCGTCGCGCGATACGCAACCTGTCGGGACAGGTGGGTGGCAGCCTGGCCCTGGCGACCAGCCATCACATCGGCCTCCACCACCTCGCCCCGGTACTGCGCACGTTCACCTCCGAGTACCCGGATGTGCGCCTCGACATCCGTTTCACGGACTCGGAGATCGCCCACGACGCGGTGCTGCGTGGCGACCTGGAACTTGCCGTGATCACCCTGCCCCCGGAACCCGATCCGCGGGTGGAGGCGGTCACGATCTGGCCTGACCCGCTGGTGTTTGTCTGCGGGCGCGACCATCCCCTGGCGCGGCGCCGGAAACCGGCCCTCACCGACCTGGTCGGCTACGACGCCCTGTTGCCGAGTTCCAACACCTTCACCCGGCGCATCGCCGGTGAGTTGTTTGCGGCGGAGCAACTGGCCCTCAATGTCGCGATCGAGACCAACTACCTGGAAACCATCAAGGTGATGACCGCGGTCGGCCTCGGCTGGAGCATCCTGCCCGAGAGCATGCTCGACGCCTCCCTGCGCCGGGTCCCGGTTCCGGGCGTCCGGATCAGCCGCCGCCTGGGCTATGTTGTGCACAAGGAGAGAACCCTCTCCAACGCCGGCAACGCGCTGATCTCCATACTGCGGACCCACGCGGTGGGTACCTGAGGATTACGGGCGATGGACATCTCGGTACCGCTGGTGCGCCTGCTCGCGGACAACGTGGTTCGCATGGGTGTCGATCGCGCGGAATGGCTGGCCCACGCCGGGGTCGACCCCGCGCTGCTCGAGGACCCGCGGGCGCGGGTCGGTGTCGCCGAGTATGACCGCCTCCAGGAACTGGCCCTGGCGATGACCGGCGACCCCGCTCTCGGACTGCACATGGGTGAGCAGGCCTCGGTGGGCGTCCTCAACGTCGTCGGTTACCTGTTCATGAACTGCCGCACCATCGAGGAAGCGTTCACCGTTTTCAATCGCTACCACCGCATCATCAGCGACTGCCGTGAATCGCGCATGGAAAAAGACGCTGACACCGCCACCATTTTCTACGAGTTTCCCCGCGGCAGCACGGCGTGCAACCGGCTCCGCGCGGAGTTCGGCTTGGTCCTGCTGGTGCGTATCGGCCATTTACTGGTCGGGCACCCCGTCGCGCCGTTGCAGGT
>JBFGWM010000014.1:0-24022 GCA_041588495.1 Pseudomonadales bacterium | reverse complement strand
GACCAGGTCGAGTAGAGATGCCTTGTGGGTAATCAGGATGACCGTCTTGTCCTTCAGCACACCCTTCAGCTTTGTCTTGAGGTTGTCCTCGGTACTGTTGTCCATCGAGTTGCTGGGCTCGTCCATCAGCATGATTGGCGGGTCGAGCAACAGGGCCCGGGCCACCGCAATGCTTTGGCGCTGGCCGCCCGACAGGCGTTCGCCCCGCTCGCCGACGAGCATGTCGAAACCCTGCGGGTGGCGGTTGACGAACTCGTCCACCCCGGCGATTTCCGCCGCACGAATCACCGCGCCGTCATCGGCGAACGGCGCGTGATAGACGATGTTCTCGCGCACCGTGCCGAAGAACAGCATGATGTCCTGCGGAATGTAGCCGATGTTCCGTCGCAGGTCGGCCGGGTCGATCTGGTTGAGATCGATACCGTCCAGGGTGACCGAACCTGAAGTCGGTTCGTACAGCCCGAGCAAAAGTTTTTCCAGGGTGGTCTTGCCGGAACCGATGCGGCCGATGATGGCCAGTTTCTCGCCCTTCTTCAGGCGGAAGGAGACGTTCTTCAGTGAGGCGACCTCGGCGCCCGGATACTGGAAACTGACGTCGTGAAACTCGATGTCCCCTTCCAGCGAGGGCCGGTGCACGAACGAGCGTCCCGCCTCGCGCTCGACCGGAAGTTCCATGATCTGGTTCAGCGACTTCAGCGCGGTCACCGTCTGGAAGAAGTTGGCGGCGAGGTTGGCGACCTGCCCCATCGGCGCCACCGCGCGTCCGGTCAGGATCACGCAGGCGATCAGGGCGCCCATGGTCATTTCCTTGTCCGAGATCAGGTACACCCCGAACACGACCACGGCGACCGATGCCATCTGCTGGATGAACGTCGCCATGTTCACAGAAGACGAGGAAATCAGCCGCGACTTCACGCCCCAGTTGGCGATGTGGCCGACGTTGTTCTCCCACTTGCGCTGAACCGGGCCTTCCGCACCCAGCGCCTTGATGGTCTCCATGCCGGTCAGGCTCTCGATGAGGGTCGCGTTCTTCTGCGCCGAGGCGCGGAAGGTGGCTTCCACCGAACCCCGCAGCGGACCCTGGATCATCACGCCGTAGAGGATGATGATCGGAATCGCCATCGCGGGAACAATCACGATGGGGCCGCCAATGAACCAGATCACGAGCAGGAAAAGGACCACGAACGGCAAGTCGATCAGGGTGGCGATGGTGCCCGACGTGATGAAGTTGCGGACGCTCTCGAACTCACGCAGGTTGTTTGCGAAGGCGCCGACCGAGGGCGGCCGCGCCGACAGCTTGAGCCCCATGACCTTCTCGAAGATCTGCGAGGAAAGCATGATGTCGGACTTCTTCCCCGCCACCTCGATGAAGTGACCGCGCAACGTCCTCAACAGAAGGTCGAAACCGTAAACGACGGTAATGCCGATGGCGAGCACCCAGAGGGTTTCGATCGCGTTGTTCGGCACCACGCGGTCGTACACGTTCATGACGAACAGTGGGTTGGCGATCGCAAAAATGTTGAGCAGGAGCGAGGCCACCAACACGTCGCGGTAAATGTGCCAGCTGGATGCCAGCGTGCCCCAGAACCAGTTCTTCTTCTGAATGCGCAGGAGTTCCGGCGTACGCTCGTCGAACTTGTGTTCGCGGCGTACAAATATTGCGTAACCGCTGTATTCCTTGCCGATGTCCTTGAGCTGCACCTCGTGCTCGCCGTCTCCCGACTCCGGCTGCAACACCACCGCGGTGCCTTTTTTCTGATCGAGAGACACCAGCACACAGGCCTGCTCGTTCCGCAGGATGAGAACGCAGGGCAGGATCAGCGCGGAAATTTTCTTCAGCGGCCGACGTACGATCTTGGAGGAGAGATCCGCGCGCTGGGCCGCGCGCTGAAACAGGCTCGGCGTCAGGCGGTTGTTGACCAGCGGCAGACCTGCACGCAGCGAGTCCGCGGAAAACGGCTTGTGATAAAGCTTCGTCAGCAGAACCAGGCAACCCAGCAACGGGTCGTCGTGGGAGTCAACCACCGAACTGGTCACGCGTTTCGGCGCAGCTTCCGGACGGGACTCAGCCGCTGTAGAGGTATCAGCCATGATGAAAATCCATTGTTATTATGCAGAATTCCTGGTTCGGGGCCGTCTGAAAATCCGGAGGTCGGACAGCAATCAGTCACCGGCGGTGGTCTTAAATCGCCCCTGCAAGTGTAGTATATACTGTACTGGTTTTTGTTATGATAGCAAGGCAATCGGGCACTCCCGGGAGCTCTGTTAAACGCCGGTCAGGATCGGTTGGACTGCCTGCTGCTGGCGTTTCAAACAGTCCTGTTTCGGGCGCTTTTCTCCGGACCGCCAAGACAACGATCACCCAGATAAAAAGCACAGCAAGGGTCAGCCAGACATGCATTATGTATTGCGGGACAACAAGGGCCAGATCATCGCATTGTCCGCCAAGCCGTTTCGCGTCGGCGTCGAGGAAAAGCTCTCGTCCAATCATGCCGAGGTCAAAGAGTTCCTCGAACAGGGCGAACCCAATGCTGCCACCAAGGTGTTCCTCGCGCAGAGCGATGGCGACCTGTCCCGGATCCTGGAGGACCTGATCGACCTCCTGATCGACAAGAACATGATCCTGTTCACCGAACTGCCGCGCCAGGCGCAGCAGAAACTGCTCTACCGCAAGCGGGCCCGTGCCGCGCTCAGCAACGAGGCCGGCCTGCTCGACGAGCAGGAAACCCTGTAAACGCCCCCTCATTTCAGAAGCAACCATTCGGGCACCCGGAAACCGCCGGGAAGTGTGGACCACGAGCCGGGAAACGCATCCGGGGAGTGCTTGCTTGTGCGTCTGACTGAAAACCGGGCCGTGGCCGGGAATCCAGCAATCGGGAGACAGGCGAACCAAGCCTCCTGACCGCGCATGCGACCGAACCGGGCCTGCCGGTCAGATCGATTCGAGCAACCTGCGCAGCCCCTCGCGCACGGGCGTCGAAGGCACCTGGCCGGGGAATCGCTCCTTCAGAACACGGATGTCGGCCATCGAGTGCCGCACCTCTCCAGTCCGTGCTTCCGCGTGGCCGACCTCGAACGTGGCGCCGGTCATGTCCCGGATGTAACCGACCAACTGGTTGACCGACGTCGCGACCCCCATTCCGACATTTGCCGGCCCATCATGATCGGTGTCCTGCAGCAGCGCGGTCGCCAGGATCGCAACCACGTCGCCGACATAGACAAAATCCCGGGTCTGCTCGCCGTCGCCGAAAACCGTGACCGCTTTCCCGGATCGCGCCCGGTCGCAAAAAATACTGATCACGCCCGAGTACGGTGAGGCAGGATCCTGGCGCGGGCCGAAAACGTTGAAGAAGCGGAAGATCGCTGACTCAATCCCGAACTGCCGACGGTAGAACGAGAGGTAACGCTCCCCCGCCAGTTTGTCCACGGCGTACGGCGTCAGCGGATCGGCCGCCAGCTTTTCGCTGACCGGTGGCGCATGGCGGTTGCCGTATACCGCCGCCGAGGACGCGTACGCGATGCGCCTGCACCCGGTAACGCGCATGCCCTCAAGCAGGTTCAGCGTGCCGTGAAAGTTGACCTCGTGGGTCGCGGCCGGATTCTCGACCGATGCCTGCACCGAGGCGATTGCGGCCAGGTGGGCAACGCACTCGATACCTTCGAGCGCGTCCCGCACGCGCCCCGGATCGGTGACGTCCCCCTCGACGAATTCCAGGGCGTCGCCCGCATCCGGCAGGTTCGCCAGGTTGCCCGTCGAGAGATTGTCGAGCACGCGGACCCGGTGACCCGCCTCGACAAGGCGGTCGACCAGGTGCGAACCGATGAATCCGGCTCCGCCGGTAACGAGTATCCGCATGCCCGCTCCTTCAGGCCTCCTTCCCGGCGTGCTCCGCTTCGGGCTCGGGGCTTCGGCCCCTGGTTTCCGCCGGTTGCAGAATCGTGTGCACGGCCCCCTCCAGGTCACGACCCCAGGGTCGCTGGCGGATTCCGAAGGTATTCAGAATCTTGCGGCAGGAGAGCTGGGCTCCCGCCGACCGCGGCAGTTCCACCTCGTCATCGCCCGCCGCACCGGGCACCAGTTCCGCGAGTGGCGAATCGACACAGTTCCGCATCACGCCGGCCGCGGCTTCCGCGAACCCGTACCAGGTGGTGATGTCCGCGGAGCAGTAATGGTACACGCCCCACGGTTCAATGCCGCAATCGAGTTGTTGGAGGATTCCGACAAAGACCCGCGCCACATCGCCACTGGCTGTCGGCGCGAACTGCACTGTCGAATCAAGATCCAGCCTGTCGGACTCCTGGACCGCGGCCACCAGTCGGGCAAGATAACGATCCGGCCGCGAACTGAAGGTCCAACCGGTGCGCAGGATCAGGTGTTGCCGATGCTCGCCCGCCAGGGCCTCCTCGCCCTCCAGCCGCGACGAACCATAGACATCGACCGGCGCGCAGGGGTCCGTTTCCGAATACGGGCCATCGCGCTCGCCATCGAAGACGCGGTCGGTCGAGAGATGGATCAACGGGGTCTCACGGGAACGGCAGGCCTTGGCCAGGTTGTGCACGCCGTCTCGATTGAGTTCCAGTGCGCGCCCGCCCTCCTCGTCGCTGTCCGACGCGGGCTCGTAATCCACCAGGTTGATGAGGACATCCGGCCGATGGCGCTTCACGATCCTGGCGACACGCCGCGGATGTGTCAGGTCGACCTTACGGGCATCAACAGGAATGCAGTCGATCGCAACTGCCTCGCAACGGGCAGCCAGTTCGACGCCAATTTCAGTGTCCGCTCCCAGCAGGAGGACTTTCAAAAGGAATGGTTCCGGGCAGTTCGCTTCACGTACCGGAAAGAATATATGAAGGGCGGGCCGGCGTCAGGTCCCGGGCGCTCGATCGCGCCAGGTGACTGCCGGCCCGGGGTCGGATCCGTCAGAACGGAATCTCGTCCTCTTCGGGGATGGAGTCCACGGGACCACCGGACGTGCCGCCACCCTGGTTCCAGGAATCCCCGGACGAGGCGGAACCCTGGGAAGGCTGCGAGTAGTCACCGCCGCCCTTGCCGTCGAGCATCTGCATCTCGTTGGCAATGATCTCGGTGGTGTAACGCTTGACGCCGTCCTTGCCCTCGTAACTGCTGGTGCGCAGGGAGCCCTCGATGTACACCTTGGAACCCTTGCGCAGGTAATCCTTGGCGATCTCGCCCAGGCGTCCGAAAAAAACCACCCGGTGCCACTCGGTGCGTTCCTTGCGCTCACCGCTCTGGCGGTCCTTCCAGGATTCGGTAGTGGCCACGCTGAGGTGGGTCACGCCGCTTCCCGAGGACGTAAAACGCTGCTCCGGATCATTGCCGCAGTTGCCGATGAGAATTACCTTGTTGACGCCTCGAGCCATGCTGATCTCCCTTACCTGTTCCAATATCCCGAATTCCGGAGTCCGGTATTCGTCTGCCTTCGCCGTGTTCGACTTCGTATGATTTTACCGTGGCGGGCCCGGACACCGCGGACGGCGCCACGCGGACCATCCCTGGGCGGCCCCATCATAGCCCGCTGCACTGCGCAGGCAAAATGCCGGTTGGCTATATCGATGGAGCCTGGCCCATGCCCGGGTCTATAAGCAGGGCCCGGCGCGACGCGCTATGCCCCACGAATCATCCGTGGGCCCAGAGGACACGCGGGTCGAACTGGCGGCGATCGACCCGCAAATAGGCCGCGCCTTCTTCCCGGACCACCTGTACGTCCCGTACCCCCGGCATGTCCCTCAACAGGTCCGGCCAGGTTTCCTGGTCACTCCCCGGGGCGCTTGCCAGATCAACGACATAGCGGTCGGCACTCCACACGCGACCGCCGAGCAGGGCGCCTGCCAGCCATGCCAACGCCAGCAGCGCGACCCCTGCGAGAACAACAGCCGCGTTGCCGGTATGCAACAACCAGCCGCCAAACACTCCGCCGCAAAAAGCGCCCAGGAACTGGTGGCTGGAAAACACGCCCATGACCAGGCCCCTGCCGCCGGCCGGTGTGCGCTTGCTGACGCCCGAGGGCAGCGAGGCCTCAAGCATGTTGAAGCCGCAGAAAAAGACGAACAACCCGAGCCAGGCCAGCCCGGGCGTGCCGGCAACGGCGACGGTGGCTGCACCCACGGCCAGGGCCAGCACCGCGGCCCGCCGCCCCGCGACCTCCAAGCCCCTGCGCTCACTGATGATCATGGCCGGAACCGCGACCACGAAGGACAGGACCATCGCCGTAAAATAGACCCACGCATGGTCCGCCACCGGCATCCCGAGTTCGCCATGCAGTTGCAGCGGCAATGCGACGAAACAGGCCGTGAGCACAAGGTGGAGCAGAAAGATGCTGACGTTCCAGGGCAGGCAGGCCGGATCGGCCAGGACAACGCGAAAGCCGCCGCGCAGGACCGGGCGAGGCGGGGCCGCGGCGGCCTTCGGCAGCATTCCTGCCAGGGCCAGGGCGGCCACGCCCAGCACGGCCGCAAGGTAAAAGATGCCATCCATGCCAATTGACGGGGCCAGCACCGGGCCGAGCACGATTGCCAGCAGGAACGCGCCACCCATGCCCATGCCGGTCATGGCCATCGCCTTGGTGCGCTGCTGCAGGCGGGTGGAATCAGCCACCAGGGCGAGGACCGTGCTGGCGATGGCGCCGGCACCCTGCAGGAGGCGGCCCACCATCAGCATCCAGATCGATTCGGCCTCGGCGGCCACCAGGCTCCCGACCACGAAGACCACCAGGCCCGCCGCAATCACCGCACGCCGGCCGATGCGGTCGGAAAGGTGACCGAGAGGAACCTGCAGCACCGCCTGACTGAGCCCATAGAGGCCCAGCGCCAGCCCGATCAGTAACGGGGTCGATCCTTCCAGCCCCCCGGCATGCAGGCTGAACAGGGGCAGGATCATGAACAGGCCCAGCATGCGCAACGCCAGCACGCTTCCGGCCAGCATTACAGCCCGCCGTTCAGGCCGGTTCATGGGGTGTGCAGTCATATCAGGGTCCTATCGGCTTTGTGCCGGGCAGTGGCGACACATTATACTGGTCTGCTTTTCGCAACTCACGGCCGACATGGAATCTATTCTCGTTCGGGGCGCCCGCACCCACAATCTTCAGAATGTCGACCTGGACATCCCCCGCGACAAACTCGTCGTGATCACGGGGCTTTCCGGGTCCGGCAAGTCCTCGCTGGCGTTCGATACACTTTACGCCGAGGGCCAGCGTCGTTACGTGGAGTCCCTATCGACCTATGCCCGGCAGTTCCTGTCACTGATGGAAAAACCGGACGTCGACCACATCGAGGGCCTGTCGCCGGCCATTTCCATCGAGCAGAAATCGACGTCACACAACCCGCGCTCCACGGTGGGGACGATTACCGAGATCTACGACTACCTGCGGCTCCTTTTCGCCCGTGCCGGAACACCACGCTGCCCGGACCATGGCCGCGATCTCGAGGCCCAGACCGTCAGCCAGATGGTCGACCAGGTCCTCGCGCTGCCCGAGGACTCCCGCATCATGGTGCTGGCACCGATCATCCGCCAGCGGAAGGGTGAACACCTGCACGTTGTTGAGAACCTCCGCGCGCAGGGCTTCGTGCGCGCCCGGGTCGACGGCATTGTCACCGACCTCGATGACTTCCCCGATCTGGACAAGAAACGCAAGCACGACATCGAGGTCGTCGTGGACCGGGTCAAGGTACGCCCGGACGTGGGGCTGCGCCTGGCGGAATCCTTCGAGACCGCACTCGAACTTACCGACGGGCTCGCCAGCGTCGCCTTCATGGACGACGACGGGCGCGACGATCTCATGTTCTCGGCACGCTTCGCCTGCCCGGTGTGCGGTCACAGCATTCCCGAACTCGAACCGAAGCTGTTTTCGTTCAACAATCCTGCCGGCGCGTGCCCGTCCTGCGACGGCCTGGGAATCCGCCAGTTCTTCGATCCAGCGAAAGTGATCAGCAACCCCGAGGTCGGCCTCAGCGCTGGCGCCATACGCGGCTGGGACCGGCGCAACGTCTATTACTTCCAGATGCTGCGCTCCCTCTCCGAGCATTACGGCTTTAACATGGACACGCCCTTCGAGGACCTCACCGACGAGGTTCGCGAGGTGGTCCTCCATGGCAGTGATGGCGAAGACATCGAATTCCTGTACCTCAGTGACCGCGGTGGCGACATCATCAAGCGCCACCCGTTCGAGGGTGTCATCCCCAACCTGGAACGCAGATACAGGGACACCGAGTCGGCCATGCTGCGCGAGGAACTGGCCAAGTACATTTCCACGCAACCCTGCAACGAGTGCCAGGGCGCCCGCCTGCAGCGGGATGCCCGCCACGTGTACGTCTCCGAGCAGACGCTTCCGGAAATCGTCCGCATGCCGATCGGCGCATCCAGCGAGTACTTTGAAAAGCTTCTGTTGCCGGGCCGCAAGGGCGAGATCGCCACGAAGATCCTCAAGGAAATCCGCGAGCGACTCCAGTTCCTGGTCAACGTCGGCCTCAACTACCTGACGCTGGAACGCAGCGCGGAGACACTTTCGGGCGGCGAGGCCCAGCGCATCCGGCTGGCCAGCCAGATCGGGGCCGGCCTGGTCGGGGTGATGTATGTCCTCGACGAACCGTCCATCGGGCTGCACCAGCGTGACAACCGCCGCCTCCTCGACACGCTTCTCCGCCTGCGCGATCTCGGTAATACGGTCCTGGTCGTCGAGCACGACGAGGAAGCGATCCTGGAGGCCGACCACGTGATCGACATCGGCCCCGGTGCGGGTGTGCACGGCGGACGAATTGTCGCGGAGGGCCCTCCAGAGGTAATCCGCAATTCGACCGATTCGGTCACCGGGGCCTACCTCTCCGGACGCCGGGAGATTCCGATCCCGGGGACCCGAACCGAGGCAGACCCGGAACAATCCCTGAAACTGACTGCGGCCTCCGGCAACAACCTGCAGGACGTTGACCTTGAACTGCCCCTGGGACTGATGACCTGTGTCACCGGTGTATCGGGATCCGGCAAGAGCACGCTCATCAACCACACGCTGTATCCGATCGCGGCATGCCGGCTCAACCATGCCACCTCGCTGGATCCCTACCCGTTTGGTGACATCACCGGTTTGGAACATCTCGACAAGGTGGTGGATATCGACCAGAGCCCGATCGGTCGCACCCCCAGGTCAAATCCGGCCACCTACACCGGCCTGTTCACCCCCATCAGGGAGTTGTTCTCCGGAACGCCGGAAGCCAGGTCGCGCGGGTACAAGCCGGGGAGATTCAGCTTCAATGTACGCGGCGGCCGCTGCGAGGCCTGCCAGGGCGACGGTGTCGTGAAGGTTGAAATGCACTTTCTGCCCGACATCTACGTGCCCTGCGATGTCTGCCAGGGGAAGCGTTACAACCGCGAGACCCTGGAGATTCGCTACAAGTCCCGCACCATCCACGAGGTCCTCGACATGACCGTGGAGGAGGCCCACGAGTTTTTCGCGGCGGTACCATCCATCCAGCGCAAGCTCGCCACGCTCATCGACGTCGGGCTCAGCTACATCCGACTCGGCCAGAGCGCCACGACCCTCTCAGGTGGCGAGGCCCAACGCGTCAAGCTCGCCAAGGAGCTTTCTCGCCGCGACACCGGGCGCACCCTGTACATTCTCGATGAACCGACCACGGGCCTGCATTTCGAGGATATCCGGCACCTGCTGGAAGTCCTCCATCGGTTGCGCGATCGCGGCAACACGGTGGTCGTCATCGAGCACAACCTCGACGTGATCAAGACGGCTGACTGGGTGATCGATCTCGGTCCCGAGGGCGGAGATGGCGGTGGCCGCATCATCGCAAGGGGCACGCCGGAACAACTGGCAAAGGTGGAGGACTCCCACACCGGTCGTTTCCTGGCCCCTCATCTCGTCGGAGCCCAAAAAGCACAACGCCCGCAAAAGCGGGCGCAGGCAGAATCCGGGGCCTGATTACCAGGCAAGGGCCTCGGTCAGTCTTCGGTCGGCACCTCAACGGAAGCAGGCGTCGCGCGATCAACCAGCTCGACGTACGCCATCGGCGCCTGGTCACCAGCCCTGAAACCCGCCTTGAGCACCCGCAGGTAACCACCCGGACGATTCGCGAAGCGCGGCCCCAGGTCGCTGAACAACTTGCCAACGGCCTTCTTGTCGCGAATCCGGTTGAACACCAGGCGACGGTTAGCGACCGTGTCTTCGCGGGCAACCGTAATCAGCGGCTCCACCACGCGACGCAGTTCCTTGGCCTTCGGCAGGGTGGTGCGGATCGCTTCATGCTCCACCAGGGACGCAACCATGTTCCGATACATCGCGGTGCGATGCGAACTGGTGCGATTCAGTTTCTTACCACTCTTAAGATGTCGCATGACCTAGTTTTCCAATATCCGTGTCGGTTTCCCGAGATACTCAGGCTGTCCGCTGCTCTTCAGCGGCCAGGCTCGGCGGCGGCCAGTTCTCCAGGCGGGTGCCCAGTGCGAGGCCGCGGGACGCCAGAACGTCCTTGATCTCGGTCAGGGATTTCTTGCCAAGATTCGGCGTTTTGAGAAGTTCGACTTCGGTGCGCTGAATCAGGTCACCGATGTAATAAATGTTTTCGGCCTTCAGACAGTTCGCCGAACGCACCGTGAGTTCCAGGTCGTCCACAGGGCGCAGCAGCAACGGATCGATCTCGCTTTCGTAACGCGCCGGCTCCGGCAGGTTATCGCCTTCCAGGTCGACGAACACCGCCAGCTGTCGCTGCAGAATCGTCGCAGCGCGCCGCACGGCTTCTTCGGGATCGAGGGTGCCGTTGGTTTCCATCTCGATGATCAGCTTGTCGAGGTCGGTACGCTGCTCCACCCGCGCGGATTCAACCACGTAGGAAACCCGGTGCACCGGGCTGAAGGATGCATCCAACTGCAGGCTGCCGATGGGCCGGGTTTCTTCTTCGCTGCCGCGCTGGTCTGCCGGTTGGTAGCCACGACCACGCTCAACGATCATGCGCATACTGAGGTCGCCGCTGTCGTTGAGGTTGGCAATCACGTGTTCCGGATTGGCAATCGAAACGCCCTGCGCAGCCTGGATGTCCCCAGCCGTGACCGGACCCGCACCCTTCTTGGAAAGCTGCAGTTCCACCCGGTCGCGCCCGTCGAGACGAATCGCGACTTCCTTCAGGTTGAGGAAAATCTCGATGACGTCTTCCCGGCAGCCTTCAATCGCGCTGTACTCGTGAAGAACACCGTCAATCTGTACCTCGGTAATGGCACAACCAGGCATCGAAGACAGCAGGATCCGCCGCAGCGCATTTCCCAGCGTGTGGCCGAACCCGCGTTCCAGCGGCTCCAGAACGATCTTTGCCCGGTTCTTACCGGTTTCCTGGATCTCGATGTTCCTCGGAGTCAAGAGTTCAGTCACTGAAGATTCCATGCACCCACCTGTAAATTTTCGAATTCGTATATTGATCGGAACGGCGTCAGCCCGCGTTTACTTGGAATACAATTCCACGATCGCGTTTTCGTTGATCTCCGCCGGCAGGTCTTCGCGATCCGGGACGTTCTTGAACACGCCTTCCATCTTCTTGCGATCCACTTCCACCCAGGGGAGGTCACCCCGCTGCTCGGCCAGTGCCAAAGCGGACTGGATACGCAGTTGGTTGCGGGACTTCTCGCGAATGGAAACGACATCGCCCGGCTGGACCTGGTAGGAAGCGATGTTGACCGTCTTGCCGTTGACGAGAACCGCCTTGTGACTCACCACCTGCCGTGCTTCCGACCGGGTCGCACCGAATCCCATCCGATAGACGACGTTGTCCAGACGACCTTCCAGCAGTTGCAACAGGTTCTCACCCGTCGCGCCCTTCTGCTGCGCGGCCGCCTTGTAGTAATTACGAAACTGCTTTTCCAGTACGCCGTAGATACGCCGTACTTTTTGCTTTTCGCGGAGCTGCACACCGTAATCGGAAAGGCGACCACGACGCTGCCCCTGCTGACCGGGCGCCGATTCAGCCCGGCACTTGGACTCCAGGGATCGGACACCACTTTTCAGAAAGAGGTCGGTTCCCTCGCGCCGCGAGAGTTTGCATTTGGGACCCAGGTACCTTGCCATTCAACAACTCCAGTAATATGTCGATCCGGTCAAACGCGGCGTTTCTTCGGCGCGCGACAACCGTTGTGCGGGATCGGCGTGACATCCGCGATATTGGTGATCTTGAGGCCGGCGGCATTCAATGCGCGAACCGCCGACTCGCGGCCCGGTCCCGGACCCTTGACCCGGACGTCCACGTTCTTCATACCGCATTCCACGGCCACCGTGGCCGCACGTTCTGCGGCCACCTGGGCCGCAAACGGGGTGCTTTTCCGGGAACCACGAAAGCCGGAGCCGCCGGAAGTTGCCCAGCTGACCGCATTGCCCTGGCGGTCCGTGATCGTCACGATCGTGTTGTTGAAGGAGGCGTGCACGTGTGCCACACCGTCCGTCACCATTCTCTTCACCCGTTTCCGGGATCGCGTTCCAGCCTTTGCCATGGTTATGCCGTACTCGCCAAGTGATTATCGTTTGATCGGTTTCCGCGGGCCCTTGCGGGTGCGCGCATTCGTTTTTGATCGCTGGCCGCGTACGGGGAGGCCCCGACGATGCCGAATCCCGCGGTACGTCCCGAGGTCCATGAGACGCTTGATGCTCATCTGACGCGACCGGCGCAGGTCACCTTCCACGGTGAGCCGTCCGACTTCGGTACGAATCTGCTCAAGATCGGCATCCGACAAATCGGTCACCTTGGAAGCCGGGTTCACCCCGCTCTTCGCACAAATCGCGTACGCGGTGGTACGGCCGATACCGTAGATGTAGGTCAAAGAGACCCACACGTGCTTGTTATCCGGAATGTTGATCCCAGCTACGCGGGCCATTCAGTTCACCCTGTCCCTTCTCAAGTAATACACGGAGGTGCGGACGCCCCGAAAAAGGCGCAAAAGGATACCGCCCGCACCACCAAAAATCAAGCGATTACGATCCGTACGACTCTGGAGCCGGGGGATCAGCCCTGCCGCTGCTTGTGGCGCGGTTCCTTGCAGATCACCCGCACGCTGCCGTTCCTGCGAATCACCTTGCAGTTACGACACATTTTTTTGACCGATGCTCGTACTTTCACGTTACCGACTCCTCAAAAAACTGGCGGTTACCGGACCCCGGATCCACCGTAACCCTTCAGATTTGCCTTGCGCATCAGCGACTCGTACTGGTGCGACATCAAGTGGGACTGGACCTGCGCCATGAAATCCATAACCACGACGACGACGATCAGCAGCGACGTCCCACCGAAGTAGAACGGTACGTTCCACGCCACGACCATGAACTGTGGCAGAAGACACACCAGGGTCACGTAGATCGCGCCGAACAGTGTCAGGCGGGTCAAAACCGCGTCAATATACTTCGCCGACTGCTCGCCGGGACGGATACCCGGGATGAACGCCCCCGATTTTTTCAGGTTGTCCGCAACGTCCTTGGGATTAAACACCAGCGCCGTGTAAAAAAAGCAAAAGAATATGATCCCGGCGGAGAACAGCACGATATTCAGCGGCTGCCCGGGTGCCAGAGCCAACGCAATGTCCTGAAACCATTCCAGGCCCTCGGATTGACCGAACCACTGGCCGATCGAAGCCGGAAACAACAGGATGCTGCTGGCGAAAATAGCCGGAATCACACCCGCCATGTTTACTTTCAACGGCAAATGGCTGCTTTGGGCCGCATAAACCCGGCGTCCCTGCTGGCGTTTGGCATAGTTCACCGTGATCCTGCGCTGCCCACGTTCAATGAACACGATCAGCCCGATCACTGCGACCGCAATGGCCCCGATCACCAGCAGCGCAACAATGTTGATCTCGCCCTGCCGAGCCTGTTCAAAAGACTGCCCAATAGCCGCCGGCAACCCGGCTACGATCCCGGCGAAGATCAGCAGCGAAATTCCGTTCCCCACGCCACGTTCGGTCATCTGCTCGCCGAGCCACATCAGGAAGATGGCGCCCGTGACAAGGGTGGTTACCGCGACAAAATAAAAACTAAACCCGGTATGGAACGCCACGCCCTGGTTGGCGAGCCCCACCGACATCCCGGTGGCCTGGATCAGCGCGAGCACGAGCGTTCCGTAGCGGGTGTACTGGGAAATTTTTCGCCGACCCGCCTCGCCTTCCTTCTTAAGCTGCTCAAGACTCGGGGTCACCGCGGTCATGAGCTGCATGATGATGGAAGCTGAGATGTAGGGCATGATTCCCAGCGCAAGAATACTCATGCGCTCCAGCGCCCCGCCTGAAAACATGTTGAACAGGCTGAGGATCGTCCCCTGATTCTGCTCGAACAGCGCTGCGAGGCGATCCGGATTAATACCCGGGACCGGAAGGTGAGCACCAATACGGTAAACGATGATCGCCAGAATGACGAACTTCAGTCGCGCCCACAGCTCACTCAACCCCCCGGAGGAGGCCATTTGCTTCGCCGCTGAAAGGGCCTGCTCGCGCGCCATTTGTCGTATCGCTCCGTGTGCTCAGCTATCCCGGACGTCAGTCCGCGACGCTGCCACCCGCAGCCTCAATGGCCTGGCGGGCTCCCTTCGTTACACGCAATCCCTCGATCTTGACGGCCTTGCTCAGCTCGCCAGAAAGGATCACCTTGGCAAACCGGATGTTCTTGGTGACCAGGTTCGCCGACTTCAGGACGTCCAGGTTGATGACCTCGGCATCCAGGGCATTCAGCTCGCCAAGACGGATCTCCGCGGTTTCACGCGCCTTCTGCGTCTTGAAGCCAAACTTCGGAAGACGCCGCTGGATCGGCATCTGGCCACCCTCAAACCCGGGCTTCACGCTGCCACCGGTACGGGATTTCTGGCCTTTGTGACCACGGCCGCCGGTCTTCCCGAGGCCACTGCCAATACCGCGGCCAGCACGCTTCGCGTCGCGCTTGCTGCCCTGTGCGGGGCTCAATGTATGCAGTTGCATCGTAGTTTCCCTTTTACCCCTGGACCTGCTGGCCTTCGATACGGACCATGTAGGACACCTTGTTAATCATGCCGCGTACGGCAGGAGTGTCCTCAACCGAAACGGTGTGCCCAACACGCCGAAGGCCGAGGCCGCGCACACAAGCCCGGTGATCCGAGGATCGCTTAATCGGACTCTTGAAAAGCGTCACTTCTAGGGTGGATTTTTCCGCCATCAGTTCTGCCCCAGGATTTCATCTAACGACTTGCCGCGCCGGGCAGCCACATCATCCGGAGACTGCATGTCACGCAGCCCTTCAAAGGTCGCGCGCACCACGTTAACCGGGTTCGTGGATCCGTAGCACTTGGCGAGTACGTTCTGGATACCGGCAACCTCAAACACCGCGCGCATTGCGCCACCAGCGATGATGCCGGTACCTTCCGATGCCGGCTGCATGTAGACCAGAGAAGACCCGTGACGGGATTTCATCGGGTACTGCAAGGTGCTGCCCCGCATCTTCACATTGATCATATTCTTGCGAGCAGCGTCGAGCGCTTTCTGAATCGCCACCGGCACTTCGCGTGCCTTACCGCGACCGAAACCAACCTTGCCATTGCCATCGCCCACGACGGTCAGGGCCGTAAATCCGAAGATCCGACCTCCCTTGACCACCTTGGCGACACGGTTAACCTGGACCAACTTCTCCTGGTAACCTTCGTTCCCCTTCAGATCAGCACTCGCCACGATATTACCCCTAGAACTGTAGTCCGGCTTCGCGTGCAGCTTCCGCCAACGCTTTCACCCGACCGTGATACTGAAATCCGGAACGATCGAAGGCGACCTTTTCGACGCCCGCCGCGCGCGCGCGCTCCGCGATTGCGCGCCCCACCCGGGCTGCCGCATCCTGGTTGCCGGTTACGCCTTCGCGCAGTTCCTTGTCCAGCGTCGAGGCGGATACGAGCACCTTGTCGCCCTCGGGCGAGATCACCTGCGCATAAATGTGCCGCGGGGTCCGGTGCACGCACAGGCGCACCGCGCCCAGCTTGCGCATTTGCATGCGGCCCCGTTTGGCACGCCGCATTCTTTCCTTTTTCCTGATATTCATCTGCTGTTACTTCTTCTTCGCTTCTTTGCGACGCACGTATTCGCCATCGATCCGGACGCCCTTGCCCTTGTAAGGTTCTGGCGGCCGCACGGAGCGGATTTCCGCTGCAACCTGGCCCACCTGCTGCTTGTCAGCACCCTTGATCACAATTTCAGTTTGGGAGGGTGTTTCGGCCGTGATCCCTTCCGGCAACGTGTATTGGACCGGATGGGAATAGCCAACCGTCAGGTTCACCAGATTCCCCTGCACCTGGGCCCGGTAACCGACCCCAATCAATTGCAGGCGTTTTTCAAACCCGGATGCAACGCCAACAATCATGTTATTCACGACCGCGCGTGCTGTTCCCGCCTGGGCGTTGCTGTGCGAACTGTTATTGGCCGCAGCAAACGTCAGGGTATCTCCATCCCGGACAATGTTCACGGCCGAAGACAGGTCCGCCCGGAGTTGGACATTTTTGCCCTTGACCGACACCAGTCCGCCATCGACAGTGACATCGACGCCTTTCGGGATCTCTACAGGTGCGTTCGCGACACGTGACATATCAAAAATCCAGTTTGCTATTCGTCAGAAAACGGTGCAGATCACTTCACCGCCAACACCCTGCTGACGGGCCTGCCGGTCCGTTACGACCCCATGGCAGGTACTGACAATCGCGCATCCCAGGCCGTTCGCCACGGTCGGAAGCTCGTCTTTACCGCAGTAGTGCCGGCGACTGGGTCGACTCACACGAACCAGCTTTTGAATGACCGGCTTCCCTTCAAAATACTTCAGGCGAATCTTGATGGTCGGCTTGTTGCTGTCATCATCAACGGAAAAACCATCGATGTAGCCTTCCTCAGACAACACGCGGGCCACAGCGGCCTTTAACTTCGAGGAGGGCATTGCCACGTCCTCATGCCCGACCATCTGGGCATTCCTGATGCGGGTCAACATGTCCGAAAGCGGATCCTGCATGCTCATCTGTAACCGTCTCCTACAATTCTCGTTCCGCTTACCAACTGGATTTGACCACGCCGGGAACATGTCCCTGCATCGCCAGTTCACGCAGCTTGTTCCGGCCAAGCCCGAACTTGCGGTAAAACCCCTTCGGACGCCCCGTCAGCGCGCAACGGTTGCGTAGCCGTACCGGGCTTGCATCACGTGGCAATGCCTGGAGACTCATGCGCGCTTCCCAGCGCTCCTCGTCCGTCAGGCTCTGGTCCTTGATTTTGCGCTTGAGTTCTTCCCGCTTACGCTGATATTTCGCAACCGTGCGCTCGCGCTTTCTCTCGCGCTCGACCATAGACATTTTTGCCACGTCGTATATCCCCTCAGTTCCGGAACGGGAAGTTGAAAGCCTCGAGCAACGCCCGGCCTTCCTCGTCGGTTCTTGCCGTAGTGGTAATGGCGATATCCATCCCGCGAATCGTATCGATCTTGTCGTAATCGATTTCCGGGAAAATAATCTGCTCTTTCACGCCCATGCTGTAGTTCCCACGCCCGTCAAACGACTTCGGGCTCAAGCCGCGAAAGTCCCGGATCCGCGGGATCGCGATACTCAGCAGGCGCTCGAAAAACTCCCACATGCGCTCATTGCGCAGGGTAACCTTGCAACCGATCGGATAATCCTCGCGGATCTTGAAACCGGCGACCGACTTCCTGGCGACAGTAATGATCGGCTTCTGGCCACTGATCAACTGCATGTCGCCAACGGCATTTTCAATGACCTTGCGGTCGCCAACCGCCTCACCGACGCCCATGTTCAGCGTAATCTTGCTGAGGCGGGGCACCTGCATGACGTTGTCGTAACCCATCCGGTCCTTGACCGCCGGGGCCACCTCATTCCTGTAAACTTCTGCCAGTCTCGCCATCGTATTATTTCCCGACAGACGCCCTCTCAGGCGTCAATCACTTCTCCGGTGGACTTGAAAACGCGTACCTTGGTCCCGTCCTCAAGCGTGCGAACTCCGACCCGGTCGGCCTTGCTGGTCTGCGGGTTGAATATCGCCACGTTCGACGCGTGAATCGGCGCTTCCTTTTCGAGGATGCCGCCCGCTGTGCCACGCATCGGGTTCGGCTTGGTGTGCCGTTTAACCAGCTGCACCCCGGCAACCAACAACTTCTGTTGCTCCAGAACGCGCAGCACTTTTCCGCGCTTTCCGCGGTCCTTGCCTGCGATGACGATTACTTCGTCGTTGCGTTTGATCTTGCGCATGCCTGCCTTCCCAAATCGCCTACAGTACTTCCGGAGCGAGTGAAATGATCTTCATGAAGCGTTCGCTTCTGAGTTCGCGGGTCACGGGCCCGAAAATACGGGTTCCGATGGGCGCCAACTGGTTATTCAGCAACACCGCAGCATTGCCATCGAACTTGATCAGTGAACCGTCGGGTCGACGCACGCCCTTGCGCGTACGTACCACGACAGCGTTGAGCACCTGGCCCTTTTTCACCTTGCCGCGAGGAATCGCTTCCTTGACCGTGACCTTGATGACGTCGCCGATACCGGCATAGCGCCTGCGCGACCCGCCAAGCACCTTGATACACATCACCTTTCGTGCGCCACTGTTGTCCGCGACATCCAGCGTGGTTTCCGCCTGAATCATCGTCTACCCCGTTTATCCCTGCACCGGACTGAATCAGATCTCGGCGGCACGCTCGTCAATGTTTACCAGCATCCAGGACTTCTGCTTGGACAGCGGCCTGGATTCCTGAATCGTGACCTTGTCACCCTCGCGACACTGGTTCTGCTCGTCATGGGCGAGCACCTTGGTCGACTTCTTCACGTACTTTTTGTACAACGGGTGCTTGATACGGCGCTCAATGCGGACCGCAATCGTTTTATCCATCCGATTGCTGACCACGAGCCCCTGCATGGTCCGCGCGATCTTTTGCTGCTCACCCATTTTCGCCAACCTTCTTCTCGCGAATCACTGTTTTCACCTTGGCGATATCCCGCCGAACCTGCTTCAGCAGATGAGTCTGGCTCAGTTGTCCGGAACCGTTCTGCAGACGCAGGTTGAACTGGCTCTTGTTGAGATCCAGCAACGTACTTTTCAATTCTTCAAGCGCCTGTGCGCGCAACTCGGAAACATTCATCAGAGCACCGTACGGGTCACAAACGTGGTTGCCACGGGCAGCTTCGCGGCGGCAAGACTAAACGCCTCACGTGCCAACTCTTCCGAAACGCCCTCCATCTCGTAGAGCATGCGGCCCGGCTGAATCTGCGCGACCCAGTATTCCACGCTCCCCTTACCTTTGCCCTGGCGCACTTCAAGCGGCTTCTCGGTGATCGGCTTGTCCGGAAAAATACGGATCCAGATCTTCCCGCCCCGCTTAACATGACGGGTCATTGCGCGCCGCGCGGCCTCAATCTGGCGCGCAGTAATCCGGCCACGACCCGTCGCCTTCAGACCGTACTCGCCAAAGCTGACCGCACTGCCGCGCTGGGAAAGCCCGCGGTTGCGGCCCTTCTGCTGCTTACGGAATTTCGTTTTCTTTGGCTGAAGCATTTGTCTCTTCTCTGATCCGTTACCAGTCCACCACCGTCATGCGCACCTTACTGGGCGCTGCGGGGCTCTTCGGTCGTGCCAAGAATCTCGCCCTTGAAAATCCACACCTTCACGCCGATGATTCCGTAAGTCGTCCGTGCCTCGGAAGTCGCATAATCAATGTCGGCGCGGAGCGTATGCAGGGGCACACGGCCCTCCCGATACCACTCCGTGCGCGCGATTTCCGCGCCACCCAAACGACCACTGACCTGGATACGTATTCCTTTCGCACCCAGGCGCATCGCATTCTGTACAGCCCGCTTCATCGCGCGACGGAACATGACACGACGCACCAACTGACCCGCGACATTGTCCGCAACGAGCTGCGCATCCAGTTCGGGCTTGCGGACTTCTTCGATATTGATCTGCACCGGAACACCCATCATTCCGGAAACTTCCTGCCGCAGTCGCTCCACGTCCTGGCCCTGCTTGCCAATCACGATTCCCGGACGAGCCGTGTGAATGGTGATCTTGGCGTTCTGCGCCGGACGTTCAATCTGTACCTTGCTGACCGAGGCATGGGAAAGTTTCTTCCGGATATAGTTCCGGGCGGTCACGTCCTTGAACAGGAAATCCGCGTACGCTTTCTTGTTTGCGTACCAGATGGAGGAATGCTCCCTGATAATGCCCAGACGGATACCGACCGGATTAACTTTCTGCCCCATGAATCCCTATCCCAGTTTTGCCGGTTACTGGTCCGCAACCTTGACCGTGATGTGACAGCTCGGTTTAAGAATCCGGTCTGCACGCCCCTTTGCACGCGGACGAATTCGTTTCATGGTGATGCCTTCATCGACAAACACCGCAGAAACTGACAACTCGTCTACATCCGCGCCCTCGTTGTTTTCCGCGTTCGCGATCGCCGACTCCAGAACCTTGCGCATGATCCGCGCGGACTTCTTGGTGCTGAAGCCCAACAGGTTGAGCGCATCGGACACGCGCTTGCCTCGCACCTGGTCAGCGACCAGGCGGGCCTTGCGCGGTGATACCCGCGCACCTTTGAGACGTGCTGCCACTTCCATCGCGAACGTCACCTATTCCCGTAAATTTCGCTTACCGCTTCTTCGCTTTGCGGTCCGCAGCATGGCCCCGAAAGGTTCGAGTCGCCGCGAATTCGCCCAGCTTGTGTCCAACCATGTCTTCCGACACGAAAACAGGAACATGCTGGCGCCCGTTGTGTACTGCAATCGTCAGCCCGACCATGTCCGGGACGATCATTGAGCGGCGTGACCAGGTTTTGATCGGCCGCTTGTCGCTGCTGGCTGCCGCCGCTTCCACCTTTTTTATCAGGTGAAGATCGACGAATGGCCCTTTTTTAAGGGAACGAGGCACTCTTACCGCTCCTTCCTGTTCATTTATTTCTTGCCACGACGACGAACGATAAAGCCGTCCGTCCGCTTGTTCTTACGCGTCTTGTAACCCTTGGTGGGTACGCCCCAGGGCGATACCGGGTGACGACCACCGGAGGTCTTGCCCTCACCGCCGCCATGCGGGTGGTCAACCGGGTTCATCACCACACCACGGACAGTCGGCCTGCGACCGCGCCAGCGGGACGCGCCCGCTTTACCCAGCGACGCAAGATTGTGCTCGCTGTTCGCAACTTCGCCGATGGTCGCGCGACACTCTGCCGGAACCTTACGCATTTCGCCAGACCGCAGACGCAGCGTGGCAAAAGCACCCTCGCGCGCGGCAAGCTGTGCAGATCCCCCGGCACTGCGCACCATCTGGGCACCCTTGCCAGGCTTGATCTCGACGCAATGCACCACGGTACCAACCGGGATATTCGCGAGCGGCAACGCATTACCCGGTTTGATCGGAGCCTCGGGCCCCGAAACCAGCGCGTCTCCCGCACCAATGCCTCGAGGGGCGATCACATAGCGACGCTCACCATCGGCATATTTCAGCAGCGCAATGTGCGCGCTCCGGTTGGGATCGTACTCGATCCTCTCAACCGTGGCCGGAACCCCATCCTTGTTCCGCTTGAAGTCAATAATCCGATACTGCTGTTTATGGCCACCACCACGATGCCGCACCGTGATACGGCCGTTGTTGTTACGACCCCCACTGCGGGATTTCTTTGCAACCAGCGGCGCATAAGGATCGCCCTTGTGAAGATCCTTGTTGACGATCTTCACCGCAAACCGGCGTCCCGGCGATGTGGGCTTGCTTTTGACGATTGCCATTAGTCCAGCGCCTTCCTAGTCAAACTCATTCAGTAACGGAGAAATCAATGTCATGGCCCGGGGCAAGTCGCACGTAGGCCTTTTTCCAGGACGCGCGGCGTCCGACGCCGTAACGGGTACGACGCTGCTTGCCCCTGACATTCATTACTCGCACATCTTCCACGACAACTTTGAACAACTTCTCGACGGCCTGGCGAATCTCCGGTTTGCGGGCATTGGGTGCCACACGAAATGCAAACTGGCGATGCTTGTCGCTGAGGTTGGTCGCCTTCTCGGATACGTGGGGGCCGAGAAGCACCTGGTAAATACGCTCGTCACTCATGCTCATGCCAGACGCTCCTCGAGTTTCCTGAGCGCACCGGCGGAAACAACAACCTTCTGGTACGCGATAAGGCTGACCGGATCCACACCTTCAGGACGCGAAATCTCTACCCGCGGCAAGTTGCGCGCCGCCAACTCAAGGTTCCGGTCTTCGCCCTCGACGATGAGCAGGGCATCAGTCGCGTCCAGCGCAGCCAGCGCGGCATTGAGCTGCCGGGTCTTCGGCTCTGCGACAGACAACTCTTCCAAGACCACCAGCCGCCCTTCGCGACCCAGCTCTGAAAGAATGCTGCACATTGCGCCGCGAAACATCTTGCGGTTCACTTTCTGGCTGAAGTCCTGATTCCGCGACGGGAAGGTCACGCCACCACTGCGCCACAACGGACTACGGATGGTTCCCGCACGCGCGCGACCCGTACCCTTCTGGCGCCATGGCTTGCGCCCGCCACCGGACACGTCGGACCGACTCTTCTGGGCGCGGGTACCCTGGCGCGCGCCGGCGAGATATGCGGTGACCACCTGGTGGACAAGCGCCTCGTTGAACGGCGTGCCAAAGACTTCGTCCGCGACTTCAACCGCGGCGGCCTTGCCTTTTCCGTCTGCCTTCAATACGTCCAGATTCATCGCAGCTTACCTTGCGTGGGCCGTGTCAGGCCTTGCCCTTATTCTTGATAGCGGGAGCAACGATCACGTCCCCGCCCTTGGCGCCCGGAATCGCACCGCGAATCAGCAGCAGCTTGCGCTCTGCTTCCACGCGCACAACCTCAAGCGATTGCACCGTGACGCGCACGTTACCGAGTTGCCCGGCCATTTTCTTACCCTTGAACACCCGGCCCGGGGTCTGGCACTGGCCAATCGAACCCGGCGCCCGGTGTGAAATCGAGTTGCCGTGGGTGTTGTCCTGGGTGCGGAAATTCCAGCGCTTGACCGCCCCAGCAAATCCCTTGCCCTTCGACTGACCAGTGACATCAACCTTCTGGCCCGCCTCGAACTGCTCGACCGTGATCGCGTCACCAGCGTTGAATTCCGCACTGTCTTCGATCCGGAATTCCCAGAGGCCCCGACCCGGCGCGGTACCGGCCTTCCCGTAATGCCCGGCAAGAGGCTTGCCAACCCGGTTTGCCCGGCGCTCGCCGGTCGTAACCTGAATGGCCGAGTAACCGTCCGTGTCGGCTCCCTTCACCTGAGTGACGCGGTTATCCAGCACCTCGATCACGGTGACGGGAACAGATCTGCCGTCATCCATGAAGACGCGCGTCATGCCGCACTTGCGCCCGACCACTCCGATCGCCATCGTTACCAACCTCTTAACTGTTGCCGGCTTTTAAATATCTGATTTATCGCAAAAATCAGCCGAGGCTGATCTGTACGTCGACGCCGGCGGCAAGATCCAGCTTCATGAGCGCGTCGACAGTCTTGTCAGTCGGCTCAACAATATCCAGCAGCCTTTTATGGGTTCGGATCTCGTACTGGTCCCGCGCGTCCTTGTTGACATGCGGTGAAACCAGCACGGTGTACCGTTCCTTGCGGGTCGGAAGCGGGATCGGCCCCTTGACCTGGGCACCGGTGCGCTTTGCAGTCTCGACGATCTCCTGGGTGGAAACATCGATCAACCGATGGTCAAACGCCTTCAGGCGAATACGGATGCGCTGGTTCTGCATTTGACCCTAATCCTCCAAAACCCGAAACACCGGAAAGGTGTCGGCTACCCCTGAAAAAAGGAAGCGAAATTCTAATGATGCCCAACCCCACTGTCAAGCAGGATTTGACCTCGCCGAACGCGTTTTTCCCAACTCACTCAATGATTTTCGTCACCACGCCGGCCCCGACGGTGCGGCCACCCTCGCGAATTGCGAAGCGCAGGCCATCTTCCATCGCGATCGGCGCGATCAGCGTCACCTTCATGCTCACGTTGTCGCCAGGCATGACCATTTCAACGCCTTCCGGCAATTCG
>JBFGWM010000013.1:0-24334 GCA_041588495.1 Pseudomonadales bacterium | reverse complement strand
CTGTCGGCGGCGCATACCGGGGAACAGGTGGATCGCCTGCTGCAATGCCTCGCCAATCTGCCCCGCGAGCTGTGGTCCCGGGAGGCCTGTGCATGACCCGGCCCGCGCTGGTGCTGGTGCATGGCTGGGGCCTGGGCCCGCAGTCCTGGCAGCCGCTGATTCCGTACCTGGAGCGCGACTTCCAGGTGTACAACCTCGCCCTGCCTGGACACGACGGGACGCCTGCCTGCGGCGGGTCCCTCGCAGCCTGGGCCGACCATCTCCTGGATCGCGCACCGTCCCGGGCCATCTGGTTAGGCTCCTCCCTGGGTGGGCTGCTCGCCACCACCATCAGCCTGCGCAACCCTGAATGTTGCGAGGCACTGGTCACCATCGCGACCAACCCCTGCTTCGTTCGCCGCAACGACTGGCCCCTCGCGATGAGCCGGGACACATTCCGGGAATTTCAGACTGCCGTGGCCCTGGATCCCGTTGCCGCGCAGAACCGATTCATGCACCTCGCCACCCGGGGATCGACGCGGCCACGGGCGAACCTGGCAATGCTCCGCGGACTGCTGGACGACCGGGCCTGCGTACCGGGGGAAGTGCTCGAAGCGGGTCTGCAGATCCTTCTGGACACCGACCTGCGCGACCGCGTCCACGACATCGCGGTTCCCGCGCTGCACGTGTTCGCGGAGCGGGACGCACTGGTACCGGCCACGGCCGCTGTTTTTTTTGACACGGCTCCCGGCCAGCGCGCGGTCACCTGCAAGGCAGGCTCCCACCTTCCATGGCTCGATGAGCCGGAACGGGTCGCCGCACTGGTGCGTGACACCAGGGGCAGGCACGCGGCATGAATGCGCCCCGGCCGCTCATCAGCAAGCGCGATATCGCTTGTTCGTTCAGCCGCGCCGCGCCGACCTACGATGCGGCGGCGAACCTGCAGAAGCGGGTCTGTACGCAACTCGCGGCAATGCTCGACGAAGAACGGCTCGACCCGCGCACCACCCTGGATCTGGGTTGCGGGACCGGCCTGTCCACGGCCGAACTGGTTGCGCGTTACGCGCATGCCGATCACCTCGGCCTGGACCTCGCCGAGGGCATGCTGGTCGAGGCCCGAACCCGTTCGGATTGCAGCGGCATCCGCTGGATGTGCGCCGATGCGGAGCACCTGCCGCTGGCGGCCTGCAGTGTTGATCTCCTGTTCTCCAACCTTAGCCTGCAATGGTTTCCCGATCCCGCGGCCGCGTTCGCCGAGGCCGCCCGCGTGCTGACCCCGGGGGGGACGCTGTGTATCTCGACCCTCGGCCCGCGCACCCTCTATGAACTGCGCGAGGCCTGGCGCCAGGTGGACGGCTACGTACACGTCAACCGCTTCCAGGAGCCCGCGGAAACCCGCAGGATCATTGAGAACGCCGGACTCGCCTGCACCGGTTTCCAGGTGCGGGAACTGGTCATGGAATACGCCCGGCTGAGCGGCCTGACCCGGGAACTCAAGGCCATCGGCGCCCATAACCTGAACAGCGGCAGGGCCACGGGCTTGACCGGGCGGGCACGCCTGCGCGCGCTCGAGGCGGCCTACGAGACGCGCCGCTCGCCGGATGGCAGGCTGCCGGCCACCTACGAGGCGGTATTCCTCCGCGCCACCAAGCCGCGGATTCCATGAACCAGGCCCTCTTCGTGACCGGCACCGACACCGGGGTCGGCAAGACCCTGGTCAGTACCGCATTGCTGTACCTCGCGCGGCGCAGTGACAGGACCACCGCGGCCCTGAAGCCGGTGGCGGCCGGCTGCGAGTTGACCGACCAGGGTCCGCGAAATGCCGATGCCCTGCAGCTGCTGGAGCAGTGCAACCTGCCCGGACTCGCCTACCAGGACGTCAATCCGGTGGCCCTGCGTGACGCCCTGGCGCCACATGTCGCGGCGCGCCGCGAGGGCATCGAACTTGATCCGGACAAGATTGCGGCGGCCTGCAAGCCCGTCCTGCAACGTGGCGCCGACCTCACCGTGATCGAGGGCGCGGGAGGCTGGCGGGTACCGCTGACCACTGCGGAAAGCAGCATGGCGGATGTCGCCCGCATCCTGGGCGCGCCGGTGGTGCTCGTGGTCGGCCTGCGCCTGGGCTGTCTGAATCACGCCCTGCTCAGCGCCGCGGCCATCCGCGCGGACGGCCTTTCGCTTGCGGGCTGGATCGGCAGTTGCATCGACCCGGGAATGGAGGCCCTGGACGAAAACATATCCACGCTCCGCGAGCGGATCGCGGCGCCCTGCGTGGGAATCCTTCCCTTCCTGGCATCCGCATCTGCGGCGGCAGCCGCGCCCCACCTGGACCCACGCATCCTGAACGCCTGAACCACAGCGCCCCCCGCCCATCGGCCGGAACCAACCGTTCGGTTCGAAATCAATTGCTTACGTCCGCACAAATAATGACCAAAGTGGAAAATTCTCGTATAATTGTGCGTATGGATAAAAAATGTTCAGCGCAGCCGTCATGAAGATTGGACCCAGTGCACACCAGGCGGGACTGGAAGGGGTACGCAGAGGCCTCAACGACCTCAATCGTGCCGCCAACGACATTGCCCGCAACGGGACCACCCAGGAACCGGATGCCGCGAGCCTCGCGGAATCCGCGGTCGATCTGCGCACGGCGCGCAACCAGGTGCAGGCTTCGGTACGCGTGATCGAGACCGAGAACGAGGTGCTCGGCAGCCTGCTGGACACTCGGGCCTGAGTCCCGCGAAGGGGTAGCCAGACATGGCGGTAACGCCTCCCTTCAATCCCGTGGCCGCGTTCGCCAACACGGCCGTACTCCCCTTTGCGCCCGTGGCGCGCCCCACTTCAGGCGCCGGCCCCAGCGAGGCGCTGCGCGATACCAGTTTTGCACCCCTGGAGCAGTCCGAGGAGATCGAGGGCTCCACCCTCAGCCGCAACCGGACCCGGGAAGGCCTGCAGCAACGTGGCGAGGAAGACGGAAACGACCAGGCCGCCGACAATTCTGGCCAGGCCGACAATGACCAGTCCCCGGACCGCGCCGAGCAGCGGCAGATACAGGAACTCAAACAGCGCGACCGCGAGGTGCGCGCCCACGAGCAGGCCCACGCCGCCGTGGGCGGCCGCTTTGCAGGTGCGCCCAGCTTCAGCTTTACCCGCGGGCCCGACGGCGTGCTCTATGCGACCGGCGGCGAGGTCTCGATCGATACCGGCGCCGTTCCGGGAGACCCCGAGGCGACGCTGCGCAAGGCCCAGGTGATTCGCCGCGCGGCCCTGGCCCCGGTGGATCCGTCGCCACAGGACCGCCGGGTTGCGGCGCGCGCCTCGCAACTGCAGCTTGAGGCGCAGCGGGACATCCAGGCCCAGCAGGCCGAGGAACGCCGCGAGGCGCAGGAAACCCGCGCCCAGGAAACCGAGGAACGGCGTGCGGCCCGTGAGGCGCGCGAGGCGGCCGATGAAGAGGACGAGGGCAGCAATAACGGCCTGAACACGCGCTCTTTCGCGGACCGCCTGATCGAAATCGGCGTGATCGAGCCCATCCAGCCGATCCGTCGCGGCGTTTTCATCGATACCAACATCTGAGACCCGGACCGGGTTATTCGCTCTTCCCGCTTGCGTTTTCCGCCCGGATGGGTGGACTATCGCTGCTACCGGCGACAAATGACAAAACTAACGTTTGTTTGGTAGAATTCCGGCCATCAAATCGGGTTTATGTTCCACCCGCGACGGCCGGGTCCGTCGCAATGACACAAGGGGATAGCCATGCGGACTTATAAAGCTCCCGTGCGCGACATGCGCTTCGTTCTCAACGAGATGCTGAAAGTCGAGGAGATCTACCGCTCCCACGGTTTCGAGGAAGCCGACGCCGACACCATCAACATGATCCTCGAGGAGGGCTCCAAGTTTGCCTCCGAGGTGCTCACGCCGTTGAGCAAGGTGGGCGACCAGCACGGTTGCACCCTGCACGAGGACGGTTCGGTGACCACCCCGCCGGGCTTCAAGGAAGCCTACCAACAGTACGTGGAGAACGGTTGGGGGTCCATGTGCGCCGAGCCCAAGTTCGGCGGGCAGGGCCTGCCTGACTCCCTGGGCCAGGTGCTCAACGAGATGATCTTCTCGGCCGACATCTCCTGGGGCATGTATCCCGGCCTGAGCCACGGTGCGATGAACGCCCTCATGGTGCACGGCACCGAGGAACAGCAGCACACCTACCTGTCGAAACTGGTGGAAGGCAGCTGGACCGGCACCATGTGCCTGACCGAGTCCCACTGCGGATCCGATCTCGGCCTGCTGCGCACCCGCGCCGAACCCCACGCCGACGGCTCGTACCGGATCACCGGGGAGAAGATCTTCATTTCTTCCGGCGACCACGACATGGCCGAGAACATCGTCCACCTGGTGCTGGCACGCCTTCCCGACGCACCCAAGGGCACCAAGGGCATCTCGCTGTTCATCGTTCCCAAGTTCCTGCCCGATGAGCAGGGAGGCGTCGGCGAGCGCAACGGGGTGCGCGCCGCGGGCCTCGAGGAAAAAATGGGCATCAAGGCCAATGCCACCTGCGTCATGGTGTTTGAGGACGCGGTCGGCTACATGGTCGGCGAACCCAACCAGGGCCTGCGCTGCATGTTCACCATGATGAATGCCGCCCGCCTGGGCACCGGCATCCAGGGTCTGGGCGTGGGCGAGGCTTCCTACCAGGGCGCTCTGGCCTATGCCAAGGAGCGCCTGCAGATGCGCTCTCTCAGCGGGCCAAAGCATCCGGACAAGCCGGCCGACCCGATCATCGTCCATCCCGACGTGCGGCGCATGCTGCTGACCCAGAAGTCCATCGCGGAAGGCTGTCGCGCGCTGGCCTATTACACGGCCACCGTGGTCGACACCGCGCGCCACGCCAAGGACCAGGCGGAACGTGACCACGCGGACAAGCTGCTGCACTTCCTGACCCCGATCTGCAAGGCGTTCATGACCGAGAGCGGCTACGAGTCGGTCAACCTGGGCATGCAGATTTATGGCGGCCACGGCTTCATCAAGGAATGGGGCATGGAGCAGCTGGTGCGGGACGCCCGGATCACCCTGATCTACGAGGGCACCACCGGCATCCAGTCGCTGGACCTGCTGGGCCGCAAGGTCCTGATGACCAACGGCGAAACCCTGCGCGAGTTCACCAAGATCATTTACCATTTCTGCAAGGAGAATGGCGAACGCGAGGACATGAAGCCCTTCGTCGAGCCGCTTGCCGCCCTGATCAAGGAGTGGGGCGAGCTCACCACCAAGATCGGCATGGCCGCCATGCAGGACCGCGAGGAGGTGGGCGCCGCATCGGTGGACTACCTGATGTATTCCGGGTACGCCTGCCTGGCCTATTTCTGGGCCTGGATGGCCCAGGTGGCCCTCGACCAGCTGGCCGCCGGCAGCGGCGACGAGGACTTCTACCGGGCCAAGGTGTTCACCGCGCGGTTCTACTATCGCAAGATTCTGCCGCGCACCCGGGGGCTGGCCGCAACCATGCTGGCCGGCGCACCCGCCGTGATGGACCTCGAGGAAGAGCATTTCTCCTTCCTGTGACCCCCCGCGACGCCCCCTGCACGGGGGCGTCGCCCGTCTTCTGTTATTCTTTCCTGTTCAGGGCGTGCCCGGGCGGCACGCCACCCATTCTCCGTTCGCAACCGAGGAAACCAGGCAATGGCAGAGTACAAGGCACCGCTGCGTGACATGCAGTTTCTCCTCAATGACGTATTCGACGCCCCCAACCTGTGGAAGGGCATGCCCGGGACGGCCGAGGTCGACATGGAAATCGCCTCCGCGGTTCTCGAGGAAGGCGCCAAGCTGGCCGAGAACGAACTGTTCCCCCTGAACCGCAGCGGCGACGAGGAAGGCTGCCGGTTCGAGGACGGCGACGTGTTCACCCCGAAGGGTTTCAAGGAGGCCTACCAGCACTACTCGGAAGGCGGCTGGGTCGGCCTCGGCGGCAATCCGGAATACGGTGGCCAGGGCATGCCGAAGATGCTGAACGTCCTCTTCGAGGAAATGATGTACGCGGCGAACACCTCGTTCATGCTCTATCCCACGCTATCCGCGGGCGCCGCGCTGTCGATCGACACCCATGCCACCGAGGAACTGAAATCCACCTACCTGCCGAAGCTGTATGACGGCACCTGGGCGTGCTCGATGTGCCTCACCGAGCCCCACTGCGGCACCGACCTCGGGATCATCCGCACCAAGGCGGAACCCAACCCCGATGGCAGCTACAAGGTCAGCGGCACCAAGATTTTCATCACCGGTGGCGAGCACGACCTCACCGAGAACATCTTCCACCTGGTCCTGGCCAAGCTACCGGACGCACCCCCGGGGCCCAAGGGCATCTCCCTGTTCCTGGTATCAAAATACCTGGTCAACGAGGACGGGTCCCTGGGCGAACGCAACCCGGCAACCTGCGGCTCCATCGAGCACAAGATGGGCATCAAGGGTTCGGCCACCTGCGTTCTCAACTTCGACGGCGCCAAGGGTTACCTGGTGGGTGAGCCGAACCGCGGCCTGGCCGCCATGTTCACCATGATGAACTACGAGCGCCTGTCGATCGGCCTGCAGGGTATCGGGCTCGGGGAAATCTCCTACCAGAGCGCGGTCGGTTACGCGCGGGAACGCCTGCAAAGTCGTTCTCCGGCCGGCGCCCAGTTGCCGGACAAGCCCGCCGACCCGATCATCGTCCACCCCGACGTGCGCCGCATGCTGCTGACCCAGCGCGCGTTCAACGAGGGGGCACGGGCCTTCGCAGTCTACGTCGGCATGCAACTGGACATCGCGAAATTCAGCGATGACGACACCGTCCGGGATCGCGCCCAGGACCTGGTCGCCCTGCTCACGCCGGTTGCCAAGGCGTTCTTTACCGACAAGGGGCTCGACGCCTGCATCCTCGGCCAGCAGGTGTTCGGCGGTCACGGGTACATTCGCGAGTGGGGGATGGAACAGTTCGTTCGCGACGCGCGCATCGCGCAGATCTACGAGGGCACCAACGGCATCCAGGCCCTCGACCTGGTGGCCCGCAAGATCGGTGGCAGCGGCGGTCGCATGTATCAGCATTTCGCGGATGAAGTAAGCGCTTACATCGACACCAAGTCCGACTCACAGGATCTGGTGGAGTTCATTGACCCCTTGAAGGCGGCCATGGAAAGCCTGCAGTCCGCAACCGAGTATGTGCTGGAAAACGCGAAACAGGACCCCCATGCCCTGGGGTCCGCCTCCGTGGAATACCTGCACCTGTTCGGCTACGCGGCCTACGCCTACATGTGGGCGCGCATGGCGGAAACCGCGATCGCCAAGCAGTCTGACGATCCCGGTTACAGCGCCGCCAAGCTGGCCACCGCGCGCTTTTACGTGCGACGCCTGCTGCCCCAGCACCAGGCGCTGCTCGACTCCATCCGCGCCGGGTCCGCACCGCTCATGGACCTGGATGCGGAACTCTTCTGAGCAGCAGGGTTGATCCGGGAACCCCCGCGGGGGTTCCCTAGCCCAGCACGTCGGGCCACGGGTATCCGGGGTCGCCGATTGCCAGGAAGTGGGGGTTGAGCATTGCTTCCTTGCGGTTGTAGCGCAGGGCACGGAAGTCCGTATCAACGATATGCCCGCCCGCGGCCTCCAGCACAGCCTGTGCAGCTGCGGTGTCCCACTCGCAGGTCGGTGCGAGACGCGGGTAGATGTCCGCCTTGCCTTCCGCAACCAGGCAGATCTTGAGAGAACTGCCCATGCTCGCCGTCGAGATCTCGCCAAAACGTTCCTCGATGCGCTGCAGGTAATGATCCAGTTCCTCACCCCGGTGCCTGCGACTGGCGACGATGGTCACGACGCCGCCCTCTGCAATGAGATTCTCAATCGAGCGAACGGTGATCGGGTCCGGTGCAGAATTCCCCACCGCCTTGCTGGCTCCCCGATCCACGTCCCCCCAGTAGGTGACCCCCGTCACCGGCACATGAACCACGCCCAGTACCGGTTCGCCGTCGCGGACCAAGGCTATGTTCACGGTGAACTCGCCATTGCGGTTGATGAACTCCTTGGTTCCGTCGAGCGGGTCGACCAGCCAGTAGGCGTTCCATTCGCGCCGACGCTTCCAGGGCACAGGTTCGGATTCCTCGGAGAGCACCGGTATATTCGGGGTAAGCGCACGCAGGCCGCGGAGGATTTCCTCGTGGGCGGCGAGATCGGCCTGGGTCAGCGGACTCTTGTCGTCCTTGTGTTCGACATCGATTCCCGCCGCGGCCTCGTAGACCTCGAGGATCCTTTCCCCGGCACGTCGCGCAATCTCGACGACCTCTGAACAGTCTGATTCCCGCACCCTCAACCTCCTCGATTGGCCAGCTCCCGCTGGGCGACCGGACCGCGATTGGATTCCTGTATAATTGGCATCCAGCCCTACCTGATAGTCTAACTCAGCACCGTCATGATTCCCTGGCCCGATATCCGTACCGTTCTTCTCGATATGGACGGCACCCTGCTGGACCTGCGCTTCGATAACTACTTCTGGCAGGAGTACCTGCCGCTACGCTACGCCGAGCGGCACGGCCTGCGGGCGGACCAGGCCGCCGATCAGCTCGCGAAGCTGATCGAGGCAGAGCGCGGAACCCTGAACTGGTACTGCACCGACTTCTGGTCTGACGCCCTGCAGATCGATGTGATTGCACTCAAGCGGGAGGTCAGCGACCGGATTGCGCCCCGGGCGGGCGCGGAACGATTTCTCACGTGGCTCCGGGCCAGCGACCGCCGGGGCCTGCTGGTCACCAACGCGCACCGCGACACGCTGGAAATCAAGCTGGAGCGGGTGGGCTGGGACGGCGTATTCTGTGAGATCGTGAGTTCCCACGATTACGGTCATGCCAAGGAAAGCCCGGAGTTCTGGCACGCGTTCTCCAGCGCCGTGGACTGCGAACCGGAAACGACCCTCCTGATCGATGACAACGAGGAGGTCCTCGACGCCGCCGCCGCGCACGGAATCCGGCACCTGCTTACCGTGACTCGCCCGGACAGCGGACTGCCGCCACGCGCACAGCCGCGTTTCTCGGCCTTCGACCATTTTTCCGAATTGCTTCCCCCGGAACCATGAAGGCATCCCCCGGGGGCCGGGTGCGTCTCGACAAGTGGCTGTGGGCGGCGCGTTTTTTCAAGACCCGCGCCCTGGCGCGTGCCGCGGTCGAGGGTGGCAAGGTGCACTACAACGGGGCGCGAACCAAGCCGGGACGGGAGGTCAGCATCGGCGCCGAGATCGAGGTCCCGAGGGGTGCCGACAGGATGCGCGTGGTGGTCTGCGGCCTCGCCGAACAACGCCGCAGCGCGGCCGAGGCGGCGAGCCTCTATACCGAGACCGAGGCCAGTGTGCAGGCGCGTGAAACGGCCGCCGAGCAGCGACGCCGTGCCGGTGCGGCGCGTACCGCACCGGCGACCCGCCCGGACAAGAAGCAGCGGCGCCGGATCATCCGCTTCCAGCGCCTCGAGGACTGAAGAACGACATTCTGGACACGACCGGAATCCATCCGACCAGGGCCTGCGCAGCCGGCATCGTCCACCGTTCAAGCCATTCTCCCGCCCGGGTGGCGTACGGGGTACACGCCCCCCAGCCGAGGGCGAGTGCCGCCCCGGCGCCGCCACCGACGATCACGTCCGACAGCCAGTGGGCGCCACCCACCAGGCGCGGCGCCACCAAAAATATTGCGAACAGCAGGGCCGCCAGGCTCCCCAGGCACACCCGCCGGATCAACAGGTATCCTGCCCAGGCGAAGAGCACCATCGCGTGGTCACCCGGAAAACTGTTTTTCGAGTTGTCCTTGGGATCGAGGTCAGGGAACATTTCCGAGAGCAGGTGCACGCGCTCCAGCACGTAGGTGGGGCTGCGGTCGTCCCGCTCCAGGAACAGGCCCCAGTGATCGACGCCCAGTCGCGCCAGCAGGCCCAGCGCCAGTACCGCGATGAAACCGAAAAAAGCCGGGCGGATTTCACTCCTGGCGAACACCGGACCCGGGACCACCAGCACCGCCAGAAGCACCAACCCCACCAGCACGTCGAGCGGGCGCCAGTTGAGCACGGCCCAGAGCAGGGCGTCCGCGCCGCCATCCGCGAGGGTCCCGTTCAGGTAGTAAAAGGTCGCCCGGTCAAGCGCCCGCCAGGCCTCGGTCCCGGCCGGCACCCAGAGGCTTCCCAGGAGGCCGAGCGCGAGCAGGTTCAGGCCGATCAGCAGCCCCGGTTTCCAGCCCGTGCGGGCCGGCGCATGAGACATGCCCAGCGCATTTTCAGCCGTCATCGGCAGTTCTCCCCCCTGGCTTTTCCGGCCGTTCCTCGGCGATACCCCGGCGCCGGAATATTTGTAATAATACGCGCTTCGCGGCGGGGCCAGCCCCGACCGACAAGCACCTTATCATATACAATCCTCACATTTCTCACTCAGGTCCAAGCCCGCAGTCATGACCCAGGCAATCAAGGTGGTTAACACCCGCACCGTTTACAAGGATCTCTCCTCGGCCCAACTCGTAGAGCTTGCTCTGCAGCGCGGGGAAGGTCAGTTCGCCGACAATGGCGCGTTCGTCGTGCAGACCGGTCAGCGTACCGGGCGTTCGCCCATGGACCGCTTCATCGTCGAGGAACCGAGTTCCGAGGACGCCATCCACTGGGGCCCGGTCAACCGGCCGTTCCAGCCGGACCGCTTCGATGCGCTGTGGGACCGAGTCGAGGAATACCTTGAGAAGCGCGATGTGTTCCTGTCCCACCTTCACGTGGGTGCCGACCCGGAACACTACCTGCCGGTGCGACTCACCACCGAAACCGCCTGGCACAACCTGTTCGGACGCAACCTGTTTGTCCGCCCGGAGCCCTACAATCCGCGCGGCAAGGAAGAGTGGCAGATCATCAACGCACCGGAATTCACCTGCGACCCGGAGCGGGACGGCACCAACAGTGATGGTGTGGTGATCATCAATTTCGCACGTCGCAAGGTCCTGCTGGCGGGCATGCGCTACGCGGGCGAAATGAAGAAAGCCATGTTCTCGGTACAGAACTTCCTGCTCCCCGAAAAGGACGTGCTGCCGATGCACTGTGCGGCGAACATGGGCGATGACGGCGACGTGACCCTGTTCTTCGGACTGTCCGGCACGGGTAAGACCACGCTTTCCGCGGATCCCAGGCGACACCTGATTGGTGACGATGAGCATGGCTGGGGCAAGGGCACGGTATTCAATATCGAGGGCGGCTGCTACGCCAAGTGCATCGACCTTCGCCAGGACCATGAGCCGGTCATCTGGAACGCGATCCGCTTCGGCGCAATCATCGAGAACGTGGTGGTCGACCCGCTGTCGCGAATCCCCGACTACAGCGATTCCAGTCTCACCCAGAACACCCGTTGCGCCTACCCGCGGGAGCACATCGAGATGCGCGTGGAGGAGAATCGCGGACCGGAGCCCAACGCAATCATCTTCCTGACCTGCGATCTCACCGGCGTGCTGCCACCGGTCGCCATCCTGTCCAAGGAAGCTGCCGCCTATCACTTCCTGAGTGGTTATACCGCGCTTGTCGGTTCAACCGAGGTCGGCGCGGGCTCGGGTATCAAGTCGACGTTTTCAACCTGTTTCGGCGCGCCGTTCTTTCCGCGCCCGGCGCGCGTCTACGCGGAACTGCTGATCCGGCGTATCGAGGAGTTCGGTAGCCAGGTCTACCTGGTGAACACCGGCTGGACGGGCGGACCTTATGGCGGTGGCGGTGCGCGCTTCAGCATCCCGGTCACCCGCGCGATCGTGCAGGCGATCCAGGAAGGCGAACTTGCCAACGCGGAAACCCGTCACCTGGACGGCATCAATCTCGATGTCCCGGTCGAGGTCAGCGGTCTCGACAATCGCCTGCTCGACCCACGGGGCACCTGGGAAGACGGCGCGGCGTACGATGCCCGTGCCGCGGACCTGGTCGCCCAGTTCGAGGAAAACTTCAAGAAGTTCGAGGACATTCCGGACGCCATCATCGCCGCCGGACCGGGCGCCTGAGCCGTATGCGTTTCTAGGCGCGGCGCTCCGCCAGCCAGTCGCGGACCGCGTCGCCGGTGGCAAACGGCCAGGGACGCAGCTTGGATACCGCAACGCGTCGGTACTCGGCGAGTTCATCCCCGAGGCAGACCTCGCCTTCCGCCCGCAGGTGGTAGGCGATGATCAACTGGTTCATGCGCTCAAAAGGATAAAGCCCGACCAGGGACACCACCTCGGCCTCGAGACCGAGTTCCTCCTGCACCTCGCGAATGACCCCGGTTTCCGGATGCTCATTTTTCTCCAGGAAACCGGTCACCAGGCCGAACCATTTTTCCGGCCAGCCATGGTTGCGCACCAGGATCACCCCGTCCGGGGTCTCGACGATGGCCGCCACCACCGGGGTCGGATTGTTCCAGTGGATGTAATCACACTCTGAAGCAGTGCAGGAGAGACGCTCGAAACCGTCGCGGGTGACAGCCTCCAGTTCTTCAGCGCACAGCGGGCAATAGCGAAATTTCGTCACGTCGCAGCCGCCTCGCCACCGGGGACCGTGGCCCGGGTTTCGAGGAATTCAAGGAGCGGCAGTCAGAATGCCGCATCGGAGGTCGGACAGTCATTGTGCCTGCACTCCATCGAAACAAGGTCTACACCCGCTGCAGCCGCCAGCGCCCGGCCGTGGTCATGCGCGATCACCTCGTCATGACGCCCGTGATAAATCCTGATCGGGCCATTGAACCGGCGCACCACCGCGACGTTGTCGAAGGGGTCCCGCACCAGGAAACCGGGGACCAGGTAACGACGCGAAAAACTGCGCACGCTGGTAAAGGTCGACTGCAGGACCAGGCCGGCAAGACGGCGCTCACCGGCCAGGGCACAAACGGCCCCCCCGCCCAGGGAGCGGCCAAAACCGACAATGCGCTGCGCGTCGATATCATCGCGAGCCGCCAGCACATCCCAGGCCGCCGTCATCGCAGCGGTGATACTGTCCTGACCGGGTTGGCCTGCGGAGCGTCCGAACCCCGGGTACTCCACCAGCATCACCGCCCACCCCTGTTCGCGGGGAACCCCGAACTGCCCGGGCATGTCATCGATGACCTCACCATTCCCGTGTGCGACCACCAGCGCCGGGTAGGGGCCCTGGTGATTTGCCTCGGGAAGCAGCAGCCAGGCCTCCACCCGGCCCTGCGCGGTTTCCAGCCAAACCTGCTCGCTGCGCGGATCAGGCAGGCGCGCCTCCGAGGACACCGGAAAGGCCTGCCCCGGAAAGAGCATTTCCCGCTGTAACAGGAACAGGGCGCCGGCATACAAGGCGTACATGGTCACCACGCTCTGCAGAACGATCATGGTCTGACGCAACACCCCCCTGATACTGAATGCCATGTCACCCTCCGCAACCCGTCTTCGCTCACACTGCCAGGGAATGCGCACGAAGCGCGGCGGCATGATGACGCACATGGTCGCCGATGAAACTGGCGATGAAGTAGTAACTATGATCATAACCCGCGTGACGCCGCAGGGTGAGCTTGGTGCCGGAAACTGCGCAAGCCTGCTCCAGGAAAGCGGGGAGCAACTGGTCGGCGAGAAATTCGTCCTCCTCGCCCTGGTCAACCAGCAGACCCGGAGCATAACGCGATGCCGCGAGCAGCTCCGCGGCGTCATAGCGCAGCCATGCATCGACATCGTCGCCCAGGTATGCGGCAAAAGCCGCGCGTCCCCAGGGGCAACGGGACGGCGCGCAGATCGGCGCAAATGCGGATGCCGACGCGTAAATATCGGGATTGCGTGCCGCACACACCAGGGCGCCGTGTCCGCCCATGGAATGCCCCGCGACGGCGCGGCAACCCGCCGGGATGCCGAAAGCCTGCTCCAGCAGGACGGGCAGTTCATCGGTGACGTAGGAATACATGCGGTAATGGACGGACCAGGGTTCCCGCGTCGCGTCCACGTAGAATCCCGCGCCGATACCCAGGTCCCAGCGGTCCGCGGCGTCCGCCACTCCAGGTCCCCGCGGGCTGGTGTCCGGTGCGACCAGGATCAGTCCCTGCTCGGCCGCGTAGCGCTGGGCGCCGGCCTTGAGCACGAAATTCTCGTCGGTGCAGGTCAAACCCGACAGCCAGTACAGTGCATGACGCGACCCCGATTCCCAGTCTGGCGGGAAAAAGATCGAGAAGCTCATATCGCCCGTAGTCGCCGTCGACGGGTGCCGGTAACGACGTTGCTCGCCATCAAAGCAGCGCCAGCTGCCGACAAGTTGGAGCCCGGACATGGCGGGTCAGTACACCACGACCGAGCGGATGCTTTTCCCCGCGTGCATCAGGTCGAAGGCGGTGTTGATCTCCTCCAGGGGCATGGTATGCGTGACCATCTCGTCGATAAGGATCTCCCCGGCAAGGTATTTCTCGACGTAGCCCGGCAACTGGCTGCGTCCACGCACGCCGCCGAACGCGGAACCGCGCCACACGCGGCCGGTCACCAGCTGGAACGGGCGCGTGCTGATCTCCTCTCCGGCACCCGCGACACCGATCACGGTCGATTCCCCCCAGCCCTTGTGACAGCACTCGAGGGCCGCGCGCATGGTGTGCACGTTGCCAATGCACTCGAAGGAATAATCCACGCCGCCGTCCGTGAGGTCGACCAGGTAAGCGACGATGTCTTCGCCGGTCTCCTTCGGATTCACGCAGTCGGTGGCGCCCATCTGCCGCGCCATCGAAAATTTTTCGCGATTGATGTCCACCGCGATGATGCGTTCAGCCCCTGCCATCACGCTGCCCTGGATCACGCTCAGTCCGACCCCGCCAAGACCGAACACCGCCACCGTCGAGCCCGGCTCCACCTTCGCCGTATTGAGCACCGCGCCGATACCGGTGGTGATGCCACAGCCGAGAAGACAGACCTTGTCGAGCGGGGCGTCCGCAGAGATTTTTGCCACCGAGATTTCCGGCAGCACCGAGTACTCCGAGAACGTGGACGTCCCCATGAAGTGAAACAGTTCGCGGCCGCCGCAGGATAAGCGCGACGTGCCGTCCGGCATCACCCCGCGGCCCTGGGTCTCGCGAATGGCCTGGCACAGGTTGGTACGTCCGGACCGGCAGAAACTGCACTCCCCACATTCCGGCACGTAGAGGGGAATCACCGGGTCTCCGGCTTTGACCGAGGTGACCCCGGGGCCGGTGTCCTCGACAATCGCGCCGCCCTCGTGACCCAATACGCAGGGAAACAGGCCCTCAGGATCGTCGCCGGAAAGGGTGAACGCGTCCGTGTGACATACGCCGGTGGCGATATGCCGCACCAGGACTTCACCAGCGCGTGGCGGCGCCACCTCGATTTCCTCGATTTCGAGTGCGCGGCCCGGTTCCCAGGCCACTGCTGCGCGCGATTTCATTGCCACCCCCGTTCCGGTTGCTGATCGGGGAAGTATACGCCGAGTGTTTCGCGGCGCGGGGACAGCGTGGGGAACTTTTCCTTTCCACACGCGCGCTCGTGGGCGAAAATGGATCAAACGAGAATCAATCCGGATCATCCCACGTGCCTGACTTTTCCCGCGTGATCGCGCGCCTGGACAGCGCCGGCCTGCTGCCCCAACTGTTGCGCGCCCACCGCGGCATCGAGAAGGAAGCCCTGCGCGTCGATCGCGCAGGACACCTCGCCATGACGCCGCACCCGGCGGCGCTGGGGGCGGCGCTCAGTCACCCGTATATCACCACGGATTTCGCGGAAGCCCTGCTGGAGCTGATCACCCCGGTATTCGAGGCCCGTAACCCCACCCTCGATTTTCTCGTCGACCTCCACAGCTGGGTGGCACAACAGCTTGAAGACGAAATGCTGTGGGTGGCCAGCATGCCCTGCCAGTTGCCGGACCCCGGCGAGATTCCCATTGCCGAGTACGGGCCCTCCAACCTCGGGCGCATGAAACACATCTATCGCGTGGGCCTGTCGTGGCGCTACGGTCGCGCCATGCAGACCATCGCGGGAATTCATTACAACTTCTCACCCGGGGATGATTTCTGGCCGGCCTACCGCGAGTTCCGCAAGAGTCGCGGTGACGCCACGGCATTCCGCTCCGCCAGCTACATGGCCCTGGTGCGCAATTTCCGTCGCCACGTATGGCTGCTGATCTACCTGTTCGGCGCCTCACCGGGGGTGTGCGGGACCTTTCTCAAGGGCCGCGCTCACGAGCTCGAGCCGCTGGACACGCACAGTTACTACCTGCCCTGGGCAACCTCGCTGCGCATGAGCGGCCTCGGCTACCAGAACAACAACCAGGCCTCGGTCAATGTCTGTTACAACACGCTCGACACCTACCTGCAGAGCCTGCGCGACGCGATCAGCACGCCGTTTCCCGAGTACACGAAAATCGGTGTACGCGTGGACGGCGAATACCGGCAGCTGAACGACAGCATCCTGCAGATCGAGAACGAGTATTACAGCGTCGTCCGTCCCAAGCGGGTGACCCGTCGCGGCGAACGCCCGGTCCATGCACTCGCGGAACGCGGCGTCGAGTACATCGAGGTGCGCTGCATGGACCTGGACCCGTTCCAGCCACTGGGCATCGATTCGACCACCACGGATTTTCTCGATCTCTTCCTGTGGTATTGCCTGCTTGCCGACAGCCCCTTCATGGAGCCGGAAGACTGCCACCGCGCGGCGCGCAACCAGGTGCTCGTGGTCGAGGAGGGACGTCGGCCCGGCCTCCAGCTGGAAACCGACGGCGACAGTCGCGAACTGACCGACATGGCCGCTGAACTACTCGCCGAGATCGATGCGCTGGCCGCCGCGCTCGACGGGCTGGAGTCCGGAACCCGTTACCGGGACGCGGTCGCGCTGCAGCAGGATAAGTTACGCGACAGCGAGCTGACCCCCTCCGGTCGGACCCTGCGCGAGATGCGCGACGGGCGCCTGTCTTTCGGCGAATTCGGCATGGCGATGAGCGAGAAGCACGATGCGTGGCTTCGCGAGCGGGAGATCGACCCGGCCATGGCGCAACGCCTGGAACAGGAAGTGGGGGATTCGATTGCCAGGGCCCGGGCCCTGGAAGAGGGCGACGACGTCGACTTCGAGCGTTATCTCGAAGCGTACTTCTCCCAGTAACTCCGCTGACCCGGCTGCACCGGCTTCACTGGACCAGGTACTCGGTGAACAGCAGGTCCACGATGGTCGGCTCACCCTCGGCCTCGAGAAACGCGTTGATCTCCACGAGCGCTTTCTGGCGGACGCTGTCCTTACCTTCCATGCTGTGAATCTTGTCCGGATCCTGGCTGGCCAGCGCCATCAAAAGCCGGTCGCGGACGAAGGGCATGTGATGACGAACGGCTGCCGCGGCACCGGAGCTGTCCGCGCGCACGGTGACCTTGGCGCGCAGGAAACGCAGGCGTCCATCCGATCCGTAGTTGGTCACGAGGTCCGGGGCCACCTCAACGTATTCCACCTGCGCGACTGGCGCAGCCTCCTCGCCCTCCTCCTCGGCGCGTGCGCCGGAGACGGCCACAAAGAGCACAAGCAGGATCACGCTCCAACGCATCGCGGGTTCCCTTGCATTCAATGGACAGGGGCCGGAACAATTCGCTCCGGTACCGGTATAGAATAACGCAAACCTTCTGACCCCGGAACGAGCGCCTTGCGCGTATGAAACAACTCCTGTCGAGTCCACGCTGGGTGTGCGGCGGCGCCCTGGTGACTGCGGCGGCACTCATGGCCGGCGCACTGTACATGCAACATGGCATGGGCATGGAACCGTGTCCCTTGTGCGTGTTTCAACGCGTGGCCCTGGTTTTCACCGGCGGCATGTTCCTGGGTGGCCTCCTCACGGCTTCCGTCACCTGGCTGGGCCGCACTTTCTGCACTCTGGCCCTGCTGTCGGCGGGCAGCGGTGCCGCGCTTGCCGGCCGTCACGTCTGGCTGCAAAACCTGCCGCCGGACCGGGTCCCCGAATGCGGGCCCGGGCTCGACTACTTGCTCGACATCATGCCCCTGCAGGAGGTCCTCGCCACGGTGCTTTCGGGGTCTGGCGAGTGCGCCGAGGTTTCCTGGCGTTTCCTCGGCCTGTCGATCCCGGCGTGGACCCTGCTCGCGTTCCTGTGTTTCATGGGCGCAGCCATCATCGCGTTCCGCAACATGGGTCGACGGGCGCGAGCCTGAGCTTCCGCGAGAAACCCGTCGGCGCGCCTGTCCGCATCGCGGATTTGTCCGCAGTTTCGCTCGGCTTCGAAAACCCGACCCCAATCAGGTACTTGCAATTTCACCGCTTGCCGCACCGTGGCAACTCCTTTATTCTGAAATCGAGCGTCGCAAACGGACGGCCTTTACGCGACGGTTTGTTGCCTGGACCATGAATAATCCATAAATAATAAGAACACCGGGGGATCCCATGCTGGAACAATGCAAATCGGCGAAGGAACGCTGGGGTGGCGTCAACGACATGATCGACCGCTGGCTCAATGAGCGCCAGGAACTGATCACGGCCTACTTCCACATTTCCGGCCTCAGCCCCTACCAGGGCAACGGCCGCAAGCCCATCAACGAGAAACTTGGCGAATTCTGCCAGGTGCTGGTGGACTACGTGTCGGCAGCCCATTTCGAGATCTACGAGCAGTTGCTGCTCGAGGCCAAAGAGTTCAAGGACGGCGGCACGGAACTGGCGGAGCGCCTGTACCCGAAACTGGCCGGCTCCACCCAGTCCGCACTCGACTTCAACGACAAGTACACCAGCGAGGTGAACTGCCTTGCGGTGGTCGATGACCTGCCCGCGGACCTGTCGGGGCTCGGCGAGGGCCTGGAGGAACGCTTCCAGATGGAAGACCTGCTGATCGAGTCCCTGCACAACGCGCACCGCGGCGTGGTGGCCTGATTCGGCATCCACTACACTCCGGAAGTACCCTTTCACCGCGGTTGAATCGCAGCGATGAACGCTGAACTTCCCGTCGCCATGCGAGCCCTGACGGGCATGCCGCCATCCGGCTCCGGCCGGTTCCGCAGGCGACTTGCCGCCCTTGCGGCCTGCGCACTCCTCGCAGGCTGCGACACCACGCCGGGCCCGGAATCAACCTACGAGGTTGCAACCCGCGGCCTGTACGCGGCAACGCTCTCGGCCTCCGCGCAACTCGGATACATCGGTTCCATCCACCACGGCGGCAGCCTGTGGAACCTGGAGAAGAACGAGCGCCTGTACAACTGGAACCACCGCGAGAACGAGTTCAGCAACATCGTCGCCGCGGCGTTCTCCAACAACGAGAAGTACCTGGCCAGCGCCGATCCGCAAACCATCGCACTATGGGAAACCGGAACCGGAGCCAACGTCAGCTTCTGGAAGGCGCCCGGGGACATTCTCGACATCGCCATCACCGACAATGCGGACTTCGCCATCCTCGGCCTGGCCGACCACACGGCAGTGGTCTTCGACATCAAGCGCGGCGGGATCCTGCGCACGTTCATTCACAACGACAAGGTGGGCGCGGTCGCCCTTGCCGAACGCACGCGCACACTGCTGACCGGCTCAGACGATTTCAAGGCGCGGGCGTGGAAAATCAGCAGCGGGGAACTGCTGCACACCTTCGAACACGAGAACCAGGTCAACGTGGTGGCCGTATCGCCCGACGGTCGCTACGGTTTCACTGCGAGCCAGGCCGATCGCGCCGTCATCTGGGACCTGAAATCGGGGAAGGCGGTGAGTGAACTGCCGATCAAGAAGAAGCCCTACACGGCCGGGGCTAGCTATACGGCGGCACGCTTCTCCAGCGATGGCACGCAATTGCTGACCGGGGCCACCAACCGTCTCGTGCAACTCTGGGACACCGCCAGTGGCAAGGAGCTGAAACGCTGGCGCGGCACCAAGAAGGAACGCTGGAAACCCACCAATCCCGCCGTCATGGCGGTGGCCTTCGGCAAGACAAAGGGCCAGGCCCTGGCCCTTGCCTCGAACGGACTTCTGTACCGGTTCCGCTGAACCGCGCCTCAGTTGATCCCGAGCAGTTCAACCTCGAAGATGAGCGCCTCGTTGGGGCCGATCGCATCACCCGCGCCCTGCTCGCCGTAACCCAGCGCGGGCGGAATGAAGAAGCGGTAGGTCGAGCCCACGGCCATCAGTTGCAGGCCCTCGGTCCAGCCGTCGATGACCCTCGACAGCGGGAATTCGGCCGGCGTGCCCCGTTCGTAGGAACTGTCGAACTCGGTACCATCGATCAGGCGCCCGCGATAGTGCACCTTGACCTCGTCATCGGGCCCCGGAGTGGCGCCGCTGCCCTCGGTGATGACTTCGTACTGCAGGCCGCTGTCCGTCGATTTCACGTTCTCGCGGGTCGCGTTGTCACGCAGGTAGGCCTCGCTGCGGTCCAATGCCTCCTTCGCCCGGCGCGCGCGCAATTCCGTGTCTGCCGCCACCAGGATATCGGCCGCCTCGGCGACACTCAGTTGCACCTGGCCGTCGTTGTAGACGTCGTCGATGGCCTGTCCGAGTGCCGCCACGTCAAATTCCTCGCCCGACCTGCGCAGCGTGTCGCCCAGGCGGTTTCCGAAATCGGCGCTCTTGCGCTCAGCGCCCTCGGGAACCTCTTCCAGGACGAACTCGTCACCGCGGAACCCGCCCTCGATTCCGGCCCGCATCCGTTCGATGCTGACCTCTTCCGAGGACTCCTTGAAGCGTGCACCGAACTGCATCCCCAGTGCATAACTTTTCCGGGACACGTCACCCTCCAGCGTCGAAGCCGATCCGCCCGCGGAAACCGTGGAATCCGCGGCTTCCGTGGCGGCCGGCGCAGCCGCCTGCTCCTCGGCGGCGCTCTTGTCGGTGGCATCGCCACAAGCGGCAACCAGCAGGAACGCCGAACAGGCCAGCGTCAAACCATGTATCTTCGTCATCAAGCGTCCACTCCATTCAAAGCATTCGTGAAAATGCCTGCCCGGGAAACCAAGGCACCCGGCATCTTCACGCCTTCGTCACAGCAAAACCTGTGACACACCTCGCGGGAAAACAGGTTCCCAAACACCTGCTCCATCATTATCGGGCCAGGCTTTACAAAAACTGAACAGCGGCAACTATACTCGACTGTGCCTCCGCCGAGTATTGGCTCCCGCTCCGGGATTCCTGCCGGCACAGGTACCGCAGCATACCACGTGAAGGGGAAACACAGATGGCTGGCAATTCGGGAAACCTGGTCGCGGATCTGGAAGCACAGATCAGCAAACTTCAGAAACAACTGGAAACCGCGCGCGACAAGCAGATGGCCAACGCGCAGAAGGCCGCAGACAAGATCAAGGCGCAAGTGGAAAAGGCGCGGCAGCAGCAGGCCAATGCACGGGCGAAGGTCAAGGAACTCACCGCCAAGGCCCGCGAAAAGCCCACCAAGGCCGTCCAGGGACAACTCGAGCGCGCCAAGGCCGCCGCGGCGAAAGCGCAGGAAGCTGCCAAGGAAGCCCGCACCAAGCTCGACGCAACCCGCGCCGAGTTGACGGACCTTCAAGCCGCCAAGAAAAAGGCCGATGAAATCGCCAAGGCCATCCGCAAAGCGGAACAGGACCTCGTGGCCAAGGCCCGCAGTGCAATCGCCAGGGGCAAGAAAAAAGTCACTGGAAAGTGACGGCCTGATGTACCGCGCCCGACCCGGACTCTAGACCGGGCCGGGTTCGGTGCCGGGCGATTCTTCAAGGATTTCTCGCATCTCGGCGGGGTCCGCCTCGGCGAAGCAGGTCTCGAGCAAACGCATCACGCAGTCGTGAAGCGCGGGACCTTCCGCGCATGCACTGGCACGTACGTATTCTTTCAGGTTGAGCGCGGCCAGTTCGCCGCCCGCCTCACGGCCCGGCGCGGTCAGTTGCTCCCGGTGGCGGTACAGCAGGCGCTGCTCGACCCTTTCCACCTCCAGCTCGGCCTCGCGCAAGGCCTGGCGACAGTTTTCCGCGTCAGGCGCAAGCCGCCTGGCTTCGCTGCGCGCGGCGCGCAGGGGAGCCGTCACGTTGCGGTGCCAATCGCCGGCCGGGCTCTCCGCGAGAGCGCCGGGTTCCAGCGCAAGACCCTCCGCCGCCGCCCAGCAGGCGAACAGTAACAGGTTGGGATTCAGCCCGTGATCGACCTGCAGACGAAGGCAACTTGCCTCGACTTCCGGCTGTCGCCAGCAACGCACGGAGAATTTCCAGAACGGATTGGGATCCCCGTCACCGACCGTCGCGCCCCCGGTCATGACCACCCTGGATTCAGCGCACCCACTCCACGACCTGGTCGACGAGTTTCCAGATGCCCTCGGCCGCCTCGCTGATGCTGCCCGCCAGCATGTAAGCCGGCGTGGTCACGATGCGCCGCCGGGCATCGATCACCATTTCGTCGACCGGGCACTCCCGGTGCACACCGCCCATGCTGGTGATCGCACCTGCAGTGGCCGGATCATTGCCGATGGTGCACTCGGCGCCCTCGCCGAAGATTCGCGGCACCATGGCCGGCGCGATGCAGATCAGGCCCACCGGCTTGCCCGCGCTGTGGATCGCCTGCGCGAACGACAGCACATCCGGCTGCACGGTGAGATCCGCACCCTTGACCGCAAAGTCGCTGAGGTTCTTGGCCGCACCGAACCCGCCCGGAAAGATCAGTGCCGCGTAATCGTCGGGATTCGCATCCGCGACATTGATGATCGCGCCACGGGCCAGCCGGGCAGCCTCCACCAGCACGTTGCGGGATTCCCCGGCCGCCTCCTCTCCGGTCAGGTGATTGATGACGTGCATCTGCTCGATATCCGGGGCCATGCACTGGTACTCGACGCCGGCCTGCTCGAGGCGCAGGAAGGTCATTACCGATTCATAGATTTCCGAGCCGTCGTAGACGCCGCACCCGGAAAGCATTACCGCGATTTTTGTCATAACCGTCTCCTCCGATAGGCCAGTTCAGCCGGAATAACCGTCAGCAGCAGCCGCCCGCCGGCACGCGATCCGTCCGCTCCACGCCCGCGCCGGGCGTCGGTGCCGGGCAACAGCCGCGGGACGCGGATTCCGCGCCGATGAACACGAAGTCGCCGGCCCACGGCCCGCTGCGCAGGGCAGCCAACGTGGCACCGCCGACCTCCACCCGCTCGCCGCGCCGGAAAACATTGCCGTCGTCGTCATTCACGCTGTGAAACGGTCCGCGGTAGATCACCTCGCCGCCTGCGGGATGCGCGGCCACCGACGCGGGCTTGCAACCGGTCAGGGTAACCGAGCGGAACTCGATGCCCTCCACCACCTGCCAGGGTTCCTCCTGCCACTTGTCGTAGGCCAGGCCGACAAATCCGGCGTCCGCGAACGCCTGCAGGAATGCAGACTCGTGGAAGGCGCCGGAGATGCATCCGGTCCACAGTTCCGGATCGCGGCGCAGTTCCGCCGGCACCGAACGGTTGGCGACGATGTCCGAGATCGCGACGCGGCCGCCCGGCCGCAGCACGCGAAACACCTCTGCAAGCAACTGGTGGCGGTCCGCCTCCTCGACCAGGTTGAGCACACAGTTCGAGATCACCAGGTCCACCGAGGCATCGCCGACCAGGGGCCGTTCGCGACGCTGCGCGTCGCACCAGGACTGGTAGGCGCGCATGCCCGCGATATCGTTCACCGGGTTTTCCGCCAGCCATGCCTCCGCTGCCGCGAGGTCGAGGGCGAGGTCCTGGATATAACCCTTGCGAAAATCGACCCGCTCACCGCCGAGCCGCTCTGCCATGGTCGCCTGGTGGCGCCGGGCCAGGTCGAGCATGTCGTCGTTCATGTCGACGCCGATCACGTGACCGTCGGAACCGACCAGCTGCGCGGCCATGTAACAGATCTTGCCGCCGCCACTGCCGAGGTCGAGCACACGGTCACCAGGCTGCACGTAGCGGGACGGATCGCCGCAGCCGTAATCCCGCTCGATAATCTCGGCCGGCAGCATTTTCAGCAGGTCGCGATCATAGTCCACCGGGCAGCACAGGCTTTCCTCGCGGGCACGCGCGCCGGCGGAATATCGCTCGAGTACATTTTCTTTCACGGTCATTCACAATTCCTCATTCGGGATCCGGGGCGACGGCGCTGACGCCGGTGTCGCCGAGCCGGTTGCGGTGCAGCACGGCCAGCATCCGCAGGATGCCCTCCGGCGCATGGGCCCGTTTCCATTCTCCGGCGGCGTACTTGTTGGCCTCCGCCATGGTCGGGTAGGCGTGGATGGTGCCAAGGATCTTGTTCAGCCCAAGACCATGCCGCATGGCGGACACGAACTCGGTGATCATCTCCCCGGCATGCGCGCCGACGATCGTCGCGCCCAGCACGCGGTCGCTGCCGCGGGCGGTCAGGACCTTCACAAAACCGCTGTCCTCGCCATCGGTGATGGCCCGGTCCAGGTCGTCGAGCCCGTAGCGGGTCACCTCGTAGTTCAGCCCGTCGGCGGCCGCCTCGTG
>JBFGWM010000012.1:0-24355 GCA_041588495.1 Pseudomonadales bacterium | reverse complement strand
CTTGGAAAGCCCACGGTAGTCTGCGGCCACCTCGGCATCGACCCGGCAAAAGCTGAATTTCTTGAGGAAGCGCTTCCACTCGTCTTCACGGAAATCCTGGGTTGGGAGGTGCTCCCGCGCCCGCTCGGCCACCAGTTTCCGGTACGCGTCACTCTTCATTTCGCGGCGGGACACGCCGATGATGCGGGTATCCTCCGGGAGGCGGCGGTCCAGTTCGAGGAAATACAGTGCTGGAATCAGCTTGCGCAGGGCGAGGTCGCCGGTGCCGCCGAAGATGATGATCTCGCACACCCGGCCGAGGTCCGGATCGCTGCCCGTTGTCATGTCGGAATCGCCTGGTCGTGGCGTGAATTGGGCCCCGCGTGGAGACCGCTACGCTCAACTACACTGTCCAAGTATAGTCCCCGCGAAAACCTGCCGAGGTCGGCAGCAACACGGAATACGCGTCATGAACCGCGACTGGGAAAACCGTCTCGCCGCTCGCCCGCTGCTGCCGGTGGTCAGCATCGAGGATGCGGACCAGGCCGTACCCCTCGCCGATGTGCTGCTGGATTGCGGGTATGCCAGTTGCGAGGTGGTGCTGCGCACCGCTGCCGCGCTGGAGGCGGTGGAGCGGATCGCTTCCAATCGGCCCGAGCTCTATGTCGGCGTCGGCACCGTGATCCGCGCGAGCCAGGTCGGGGAGGCCGCCGCGGCCGGCGCGCGCTTCTGCGTTTCACCCGGGTTCGAGCCCGGCATTGCCGCCGCGGCACGCAACGCCGCGATGCCGCTGGTTCCCGGCGTGGCCACCGCGAGCGAGATTCTCGCCGCCCTCGCCGCCGACTTCCACTTCCTGAAATTTTTTCCCGCCATGGCCAGCGGTGGAGCCGGTTACCTGGAGTCGCTGGCACCGGTGTTTCCGGAGGTCCGTTTCTGTCCCACCGGCGGCATCCGCTCCGGCAACCTCGCGGACTGGCTGGAACTCGAATGCGTGGCCTGCGTGGGCGGGACGTGGTTCGTGCCCGGCAGCGCGGTGGCGGCGGGGGACTGGGAGGAGATTCGGGACCTCGCGGTTGCCGCCCTGACCGCGGCGACCAAAATTCTCGAGAAATCAGTCTCTTGAAACCCACTTCGAAAGGTCGCCCGATCCCCGGAAATGACCGGTGGTCGGAAAGGCCTTGCGGATTGCTGAATTTTCATAAATCTTTACCGATAGGAACGTAGTACTCCCAGGGATTCGGGGTGGCGAGGGCATTCACACAAAGGAGGGCCGCAGCCATGCGACAGCAGGACTACATCATGGACAATTACGATCCGGAATTCCTCGAAGAGGAAGGCCTCTCCCGGGGCCCCGGGCGCAAGTCCAGCCGCAAGGCCCGCCGCATGATGCAGGCGCGCCGTGCCATAGAAGAGCATTTCGAAAGGAAACAACTGGAGCAGAACGTCAACGACGTCTGGTTGGACGAGGACTGACGACAGCCTGCAAAGCGTTTCCGGTACGCCCGCCATCCGGCCAGACGGCCCGGTACAGGCGGGCATTGGATCATTTCCAGCAGGCCGGATCCGGTCAGCAAATAGCCGTTTTTGGATTCCCACTCACATCGGCTACCGCCCGTGCGGACACCCGGTCATCACTCCACCGTCACGGACTTCGCGAGGTTGCGCGGCTGGTCGACGTCGGTGCCCTTCAGCACGGCGACATGGTAGGACAGCAACTGTAACGGAATGGTGTACAGGATCGGTTCCAGCACCCGGTCGACGTGGGGCAGTTCGATCACCTGGCACCCGTCACTCTCGGTGACCCCCGCCGCCCGGTCCGCGAACACGAACAACTCTCCACCGCGCGCGCGCACTTCCTGCAGGTTGGACTTGAGTTTTTCCAATAGCTCGTTGTTGGGCGCCACGGCGACCACCGGCATGTCGTGATCGACCAACGCCAGCGGCCCGTGCTTCAGTTCTCCGGCAGGATAGGCCTCGGCGTGGATATACGAGATTTCCTTGAGCTTCAGCGCGCCTTCCATGGCCACCGGGTAGAGGGGGCCACGACCGAGAAACAGGGTGTGGTGCTTTTCCGCGAACTGCTCCGAGGTGCGGTTGATCTCCTCATCGAGGTCGAGGGCTTCACGGATGAGATCAGGCAATTCGCGCAATTCCGCGACGATCTGTTTTTCCACCGCACGGTCGAGTCCGTGGCGTCGGCCGAGGGCCAGGGTGAGCAACAGCAGGCCCACCAGCTGGGTGGTGAACGCCTTGGTGCTGGCGACACCGATCTCGGGGCCCGCCATGGTCATCAGGGCGAGGTCGGATTCGCGCACCAGTGAGCTGCTGGGCACGTTACAGATGGTCAGGGTTGCCAGGTAACCGCTGCCCTCGATGCCGCGCAGGGCGGCCAGCGAATCGGCAGTTTCCCCGGACTGCGAGATGGTCACGAACAGGGTGTCATCCATCACCACGTGCTTGCGGTAACGGAACTCGCTCGCCACCTCGACCTGGCAGGGGATGCCGACCATGTCCTCGATCCAGTAGCGGGCGACCAGGCCGGCGTGATAGCTGGTTCCGCAGGCAATGATCTGCACCGCCTTGACCTTGTCGAACACCGCCGCGGCATTTTCACCGAATGCATGTTCGAGGATTCCGCTGCGGCTGATGCGTCCGCTCAGGGTCGCCGCCACCACATCGGGCTGCTCGTAGATCTCCTTGAGCATGTAGTGGCGGAATCCGCCGCGGTCGGCAGCATCGATACCATGCTCGAAAGTGACCAGTTCACGTTCCACCGGCTGGTTTTCCGTGTCGAAAATCGACACCGAATCCCGCCGGATGTCGGCGAAGTCGCCCTCCTCGAGGAAGATGAACCGGTCGGTGACGTGAAGCAACGCCAACTGGTCGGAGGCGATAAAATTCTCACCGATGCCCTGTCCGACCACCAGGGGGCTGCCCTTGCGAGCGGCGATGATCCGGTCGGGGTGCGCGGCGTGGATCACGCCCACGGCGTACGCACCCTCGCAACGCGACAGGGCGGCGCGCACCGCGGCGTAGAGATCCGGGTTCGACGCGTACTCGTGATGCACCAGGTGGGCGATGACCTCGGTGTCGGTTTCCGACTGAAACTCGTATCCGGCGCCGATCAGCTCTTTCTTAAGTTCCTCGAAGTTCTCGATGATCCCGTTGTGGACCACCGCCACGTCCCCGGACACGTGGGGGTGGGCATTTTGCTCGGTGGGCTTGCCGTGGGTGGCCCAGCGGGTATGGGCGATCCCGAGGTGCCCCGGGAGGGGCGACTCGCGCAGGGCGTTTTCGAGTTCCGCGACCTTGCCCGTCCGACGCAGGCGCTGCACCTCGGCGGCATCGTCCAGGTAGACCGCCATGCCGGCGGAGTCATAGCCGCGGTATTCGAGACGCTTGAGCCCCTCCAGCAAAATATCAGAGACCTTGCGTTCTGCGATTGCTCCTACGATGCCACACATGTCTGCAGGTCTCCGTCAGTCTTTCTTTTTCAGCTTCAGCGGACGCTTCCAGTTGGGGATGTTGCGCTGCTTGCCGCGTGCAACACCAAGGGCGCCATCCTCCACCTCGCTGGTGATGGTGGAGCCCGCGCCCACGGTCGCCCCGTCACCAATACGCAGTGGCGCAACCAGTGAGCTGTTGGAACCAATGAACACGTCGTCGCCGATATCGGTGCGATGCTTGTTTGCGCCGTCGTAGTTGCAGGTGATGGTGCCGGCGCCGACGTTCACGTTGCGACCCAGTTCCGCGTCGCCCACGTAACTGAGGTGGTTGATCTTGCTGCCCTCGCCAACCCGCGCCTTCTTGGTCTCGACAAAATTTCCGACCTTGGCGCCGGCCGCGAGTTCGGTTCCCGGGCGCAGCCGGGCGAATGGGCCGACCACGCAGTTTTCACCGACGCGACAGTCCTCGAGGACCGTGTTCTCGAGGATTTCGGCACCGTCCGCGATTTCCGCATCAACGATTACCACGTTGGCGCCGATGCGGACGCGGTCGCCGATCCGCACCCGGCCGGAAAGAACCACGTTGACGTCGATCTCCACGTCCTGCCCGGTTTCCACGTCACCCCGCACGTCGATCCGCGCCGGGTCCCGGAGCGTCGCCCCCGAGCGCATCAGGCCCTCGGCCAGTCGCGCCTGGTACCAGCGTTCCAGGGCGGCAAGCTGCACCCGGTCATTAATGCCCTGGACTTCCTGCAGGTAGTCCGGCTGCGCACCGCGGACCCGCACGCCGTTCTGTACCGCCATACCGATGATATCGGTGAGGTAGTACTCGCCCTGGGCATTGTCTGACGACAGTTGCGGCAACCATTCCTTCAGTTGCGCGGCATGCACGGCGAGAATCCCGGTGTTGACCTCGTGTATGGCCAGTTGCTCCGGGGTCGCATCCTTCTGCTCCACGATGGCGGTGATGTCGCCGCGGCCATCCCGGATGATGCGGCCGTAACCGGCGGGATCATCCATGTGGACCGTCAGCAGGGCCATGTGCTTTTCGTCCACCAGGTCGAGCAGGTGGTTGAGGGTTTCACTGCGAATCAGGGGCACATCGCCGTACAGGATCAGCGCCACGGCGTCGTCGGCGATGGCGGGAGTCGCCTGGTGGACTGCGTGACCGGTGCCCAGTTGTTCCTCCTGGACCGCCCACTGCACCTGCTCTGCACCGAGGGTGTCACGGACCTGTTCCGCACCGTGGCCGATGACCACGTGGACCTTGTCCGCCTCCAAATTCCGGGCGCGCTCGATCACGTGGGCAACCAGGGGCTTGCCGGCCAGGCGATGCAACACCTTGGGCAGGGACGAGCGCATGCGCGTGCCCTTGCCTGCGGCGAGAATGATCACTTCAACGGCCATGGCCCGGCTTCCTGGTTGACTGGCCCGGAACGGTGCCAGATAAGAAAAAAGGGTAGCACCGGCCACCCTTTTTTCCTGTTTTTCCGCGAATGCGGCGGGATCGTGCCCCGATCCGGAGGGAAGCCCGGCGCGGGCGGCCTACTTGCCCATCTTCTTGCGCAACTGCTCCAGGGCCCGCAACTGGGCCGTCGCCTCGGCCAGCATGGCGGCCGCACGAGAGTAGTCGAACTCGCCTTCCTGGTTGGTGAGAGCCTCCTCGGCACGCTTCTTGGCTTCCAGCGCGGCCGCTTCGTCGACGTCATCGGCACGCAGCGCGGTATCGGCAAGAATCGTCACCACGCTGGGCTGGGCCTCAAGAAAGCCACCGGAAACGTAGTAGACCTCTTCACCACCACCCTGCCGGATGACGCGCACCGGGCCCGGCTTGAGTTCGGTCAGCAGCGGCGCGTGACCCGGCGCGATGCCGAGATCACCCAGCTTGCCGCTGGCGACCACCATCTCGACCAGGCCGGAAAAGATCTCTTCTTCTGCGCTGACGATATCGCAGTGCACGGTCATTGCCATGATTGGTCAGGCCTCCAGCGGGCGGCGTTTATTTGTCTTCCTTCATGGCAGCGGCCTTTTCGACAACCTCGTCGATGGAGCCGACCATGTAAAACGCCTGTTCCGGATACTCGTCGTACTCGCCACCCAGGATACCCTGGAAGCCACGAATCGAGTCCTTCAGCGAGACGTACTTGCCCGGTGAGCCGGTGAACACCTCGGCAACGAAGAACGGTTGCGACAGGAAGCGCTGAATCTTCCGCGCCCGGGATACGGTGAGCTTATCCTCCTCGGAAAGCTCGTCCATGCCGAGAATCGCGATGATGTCCTTGAGCTCCTTGTAGCGTTGCAGGACCCGTTGCACGCCGGTGGCGGTGTCATAGTGATCCTGGCCGACCACCAGCGGGTCGAGCTGGCGACTCGTGGAGTCGAGCGGATCCACCGCGGGATAGATGCCCAGTTCCGCAATCTGGCGCGACAGAACCACGGTTGCGTCCAGGTGGGCAAAGGTCGTGGCCGGAGAAGGGTCAGTCAGGTCATCCGCGGGAACGTAGACCGCCTGGATGGAGGTGATCGACCCCGTCTTGGTCGAGGTGATCCGCTCCTGGAGCATACCCATTTCCTCGGCGAGGGTCGGCTGGTAGCCGACCGCGGAGGGCATCCGGCCCAACAGGGCCGAGACCTCGGTACCTGCGAGGGTATACCGGTAAATGTTGTCGACGAACAGGAGTACGTCGCGGCCCTCATCGCGGAATTCCTCGGCGATGCTGAGGCCGGTGAGCGCCACGCGCAGGCGGTTGCCGGGCGGTTCGTTCATCTGGCCGTACACCAGGGACACCTTGTCGAGTACGTTCGACTCCATCATCTCGTGGTAGAAGTCGTTCCCTTCCCGGGTCCGCTCGCCCACGCCGGCGAACACCGAGAACCCGCTGTGCTCGATCGCGATGTTGCGGATCAACTCCATCATGTTCACGGTCTTGCCCACGCCGGCGCCACCGAACAGGCCCACCTTGCCGCCCTTGGCGAACGGACACAGGAGGTCGATCACCTTGATGCCGGTTTCCAGCAATTCCTGGGCTGCCGCCTGTTCAGCATAGGTCGGCGCCTTGCGGTGAATCGGAGAGCGCTTTTTCTCCCCGATCGGACCTTTCTCATCGATGGGCGTACCCAGCACGTCCATGATGCGGCCGAGGGTCTCCTGGCCGACCGGAACCGATACCGGAGCCCCGGTGTTGGTCACCTCGAGGCCACGCCGCAGGCCCTCGGAGGTGCCCATGGCGATTGAGCGCACGACGCCGTCGCCGAGCTGCTGCTGCACTTCCAGCGTGAGGTCCTTGTCTTCGACCTTCAGCGCGTCGTAGACCTTGGGCACCGACTCGCGGGGGAACTCGACGTCGATGACGGCCCCGATGATCTGTACGATTCGCCCACTGCTCATACCTGCATTCCCCTGTTCAAATCAGATTTGATCCGTAAACGCTGTTTAACTGACCGCGGCGGCACCGCCAACGATCTCGGAAATTTCCTGGGTGATCGCAGCCTGCCTCGCCTTGTTGTAAAGCAGCTGCAGATCGTCAATCAGCTGTCCCGCGTTATCGGTCGCGCTCTTCATCGCAACCATGCGCGCCGCCTGCTCGCAGGCGTTGTTCTCGACCACCGCCTGGTAGACCACGGATTCGACATAGCGGACCAGCAGTCCGTCAATGATTTCACGCGCATCCGGCTCGTAGATGTAATCCCAGTGGTGCTCCAGGTCCTCGTTCTCCTCGGGCACCAGGGGCAACAACTGCTCCACCGAGGGCCGCTGGGTCATGGTGTTCACGAACTGGTTGTATACGATGTACAGTCGGCCGATGCGCCCACTTTCGAAAGCGTCGAGCATCACCTTCACGCCGCCGATCAGGTCGCCGAGCTGCGGCTTGTCACCCAGCTGCGTCATCACCGCGGAAACCTCGCCGCCGACCGTGCGGAAAAAGGAGACCGCCTTGCCGCCGATCAGGCACAGTTCCGGCTCGACGCCGTCCCCACGATACTCGTTGATGCGACGTGCAACCGCCTTGAACATGTTGATGTTCAGGCCACCGCAAAGCCCGCGATCGGACGACACCACGATAAACCCCACCCGCTTGACGTCGCGCTCCTGCAGATACAGGTGCGAGTACTCGGGATTGGCGTTGGCCAGGTGTCCCACCACCTCGCGAATGCGCCGCGCGTAGGGCCGCCCCTCCGCCATGCGCATCTGGGCCTTGCGCATCTTGGACGCCGCCACCAGTTCCATGGCACTGGTGATCTTCTGGGTGTTCTTGATGCTGGAAATCTTCGTGCGGACTTCTTTCGCGCCAGCCATGTGTCAGCAACCCTTCGTTTTCAATGTTCGGCTTCGCGGGCCGTGGCCCGCAAGTCTCCGCAACGGGCCTACCAGGTCTGCGTCGCCTTGAACTTCTCGATCGCCGCCTTGAAATCAGCCGCGACCTCGTCATTGAGAGCGCAGTCCTTGTTGACCCGGTCGAGGAGGTCGCGATGCTCGCTGTTCATGTAGGAGAGCAGCGCCGTCTCGAAGTCGACGACCTTGGCAACGTCCACGTCGTCAAGATACCCCTCGTTTGCCGCATACAGGCTGACCGCCATCTCGGCCACGCTGAGCGGCGAATACTGCTTCTGCTTCATCAGCTCGGTGACGCGCTGGCCGTGCTCCAGCTGTTTCCGGGTCGCCTCATCGAGGTCAGACGCGAACTGCGCGAATGCCGCCAGTTCCCGGTACTGGGCCAGGGCCAGCCGCACACCACCGCCGAGCTTCTTGATGATGTTGGTCTGCGCAGCGCCACCCACCCGCGACACCGACAGGCCGGCGTTGATGGCCGGTCGGATGCCCGAGTAGAACAGGTCCGTTTCCAGGAAGATCTGGCCGTCTGTGATTGAAATCACGTTGGTCGGAACGAACGCGGAAACGTCGCCGGCCTGGGTTTCGATGATCGGCAGGGCGGTCAGCGAGCCGGTCTGACCCTTGACCTCGCCGTTGGTGTAGCGCTCGACGTATTCCTCGTTGACCCGCGCGGCCCGCTCCAGCAGGCGCGAGTGCAAGTAAAAGACGTCACCGGGATACGCTTCACGGCCGGGCGGGCGCCGCAGCAGCAGGGAAATCTGGCGATAAGCCCACGCCTGCTTGGTGAGGTCATCGTAGATGATGAGCGCATCTTCGCCGCGGTCGCGGAAGTACTCGCCCATGGTGCACCCTGTGTAGGGCGCGAGGAACTGGGTCGCCGCCGGCTCGGCAGCCGCGGCAGCCACCACGATGGTGTGCTCCATGGCGCCATGTTCCTCGAGCTTGCGTACCACGTTGGCGATCGACGACTGCTTCTGGCCGACCGCGACGTAGATACACTTGATGCCCGAACCCTTCTGGTTGATGATCGTGTCGACCGCGACGGCCGTCTTACCAGTCTGGCGGTCACCAATGATCAGCTCCCGCTGGCCACGACCGATCGGCACCATGGCGTCCACTGACTTGAGGCCCGTCTGCACCGGCTGGCTGACCGACTTCCGCCAGATCACACCGGGTGCCACCTGCTCGATCGGCGCGGTCTGGTTCGAATCCAGTGCACCCTTGCCGTCAATCGGGTTGCCGAGCGAATCCACCACGCGGCCGAGCAGGCCGCTGCCCACCGGCACCTCGAGGATGCGGCCGGTACACTTGGCCTTCTGGCCTTCGGCCAGACCCTGATAATCGCCCAGTACAACGGCGCCGACGGAATCCTTTTCCAGGTTCAGCGCGAGACCGAACACGCCTCCCGAAAACTCGATCATTTCGCCATACATGGCATCGGCCAGGCCATGGATGCGCACGATACCGTCGCTGACACTGACCACGGTGCCCTCGGTGCGCGCTTCCGTCCTGAGATCGAGCTTTTCGATCCGCTTCTTGATGATCTCGCTGATCTCTGATGGATTCAGTTGTTGCATTGTCTGCCCCTTCGAATCAGGAATGCATGGATTCGGCCAGGCGTTCCAGCCTGCCCCGGATCGTACCGTCAATTACCTTGTCGCCAGCCCGGATCAGGACGCCGCCAATCAGGCTTTCGTCGACCCGCGCTTCCACGTTCACCTTGCGCTGCAGCTTTCGCTCCAGATTTTCGGAAATCACACCGACCTGCTGTGCCGACAGGGGGAAGGCGCTGATCGCCTCGACCTGCACCGCCTTTTCGTGCTCGGCCTTCAGCACTTCGTACTGGGCGGCGATGTCGGGCAACAGCGTGAGGCGCCGGTTGGCGGCCAGCAGGTGCACGAAATTACGGCCGTGTTCGTCGACTTCCCCGCCCGCAACCTCAAGCAGGATGTCCGCGCGTCGCTTCGGTGTCACGGCCGGGTCCGACAGCAACGGCGCAATCTCGGGCGCCAACGCCACTGCGCCGAGCATGCCGAGCACCTCGGCCCACTGGTCCAGAGCGCCGCGTTCAGCCGCGAACTCAAAAGCGGCCCTGGCATAGGGCCGGGCCAGGGTAATGGTTTCCGACATTCAGTTTTCCTAAAGTCCGGACGCCAGCTTGTCGAGAAACTCGCTGTGCGCCTTTTGGTCCACCGAGGACTCGAGAATCTTCTCGGCACCAGACACCACGAGTGTCGCGAGCTGTCCACGAAGCGCCTCGAGAGCACGATTCATCTCCTGCTCGATCTCGGCCTGGGCGGCCGCCTTGAGGCGGTCCCCCTCTTCGCGGGCCTGGTTCTTGGCCTCCTCGACAATCTGGTTGGCCCGCTTATTGGCCTGGTCGATGATGGCCGCGGCCTGCTCCTTGGCGTCCTTGAGTTGCTGGCCGACCTTTTCCTGGGCCAGCTCAAGGTCGCGTTCGGCGCGCTTGGATGCCTCCAGTCCGGCCGTGATCTTGTCCTGCCGTTCGCGCAACGCCGCGGTGAGCGGGGGCCACACGTACTTCATGCAGAACACCACGAACAACAGGAAGCCGAACGACTGCCCTATGAGTGTCAGGTTGAGATTCACGTTACGGCACCTCCGGGTGAGAGCGGGGTCAGGCCGGCCGGCCTCAGCCGCCTACCAGGCCAATGAACGGGTTTGCGAACGTGAAGAACAGCCCGATGCCCACGCCGATCATCGGCACGGCGTCGAGCAGGCCGGCAACGATGAACATTTTCACCTGCAGCATCGGCACCATTTCCGGCTGCCGGGCCGCACCTTCGAGGAACTTGCCGCCCAGCAGGCCAAAGCCGATTGCTGTTCCCAGCGCTCCGCAGCCGATCAGCAGCCCTACCGAAATCGCGGTCAAACCAACTACAGTTTCCATGTTTTCTCCTGGTTTTTTTCCCGGTTATATGAGTTCCGGCCTAGAAGCCCGGTACGCCCCTGGTCAGTGATCCTCGTGCGCCATGCTCAGGTACACGATCGTCAACATCATGAAAATAAACGCCTGCAAGGTGATGACCAGAATATGGAATATGGCCCATGGCAGTTGCAGGAGCCACTGCGCCCAGAACGGCAGCAGCGCGATGAGAATGAAGATCAGCTCGCCCGCATAGAGGTTGCCAAACAGCCGCAGGCCCAGCGAAATGGGTTTGGCGATCAGGGCCACGCCCTCGAGCAGGAAGTTGAACGGCATCATCCACTTGCCGAAGGGCTGCAGGGTAAGTTCCCCGGCAAAGCCGCTGACGCCCTTGACCTTGATGCTGTAGTAAATGATCAGGATGAACACCGAGATCGACATGCCAAGCGTGGCGTTGGGGTCGGTGGTCGGCACGACCTTCATATACTCAACACCCATCAACAGGAACAGCGTCGGTAGCCAGTCCACCGGGATCAGGTCCATGAAGTTCATCAGGAACACCCACACGAAAATGGTCAGGGCCAGGGGTGCAATCACCGGGCTCTTGCCATGAAACGTGTCCTTCACGCTGGTGTCGACGAATTCCACCAGCACCTCGACGAAATTCTGCAGATGTCCGGGGGTATCCGTCGTCGCGCTCTTTGCCGCGCGCCAGAACAGGTAGCAGAACAGGGCACCCAGGGCATAGGCCCAACCGAGGGTGTCGAGGTGGATCGCCCAGAAGCCCATTTCCTTGGCCTCGGCCGCGCTGTGCGCTAGACCCCAGTGGCCATCAGGGTGCCGCCCGAAGGTCAGGTTGGTCAGGTGGTGGCCGATGTATTCCGTCGGGGTCGGATTTGCGCTTGCCATGCCTTCTCGCTTCCTGTTCCCTGCTGAGTTCCGTTACAACCGCGGCCGGCTCAGCCGCGTCCGCCCGCCAGGATCGACGGCGCGACCCAGTAAACACACAGTGCCGCGGCATAGGTGGCGAACAGCCAGCCCGCGCTCAACGGCATCACGAAAATGAAAACCAATGCGAAACCGAGGATCGTGGATACGAACTTCAACGCCTCGCCGATGTAGAAGTCGCTGACCACGTTGGATGCCTGGCGGGCCCCGCCGTGGCGGAACGCCCAGCTCACGAAAATCGCGTTGGGGACAACGGCGAGCAGGCCGCCAAGAAACGCGGAGCGCGCTTCGGTGGCCATGCCGGAAAAAAGGAGTGCCATTGCGATGGCCGCGGCGACCATGCCCTGCACGCCCACGATGCGCCAAACGGCGGGTCGCGGGAGGCTTCCGGAGTCAGTCGTTCCGGCAGGAGTGAAGCCTGTGATGCGCGTCTGCATGGATTACCGCTTCTTCAGAATGGAGCGAGGTCGCGCCACATGTTATTGATTTTTCGCGAACGATAGCGGTCCGTCGCGAGCGGGGCCAAGTATATTGATTCGCCCTGCCACGTTCAACAAGGACATCGTGTCCTGTTGAGTCTAGCGCGGGACTTCGCAACATCAAGGCGATGTTTTGATCAACCTGGTTCCTGAACACCCAGGTTCCGGAGGATGCCGTCCAATTCCTCGGGACTGGAATACTGGATTACCAGGCGTCCCCCACGACCCTTGCCAGCCTCGATCCGCGCCGGCGCACCCAGGCTGTCGGAGATGGCGTCCTGCAGGCGCTGGACATCCGGGTCCAGGGCGGGCGCCGCCTTCTTCTTCCTTTTATTCTCGTGATCCGCCTGCCGATCGCGGACGAGGCGTTCGGTCTCGCGTACCGAGAGGCCGCGTTGCGCAACCATCTCGGCAAGCTCCGATTGGGCCGCGCCGTCAATTGCCAGGAGTGCGCGCGCATGGCCCATCTCGATGCGGCCCTGGTCAAGGAGATCCCGGGCGCCCGGCTGAAGGTTCAACAGGCGCAGCAGGTTGGTCACCGTGGCCCGGGACTTTCCGACGACTTCTGAAATCTCCTCGTGCGTGAGGCTGAACTCCTGCTGCAGGCGCTGCAGGGCGAGCGCCTCCTCGACGGGGCTGAGGTCCTCGCGCTGGATGTTCTCGATCAGCGCCATGGCCAGTGCGGCCTGGTCAGTGACCTCACGCACCAGGCAGGGAACCTCGCCCAGGCCCGCCATCTGGCTGGCGCGCCAGCGCCGCTCGCCCGCGATCAGTTCATACGCATTCGGCTCCTCGGGAAGCGGTCGTACGACCAGCGGCTGCATGACGCCCTGGGCGCGAATCGAATCCGCAAGATCCTGTAGGGCGTCTTCGTCAAACGAGCGCCGCGGCTGGTAGCGGCTGCGACGGATGAATTCCACCGGCAGTCGCAGCAGCCCGGCATCGTCCGCAGGGGCGGCCGGGCCCGGGGCCCGGATTCCGACCGGCGCTACGGGCTCCCCGATCGGCGCGGCGCCCGCCCCAAGCAGGGCGTCCAGTCCGCGGCCGAGGCCTCTTTTCTTCGCTGCCATTTGATTTACCTGTCGTCGATGGGTGCGGCGGCGGGCTCAGGTGCCGCGGATTCACTGGCCTCTCCGGAACGCGCCTCGGCACGGCGCAGCAGCTCACCGGCCAACGCCAGGTATGCGGCCGCGCCCCGCGACGCTTCATCATAAAGCAGCACCGGCAGCCCATAGCTGGGCGCCTCCGCAAGGCGTACGTTGCGCGGTACGATGGTGCGCAGGACCTGGTCTCCAAAATGTTGCTGCAGTTGCGCGGAGACATCCCGGGAAAGGTGATTCCGCCCGTCGTACATGGTGCGCAACAGGCCATCGATCTCGAGGTCCGGATTGAGCACGCTCTTGACCTGGCGCACGGTATTCAGCAGTGCCGTCAGGCCCTCAAGCGCGAAATACTCGCACTGGATCGGGATCATGACTCCGTCCGCCGCGGTGAGTGCATTGACGGTCAGCATGTTCAGGGCGGGCGGACAATCGATAAGAATGTAGTCGTAACTGCGCCGGGCCCGGGCCAGGACGTACTTCAGGCGGTATTCCTTCATGTTGAGGTGGAGCAGCTCGACTTCCGCCGCGGTCAGATCGGCGTTGGCGGGGAGCACGTCGAAACCAGCTTCGCCGGCCGGCTGCACCACGCTCGCGAGATCATGGTTTCCCACCAGGAGGTCATAGACCGTCTTTTCGCAGCTGTCCTTGTCGATGCCACTGCCCATGGTGGCATTGCCCTGGGGATCCAGGTCGACGAGCAGCACCCGGCGGCGGGTGGCGGCCAGCGATGCCGAGAGGTTGACCGCAGAAGTGGTCTTCCCGACGCCGCCCTTCTGGTTGGTGAGGGCAATGACTCTGCTCACGATAAAAGTGCTTCCGTTTTCCTGAGAATCACCACCTGGCGGGGGAGGGTCTTGCCCGGCACCGCCAGGCTGTGCACGGCCTCCAGCTCGAGGCCCTCGGGCAGGCGCTCTATTTCGGCGCGATACTCGCTGCCCTTCATGAACACCATAAAGCCACCAGGCCGTACGCAGGGCAGCGCCCTGGCGCCCACCGAACCCACCTCGCCCACCGCCCGGGTCACCAGGCAGTCGACGCCGGTCGGAGGGCGGTAGTGCTCGACCCGGCACCGCTCGATATTAACATTTTCGAGGCCCAGTTCAGTGCTCGCCTGGAACAGGAAACGGGTTTTCTTGCCGTTGCTGTCCAGCAGGGTGAACTTTCTTTCCGGCTCGAGGAGGGCCAGTGGCACCCCTGGGAACCCGGCCCCGGTTCCCACGTCGAGCACCTGTTGGCCGTGTACGAACCCGGCAATGCTCAGACTGTCGAGCACGTGGCTGGCAACCAGTTCGTCCATGCTTCCGGCGCCCGTGAGGTTAAAACGCTGGTTCCACTTCCAGAGCAGGGCAAGAAAAGCCTTCAGCAGCGCCAGCCGCTCTTCCTCCATATGCAGCCCGAGTGCCTCGATGCCCGAGCGCAACTGCTGGTCTCCGGCCCCCGCTGGGAGGTCGGGCCCCGCCACGCTCAGGCGCTCCGCAGCACGGGAGCGCCTTGTTTGCGCAGGTGGACCAGGAGCGCAGACAGGGTCGCGGGGGTAATTCCGGGCACGCGGCCAGCCTGGCCCAGGGTGAGGGGCCGGGTTTCAGCCAGCTTCTGTACCGCCTCGGTGGACAGCCCGCGTACCGACGAATAGTCGAGATCCTCGGGCAAGGGCATGGATTCATGACGCTCAAGGCGTTCGATCTCGGCCCGCTGACGCTCGATGTAACCGGCATAGCGGGCCTGGATCTCGACCTGTTCACCAACCCCTGGGTCGACCCGGGGCGCATCCGGATCAGCCGCGACCAGGTCGGCATGGCGGACTCCCGGACGGCACAGCAACTCGTAGAGGCTGTGGTCGCGGCTCAGTTGCTCGCCACAGGATTGTTCCAGTTGCCGCGCCAGGTCGCTGCCGGGGAAAGCGCGCTGCTCCTTGAGCCTGGCGGTTTCCCGGGCGATCCCCTCGGTGCGGGCACAGAATTGCGACCAGCGGGCATCATCGACCAGCCCCAGTTCACGGCCCTTTTCGGTAAGACGCAGGTCGGCGTTGTCCTCGCGAAGCAGCAGCCTGTACTCGGCGCGGCTGGTGAACATGCGATACGGCTCGCGGGTACCGTGGGTCACCAGGTCGTCAACCAGCACGCCGATATAAGCCTCGCTGCGCGCCGGACACCAGGGCTCATGCTCGCGCACCAGCAATGCGGCGTTGACGCCCGCGAGAAGACCCTGGGCCGCCGCTTCCTCGTACCCCGTGGTGCCGTTGATCTGGCCCGCAAAAAACAGGCCGCTGATAAACCGGGTTTCCAGGGAAAGACGCAGGTCCCGGGGATCAAAGTAATCGTACTCAATGGCGTAACCGGGGCGCGTGACGTGGGCGTTTTCGAAGCCACGGATACTGCGCACCACCTGCAACTGCACGTCGAAAGGCAGGCTGGTGGAAATGCCGTTGGGATAAAGCTCTCGACTCTGCAGGCCCTCGGGTTCAACGAACACCTGGTGGGACGCGCGGTCAGCGAAGCGGAACACCTTGTCCTCGATGGATGGGCAATAGCGCGGACCAACGCCCTCGATGACACCGGAAAACAGCGGCGAACGATCCAGGTTGGCGCGAATCAGTTCGTGGGTCTCCGGGGAGGTGTGCGTGATATGGCAGGGCACCTGCCGTGGGTGCATGTCGGGGCTACCGAGGAAGGACATGCAGGGAACCGGGTCGTCGCCTGGCTGCGCCTCCATCACCGAGAAATCGACGCTATCGGCATCGATCCGGGGTGGCGTGCCGGTCTTCAGACGACCGACGCGGAACGGCAGTTCGCGCAAGCGGGCGGCAAGGCGTCCCGCGGGCGGGTCGCCGGCGCGACCGCCACCGTGGGTTTCGAGGCCGATGTGAATCAGTCCACCCAGGAAGGTACCGGTCGCCAGCACCACGGCACGCGCCTGGAAGCGGATCCCCATCTGGGTGACGACGCCGGTCACCCGGTCACCGTCGACCAGCAGGTCATCGACACCCTGCTGAAACACCTGTAACCCGGGCTGGGCTTCGACCATGCAACGGATCGCATTGCGGTACAACACACGGTCGGCCTGGGCACGGGTGGCCCGCACTGCCGGACCCTTGCTGCCGTTCAGGGTACGAAACTGGATTCCGGCACGGTCGGTGGCCAGGCCCATGGCGCCACCCAGGGCATCGACCTCGCGCACCAGATGGCTCTTCCCGATACCGCCGATGGCCGGGTTGCAGGACATCTGGCCGATGGTGTCGACGTTCTGTGTCAGCAACAGGGTGCGGCAGCCGGCCCGCGCGGCAGCGAGGGCGGCCTCGGTTCCGGCATGTCCGGCCCCGACCACGATCACCTCGAACTGTTCTGGATGCAGCATGCGGCCCGCCTCCCGGTCACTCCGTCGACCTGCAGCAGTGTTGAAAAGGTCGCACAGTATAAAAAATGTTCGGCCGCGAGGCTATTTTCCGATGCAGAAACTGCTGAAAATCCGGCCGAGGAGTTCGTCGGCGCTAACTTTCCCGGTGATCTCGCCAAGGGCATCGTGGGCGAGGCGCAACTCCTCGGCCAGGAGGTCCCCGGCGCCGGCGCCCTCCAGGTGACCGCGGCCAAGCGCCAGGTGTTCGGCCGCCCGCCCAAGGGCATCGAGGTGCCGCCGGCGCGCAACGAAGCTTCCGGCACCCTCGCCCTGGTATCCCATGCAGGCTTTCAGGTGTTCGCGGAGGCTGTCGAGCCCCTCGCCGGTATGCGCCGACACGGCGATGACCGGAACTTCGCCAGGACCGGGGGTGAGCCCCGGTGAATCCGCAACAAGATCGATCTTGTTGCGGATCACACTGAGCCGGGGATCGGACCGGAGGCCGGCGTCGATGGCCGCGAACCAGTCTTCGGCGCCAGGCTCCCGCGCCGCATCCACCACGAGGAGAATCCGGTCCGCCCGTTCCAGCTCGGCGCGAGCCCGCCGCACCCCCTCACGCTCCACGCGATCCTCGGTTTCGCGCAGGCCGGCCGTGTCCACCACGTGGACCGGCATGCCATCGACGAGGATGGATTCACGGAGCACGTCGCGGGTGGTACCGGGGACATCGGTGACGATGGCCCGCTCCATCCCGGCCAGGGCGTTCAGGAGGCTCGACTTGCCGGCGTTCGGGCGTCCAGCGATGACCACGGTCATGCCCTCGTTCAGGCATACGCCCTGGCCCGCTTCATCCACGACTCGGGCAAGTCCGGCACAAAGCTTGTCGACCCGGTCAAGGACACCGCCATCGGATAGAAAATCGATTTCCTCCTCGACGAAATCGAGAGCCGCCTCCACCCAGGTGCGCAGGCTCATGATCTCGGCGGCCATCGACTGGACGCGTATCGAGAACTCTCCCTGCAGTGAATGCAGGGCGGCACGTGCGGCAGCGGCAGAGGAACTCTCGATGAGATCCGCCACGGCTTCCGCCTGGGCGAGGTCGAGCTTGCCGTTCAGGAACGCACGCTCGGTGAATTCACCCGGCCGCGCCATGCGCGCGCCAAGCTCGAGAACCCGTTGCAGCAGGAGGTCCATGACCACCACCCCGCCGTGGCCCTGCAGTTCGAGAACGTCCTCGCCCGTGTAGGAATCGGGTCCGGGGAACCAGAGCGCCAGACCCTGGTCAATGGCGCCACCGTCGTTGCCGAGGAACGAAACGTGGTGAGCGTGGCGCGGGTGCAGTGGGTGCTTTCGACTAACGACGGACCCGGCAATCCTGGACGCATCCGGTCCGGAGACCCGGACCACGCCGATTCCGCCACGCCCTGGCGCGGTGGCGATTGCCGCGATGGTATCCATGCCGGTTCTGCCTTGCGGGGATCAGGCGGTCCGGGCCTTCGCGGCGTTCTCGATATTGCGGGTGATCACCCATTGCTGGAGGATCGACAACACGTTGTTCACCAGCCAGTACAGGACCAGGCCGGCGGGGAACCACAGGAAGAAGAACGTGAAGATGACCGGCAACATGCGCATGATGCGGGCCTGCACCGGGTCCGGCGGAGCCGGGTTGAGCATCTGCTGGATGAACATGGTCGCGCCCATGAGAATGGGCAGCACGAAATAAGGATCCTTGACCGACAGATCAACGATCCACGCCATGAACGGCGCGTGCCGGAGTTCCACGCTCTCGAGCAGCATCCAGTACAGGGAAATGAAAACCGGGATCTGGACCAGGATCGGCAGGCAGCCACCAAGCGGATTGATCTTCTCCCGTTTGTACAGCTCCATCATCTCCTGGGACATTTTCTGGCGGTCATCGCCATACAGTTCCTTGAGCCGTGCCATCTCCGGCTGCACCCGGCGCATGTTGGCCATGGACCGGTAACTGGCGGCGGAGAGCTGGAAGAAAGCCAGCTTGATCAGCAGGGTGATGATGACGATCGCCCAACCCCAGTTACCGACAAATCCATGAATAAAGGAAAGCAGCCAGAACAGGGGCTGCGCGATGAACCACAGCCAGCCATAGTCCACGGTCAGGTCCAGGCCCTTGCCGAGTTCCTTGAGGTCCTCCTGGACCTTGGGCCCCACGTAGAGCTTCGCGGAAACCTCGGCTCGTTGCCCCGGGGGGACCGTGATCACGGGTTCCGAGAACCCGGCCACGTAATCGCCGTTGCGCGTCTTGCGGGTGTAATACGTGTGGGTCTTGTCCGGGGTCGGAATCCACGCGGAAATGAAGTAATGCTGGAGCATTGCAACCCATCCGCCGTCGACTGCGAGGCGGAAGGATTCGTCATCGATGTCACCGAAGCTGATCTTGTTATAGGGCTTCTCCGGGGTGAACAGGGCCGGTCCGAGATAAGTGCTCATGCTCATCGCAGCATTGCTGGATGAGGGATCCGACGAACGATCCCGCTTGATCTGCCCGAACATGGCGGCCTGCCACGGCGAATTGCCCTGGTTCTCGATCAGGTAACGGACGTTGATCCGGTGTTCGTCTCGATGAAACAGGAAGCGCTTGGTGATCCGTACCCCGTCCCGTGGATCGAGGCGCAGGTCAACCACCAGGATGTCCTGGCCAGGCTCCATGCGATAAGCCTGGCGCTGCGACGAGTAAAGCGGACGCCCGTTGGCGGCGGCATCGGGACCGTCGCGACCGACGAGCCCGCTTTGCACGACGTAGGTGCGCCCGTTGCCACGCTCAAGGAGAACGAAGGGGATTTCCGGGGTGTCGACATACAGTGGATAGCGGCGCAGGGCCGCGTGAACGATATCTCCGCCACGCGGATCGATGCGCAGTTCGTAGGTGTCCGTGGTGACTTCGATCAGTCCGGTTGCATCGGCAACGGCGATTTCATCAGGCAACGGTTCCTTGCGGGCAGTCGCCACCTGGTCAGCGGGGCTTACTGGAGGCGGCACAGCCAGGTCATCATCCATAGCACGCTGGTCGAGGTCAGCGGGCACCTCGCCGGGCGCCTGCCCCTGCTGGTCGGCAGTCGGTGGCAGCTGTGCCGGGCGATCGTAGTCTTCATTCCAGGCCAGGATGAGGAGATAAGTCACGATGGCCAGGCCGAGGCCCAGCACGATGCGGGTGATATCCATAGATCAGGTTCTTTCTGGTTCGGTTCGGGCGGATTCGACGGGGACGGGATCATATCCGCCCGGGTGCAGCGGGTGACAACGGAGCACCCTGCGCACCGCGAGGGTGGCGCCACGGCCAGTGCCGTGGGTGCGGATGGCTTCCTCTGCGTACTGGGAGCACGTCGGATGGAACCGGCAACGCGGACCGGTCACCGAACTGATCAGCAACTGGTAGAGGCGAATGAGCCCGATCAGGATCCTGCGCATTGATGATTGTCCGGTTTCCGGCCGTCAGCCTGGTGGCGGTGGATTATACGCTGAAACAGGTCACGGGACAGGGGCGTCCAGGCATCGTTCGCGACCTCTCCGATTTCCCGGCGGACCATGATCACGATGTCGATTGCCGGCAAGCGGGTCCTGTGCAGTCGAAACGTCTCGCGGAGAATCCGCCGGAGGCGGTTGCGGCGCACCGCGGTACGCAGGTTCTTCCGCGATGCGGCCATGCCGAGTCGGGGGTGTTGCAGGCTGTTGGGCGCCCAGATCGCGACAAGTGCCCGCACGCGTACCGAACCCGAGCGTGCAGAGAAAACGCGATCGAAGTCCTTCTTTTCGGTGATCCGATACCGGCGGGGATAATCGCAATCGGTCAAGCGGGGGAGATTCAGACGCTGAGACGCTTGCGGCCTTTCTGACGGCGGCGGTTGATCACCTGGCGGCCGTTCTTGGTGGCCATGCGTGCGCGGAATCCATGGGTGCGCTTGCGCTTGATGACGCTCGGCTGGAAGGTGCGTTTCATGATCGGTTCCGTTTACTCGACAGTTAAGCCGGCAAGCCTTGGTTCTGGCGACCGGTTTCCCGTAGGGGGACGCGGATTCTAGGGAACTGGGGCGGGCCTGTCAATCCCGGGTTGGCCTGTGGAGAACCCGGAAAGCAAAAGCTTTTAAAAAGAAAATTTATTTAAGTAAGTCTGTTTCTGTTCTTTCTGTGTGGGTCGTGTCCTGTGTAAAAACGGGCCGGCGCCAATGACTGCGCGGTCTGCGGAGAAGCGGAAAATTGTTGGCCGATCGGGTGCATTGCTGATGACAACGGGGGAGCGGATTCGGGATGAAAATCTTTCACAATTCGTTCCACAGGTTCTGCACACGTTGCGAGTGGTGGCGGAAGACCAGGCAACGGAAGACGCCACGTTGCGAAAGGAAAGAGGCATAATTTTTCCCGTGGAAATAACAAATTTGTTTAAAAAAAATTAACTCCATGTAGGGCCTCGGAAATTCCCTTGTTCAAGGGTTTTTTGGCACTTCCGTGCTTGTGGATAAAACACTTTCGTGCGTATACACTCCGTACTCTTTTGCAGATCACACCCCCGCAAAACAAAAACAATCATGGAGCGATTGAACGTGGACAGTTCGCAGTGGAGCCAATGTCTCGACCTGTTGCAGAAAGATATTCCGGCGCGCGAGTTCAATACCTGGATTCGTCCGCTGCAGGTTGAGTCGGACCACGAGGGGCTGCGCCTGCTGGCGCCGAACAAGTTCGTCCTGGACCGCGTCAGCGATCATCATCTCGACAACATTGTCCGGGTGCTCGGTAACCTCAGCGGGGGAGAGAAACAGCCACGGGTGTTTCTCGGAATCGGGGTGCGCAAGGAAGAACTCCTGAAAAAGCCAGCAATACCAGTGCAGCCAGAGCCAGTCCCGGGGAGGCAGAAGGTGGTGGAAACCAAGGTTCAAGAGTTGGAAGGTGCCGAGGACGAGAACGCGCGGTACCAGAACCTGATCAATCCGAACTCGACGTTCGACAATTACGTCGAGGGTGAGTCGAACCGGCTGGCGCGGGCAGCGGCCCTGACGGTGGCCCAGAACCCGGGCGGCAGCGGCTACAACCCGCTGTACATTTACGGGGGGTCGGGGCTTGGCAAGACGCACCTGATCCACGCGGTGGCCAACTGCATCATGGAGAACAATCCGCAGGCGCGGGTGGCCTACGTACGCTCGGAGAACTTCGTGCGCAACATGGTCAGCGCCATTCGCCACAGTTCGATGGAGAAGTTCAAGGACTACTACCGGTCGCCGGATGTGCTGCTCATTGACGACATTCACTTCCTCGCCGAGAAGCCCCAGAGCCAGGAGGAGTTCTTCCACACCTTCAACTCGGTGCTCGAGTCCGGACAGCAGATGATCCTGACCTGTGACCGTTACCCGGCGCAGATCGAGGGCATGGAGGAGCGGCTCAAATCCCGGTTTACCTGGGGTATGCCCGTGGGGATCGAGCCGCCGGAACTCGAGATGCGGGTGGCGATTCTCATGCGGAAGGCGGAGTCGGAGAACGTAGAGCTTCCGCAGGAGGCCGCATTTTTCATTGCGCGGTACATCCAGTCGAATGTCCGCGAGCTCGAAGGTGTGCTGAAGCGGGTGATTGCCTTCGCGGCATTTCATGGCACCGGGATCAGCGTGGACCTGGTGCGTGAGGCGTTGAAGGACGTGCTTGCCATTCATGACCGCCAGGTGACCATCGACCTGATCCAGAAAACAGTCGCCGAGGAATGCAACATCCGGGTCAGCGACATGCGATCCAACAAGCGCAACCGGGCTGTTGCGCGGCCGCGGCAGGTGGCCATGGCGCTTGCCCGCGAGCTGACCAAGCACAGCCTGCCGGAGATTGGCGAGGCATTCGGGGGCCGGGATCACACCACGGTGATGCACGCCTGCAAGAAGATCGACGAGTTGCGAGGGACCGACGGCGAGCTGGGTGACCTGTACCGCGTCCTGCTTCGCAAGATCACCCGCTAGACGTCACTGCGTAAAACCCAATCGAGGAAACCAGATGAAAGTCACGGTCGGCCGGGAAGAACTGCTGAAACCCCTGCAGATGATCACCGGGGTGGTGGAGCGACGGCAGACACTGCCGATTCTAGCCAATTGCCTGATTGATGCCGGTCCGGACGGGGTCCGGTTCACGGGCACCGACCTTGAAATCGAGATCACCGGAGCCCTGGCCGAGGGCCGGGTCGACAAGCCGGGTACGGTAACCGTGTCGTCGTGGAAATTGCTGGAAATCACCCGCACGCTGGCCGACGGTGCGGAAGTGGTCCTGGAGGCGGACGGTGAGAAGTTGATCCTTTCCAGTGCGCGCAGCCGGTTTTCCCTGGCCACGCTGCCGGCCCGGGATTTCCCCGGGGTGGACGCCGTGGAGGGCGAGGTGAGCTTCCGCATCGAACCAGCGACCCTGGCCGGGTTGATGCACAAGACGGGTTTCGCGATGGCCCATCAGGATGTCCGGTATTACCTGAATGGCCTGCTTCTGGAATTGCATCAGGGGCAGTTGCGGGCGGTGGCGACCGACGGGCACCGGCTGGCCTATGGCCAGGCCGCGGCGGATATCACCCGGGAACCGGCGCAGCAGGTGATTGTTCCGCGGAAGGCGGTACAGGAACTGCAACGAATCCTGCGGGAAGCGACCGACCTTGTGACGGTGCGGCTCGACCAGAACCACCTGTGCGTGGAAGGTGAGGGTTTCCGTTTTGTGAGCAAGCTCATCGACGGGAAATTTCCGGATTACCAGGGGGTCATTCCCCGGCATGACAAGCTGTGCGCGGAGATTGACCGTGACGTGTTCCGGCAGGCCCTGACCCAGGCCGGAAAGCTGGTCAATGAGAAGTACCGGGGGGTACGTCTCGAGTTCGGCCCCGAGGGTCTGCGTGTGACCGCCAATAACCCGGAGCAGGAACAGGCCGAGGTTGAGGTGCCGGTGAGCTACGATGGCCCGGTCCAGGAAATCGGTTTCAACGTGCAGTATCTGCTCGACATCCTCGCCGTGACCGAGGGTGAATCGGTCAAGGTCTGGCTGGCTGATCCGAACAGCAGTATCCGGCTGGAAGATGACGCCGACCCGGATGCCTGTTACGTGGTCATGCCCATGATGCTCTGAGGGCCACCCCTGCCTCCATGCAGGTTCAAAGCCTGCGCCTCAACGACCTGCGCAACATCGAGCGGGCCGAGCTGAAACTGCATCCCTCCCTGAACCTGATTTATGGCGCGAACGGGGCCGGAAAGACCTCGATCCTGGAAGGGATCCATCTTTTGTCCGATGGTAGGACATTCCGACACGCCAGCATCCAACCGCTGATTCGCAAGGGCGCGGGACGCGCGGTTGCGTTCGGCGAGATCCTGGATCCACTCGAAAACCGCGTCAGGACCATCGGTGTGGTCAAGGAGCCGGGGGGCGGCTCCCGCTTCCGGGTTGATCGGGACAGGGACGTGACCGCCGCGGAATTGGCACGGATTCTTCCTGTACAGGTCCTGGCGCAACAGCACGCCGATCTGCTCGACGGGGGTCCGGGAGCGCGGCGGAAATTCGTGGACTGGGGATTGTTCCACGTGGAACATGAGTTCTTCCAGGAGTGGAAAAGGTTCCAGCGGGTATTGCGCCAGCGCAACGGCCTCTTGCGACATGGTAAAATCGGTGACGCCGAGATCAGGGCGTGGGACGAGGAATTCCTGGTCTCGGCGAAGGCCCTGGATGCGTATCGGGCGCACTACGTCGAACGGTATTCCAGCCACCTGCAGTCGTATGTGAGACAATTGCTGGGGCCCGACCGGGAGATTCGGTTGCAGCACTACCCGGGCTGGGATTCGCGGAAGGAACTGGGCGACCTCCTGAAGGAGGGCCTG
>JBFGWM010000011.1:0-24746 GCA_041588495.1 Pseudomonadales bacterium | reverse complement strand
GCATCGATGTCCGGCCCCTGCATGCCGAAGGCCTCGACGCCGACCTGGTGGAACTGCCGGTAACGCCCTTTCTGAGGCCGCTCGTGGCGGAACATGGGGCCCGCGTACCACAGGCGCTGCGCCTGCCGGAACAGCAGGCCGTGCTGCTCGGCGGCACGCACGCATCCGGCCGTGCCCTCCGGGCGCAGGGGCAGGCTGTCCCCGTTACGATCGGGGAACGTGTACATTTCCTTTTCGACGATATCGGTGACCTCGCCGATGGAGCGCGCGAACAGTTCGGTCTGCTCCACGATGGGAAGCCGGATTTCCCGGTACCCGTACGCGTCGAGGATGCTCGCGATACTGCGCTCCACCCACTGCCAGAGCGGCGTGGCATCGGGGAGAATATCGTTCATCCCCCGGATGGCCTGAAGCTTTCCGGACACGGTCCTTCGTCTCCTGTCAGAAGTGCGGGTCAGCCGCGGGCAATGGTGTTCTCGGCCGCGGCCGCCTTCTCCGCGAGTTTCTCGCGGATCAGGGCTTCGAGATCGTCGACCAGGCGGGTGTTGTCGAGCTTTTGGTGCGGCTCTCCGCCCACGTAGACCAGGCTGGTTTCCTTCGAGCCGCCGGTCAGGCCGACATCCGCCTCGCGCGCCTCGCCGGGCCCGTTGACCACGCAGCCGATCACCGCGACGTCCAGCGGAATGGTGACGTCCTCGAGACGGCTTTCCAGCTCGTTGAGCGTGCCGATGACGTCGAAGTTCTGCCGCGAGCAACTCGGGCAGGCGATGAAATTGATGCCCTTGCTGCGCAGGTGCAGGCTCTTGAGGATATCAAAGCCGACTTTGACTTCCTCAACGGGATCCGCCGCCAGGGACACGCGAAGGGTATCGCCGATACCGTCCATCAGCAGCATGCCCAGGCCCACCGCGGATTTCACCGCTCCGGAACGGAAGCCGCCGGCCTCGGTGATGCCGAGGTGCAGGGGCTGCTCGATCATGCCGGCAATCTGGCGGTAGGCCGCAACCGCCATGAACACGTCCGAGGCCTTGAGGCTGACCTTGAAATCCCGGAACCCGAAGCGCTCGAGGATTTCCACGTGGCGCATGGCGGACTCGACCAGGGCATCCGGGGTCGGCTCGCCGTATTTCTTCTGCAGGTCCTTTTCGAGGGAACCGGCATTGACGCCGACCCGGATCGGGATTCCCCGGTCCGCGGCCGCGTTGACCACCGCACGGATGCGGTCCTCGCGACCGATATTGCCCGGGTTGATGCGCAGGCAGTCGACACCGTACTCGGCGACTTTCAGGGCGATGCGGTAGTCGTAGTGGATGTCGGCGACCAGCGGGACCTCGACGCGTCGGCGGATCTCGCGGAACGCCTCGGCCGCTTCCATGCTCGGCACCGAAATGCGCACGATGTCGGCGCCGGCGCCGGCGATCGCGTTGACCTGGGCGACCGTGGCGTCAACATCGCAGGTTTCCGTGTTGGTCATGCTTTGCACGGAGATCGGCGCATCGCCGCCGACCGCAACGTTGCCGACCATGATCTGGCGGGACTTGCGTCGCGCTATGGGAATGCGAAAGTACATGGCGTCAGTTGAGCACCAGGTTGGCGACGTTGTTCTCGGTGTGCGGGCGCAGGTCGACGGGTTGTCCGTTGTAGGTGACCATGACCCCGCTGGCATTGCCGATACGCAGGGAGAAGGGTGGCCTGCCGGTCATCTCGAGCACGTCTCCCGCCCGTTTGAGCCGCGACACGAGGGTCTTGCCCCCGTCGCCCACGACCTTGATCCAGCAGTCCTCGCTGAACAGGATCACGAGGTAATTGGCACCGGACACGCTGGGCGGGGTACCGGTCTCGCGCGAATCCACTGTCTCCGGGACAGAGGCCGCGGTAGCGGCCCCAGCGGCCCCTTCGTCGGCATCCGCCGCGGATTCATCCGGATTCGCCTCGGTGCCCGGTGGAGACGGCGCTGCGACCGTCGCGGGGGAATCCTTCGCGGCCGGTTCCACAGCGGGCGCACCCGGCGCCGAAACGGCGCCCGGGCTCTGCGCGGGAAATCGCGCGACGTCCTGCGCGGCTTGCCACTGGTACAGGTAATAGCCGCCGATCCCAAGCCCCACAACCACGACCAGGCCGATGATCCAGCGCAAAGCGCCGCCACCGCTGTCTGCGTCTTCCTCGATATCCAGTGCCTGGACCCCGGTCGTCATCCGGTGGCGGCGCTCCGTACCCATTTCCGGGTGCACCGTGGCGTCGTAGGCGGAGAGAATGCGCTTCTCGGACATTCCCAGGCGCTGCGCATAGCTGCGCAGGTAGCCCCGGATGAACGTCTCGCCCGGAAGCTTGTCGTACTCCCCTTTCTCGAGTGCTTCCACGTAGCACAGGGTCAGGTAGAGATCATTGGCGATCTCGCGTTGGCCGATTCCGGCCGCGACCCGTGCATTACGCAGGATTTCACCGGGCGCCGTGGGCTGCCCGGCATTCGCAAACGGACTGTTGTTGAGTTCCGCGGGGGAATTCATTGCTGAATCGACTCCCGATATAACTGGTACTCGTCGGACTCAGGATACATGTTTCGGAGTTGCAGGGCATAACTGGCCAGCGCATCGCGATCATTTAATACCCGCTGCAGGCGGATTCCAAGCCACAGGCTCTCCGCCGAGTGCCGCGACAGGCCCGCGAAGCGCTGGAAATGCTTCAACGACGCATCGTAGTTCTCGTCGTCGAAATACATCCGCGCCAGGCTGAGATGGCTGCGGGGCAAGTCCCGGTTGAACGACAACGCCCGGGTGAACGCCGCTCTCGCGCCGGCGCGGTCCCCCATCGCGAGCAGGGCATAACCCAGGTTCTCGAAGGCCGCCGGCCGCTGTTCGTAAAGGGTGTCCGCGGTGGCGACCCGGTAGTGGTGCACCGCTTCCGGATAGCGACCCCGGTTGTACAGCAGCGCGCCGAAATTGAAGTACGCCTTGGTATAGGCGGGATCGTACTGGATCGCCTTGCGGTAGTGTTCCTCCGCGAGCGCGAACTCCTGGTCCACGTAGTACACCAGGCCGAGCGCATTGTGCGCCTCGGCGGAGCGGGGCGCGATCTCGATGGCGTTGATCAGGGGACGCTTGGCACGGTGGGTGTCACCCGAGGAAAGATAGGCCATCCCGAGGCGAATATTGTCGCTCAGGGCCTTCTCGCGATCCGGCTCACCACGGTAGCCGCCGGTGGAGGTGTGGATGCATCCGGCCGCAAGTCCCAGGAACAGGATGAGGGCCATGCCTCGGAACAGCGTTTTCCCGGCTTCCATTTCAGTGACTCCTGCCATCCGTTGCCCAGACTGCCGGCTGTCCCGTCGAGGGCGCCGACTCCGTGACCGCCTGCAACGGAATATAGCGGGTTGAGCGCCGGGTGCGATCCTGCACCTGGCCCACGAGTTGTCCGCAGGCTGCGCTGATATCGTCGCCACGGGTGGTGCGGATGGTCACGATGTATCCCGCGTCCATCAGCGTGCGATGAAAATTCCGCACCCGGTTCCCACTCGGCCGGCGGTAATCAGACAGGTCGAAGGGGTTGAACGGAATCAGGTTGACCTTGCACGGGAAATCCTTCAACACGCGGGCCAGTTCACGCGCCTGCTCCGGGCTGTCGTTGACCCCGTCGATCAGGGTGTACTCCACGGTGATCGACTTGCGCGCCCCGGAGACCGCCAGGAAGTCACGACAGGCATCCAGCAGGACGGCGATCGGGTACTTGCGGTTCACCGGCACCAGTTCGTTGCGCAGTTCGTCGGTGGGCGCGTGCAGGGAAATGGCCAGCGACACGTCGGTTTCCGCGGCCAGCCGGCGGATCCCCGGAACCACGCCCGCCGTGCTCACCGTGACCCGGCGCTTGGAGAGCCCGTAGCCGAGGTCATCGGTCATCACGTGAATGGCGTCGACCACGTGGTCGAGGTTGAGCAGCGGCTCGCCCATGCCCATGAAGACGATATTGGTGAGCGCCGGTCCGGCGGCATCCCCAGCCGAACGCAGGGCCTCCTGGGCGATCCACACCTGGCCGACAATCTCCGCGGCATCCAGGTTCCGGTTGAAACCCTGCTTGCCGGTCGAGCAGAAACTGCAGTCGAGGGAACAACCCACCTGCGAGGAAACGCACAGGGTGCCCCGCTTGCCGTCCGGGATGAACACGGTCTCGACGCAGTTGCCACCGGCAACCCGGATCAGCCACTTGCGGGTGCCGTCCGCGGAGACCCCGCTCCAGGCGACTTCCGGCGCGCGCACCTCGGCCACCGACTCCAAGCGCTCACGAAGCGCGCGCGAGAAATCGGTCATCAAGGCGAAGTCCGCAACACCACGGTGGTATAACCACTTCATCATCTGGCCGGCGCGGAACCGCTTCTCGCCCTGGCCCTCGAACCAGTCGACGAGCGCGCGCGGCGACATCCCGAGCAGGTTGGTTTTCTGCTGCGGATTCGGGGCGGCCGGTTGCTGCACGCTGCTCACCGTCGGCATACCCTCAGCGGGTCCGCGGGCAGATCTCTTCGTCCGTGAAGAAGTAGCCGACTTCGCGTGCCGCCGAAGCCGGTGAATCGGAGCCGTGCACGGCGTTGGCATCAATGCTGGATGCGAAGTCGGCGCGGATGGTGCCGGGATCCGCTTCCTGCGGATTGGTGGCGCCCATCAGTTCGCGGTTGCGCAGGATGGCGTTCTCGCCCTCCAGCACCTGCACCACGACCGGCCCGGAGGTCATGAACTCGACGAGTGGCTCGAAGAACGGCCGGCCACGGTGCTCCGCGTAGAAGCCCTCGGCCTTGGCGGCATCGAGGTGCAGCATTTTCATGGCCACGATCTGCAGTCCCGCTTCTTCGAAGCGGGAATTGATCTTGCCGATCAGGTTCTTGCCGACCGCGTCCGGCTTGATGATAGAAAGGGTGCGCTCGATTGCCATGCACGTTGCTCCAGGTCCCGGGGTTTGAAATTCGAACGGGCGTTCAAAACCCGCGAATTATACGCGGATCGAGCCAAAAATTGTACGGGTACCGGGCAATCCGGGGGTCAGTCGGCCTCTTCCATCCAGGCCATCTGGATCCCTTCCAGGATCTTTTCCCCACAATGCCCGGGGTCGTCGTCAAATTCCTCGAGTTCGAGGACCCAGTTGCGCAGGTCGACGAAATTGACCGTGCGCGGGTCGACTTCCGGCCGGGTATCGGCGAGGGCGATGGCGATTTCCTGGACATCGGTCCATTTCAGGGACATCGGGGGTTCCTCCGGGCGCGATTCAGTGGTTCTCGGAAACCTGGTTGATGGTGTACTTGGGGATCTCCACGACCAGGTCCTCTTCGCTGACCATGGCCTGGCAGCTGAGCCTGGACTCCGGCTCAAGCCCCCAGGCCTTGTCGAGGAGATCCTCTTCCAGTTCGTCGGCCTCGTCGAGGGAGTCAAACCCCTCGCGCACCACGACGTGACAGGTGGTGCAGGCGCAGGACATCTCGCAGGCGTGCTCGATCTCGAGCCCGTTGCGCAGGGCGGCGCGACAGATCGACTCGCCGGGCTCCGCCTCGATGACCGCACCCTCCGGACAGATCTCGGCATGGGGCAGGAAAACCACTTTCGTCATTTGCTCAACGCTCCGCGAATTCGTCGACACGGTGACCGGACAGGGCACGTCGAATACTGTCGTCCATGCGCCGCTGGGCGAACCCCTCGGTGGCGCGCCCCAGTTGCTCCACCTCGCGGCGGATCGCGTCGCGATCGGACCCGGCGCGAACCTCCCGCAGGCGCGCAAGGCCCGCGCGCAGGGCTTCCAGTTCGTCACTATCCAGGAGTCGCTCTCCGTCGGCCTCGAGAGCCGCCTGCAGGGTCTGCGCGAGGCGGTCGGCCTCGACCTGCTGCTCGCGCAATGCACGCAGTTCCGCGTCCTCCTCGGCATGTTCGAATGAATCGCGGAGCATGGTCAGGATGGCTTCCTCGGTGAGCCCGTAAGACGGCTTCACCTGGATACTGCTCTCAACGCCGCTGGAGAGTTCGCGCGCGGAAACACCGAGCAAACCGTCCGCATCAACCTGGAAGGTGACCCGAATCTTCGCCGCGCCCGCGGTCATCGGCGGGATACCCCGCAATTCGAAACGGGCCAGCGAACGACATTCCGATACCAGTTCACGTTCGCCCTGCAGCACGTGGATGGCCATGGCGGTCTGGCCGTCCTGGTAGGTGGTGAATTCCTGCGCCCGGGTCGCGGGGATGGTGCTGTTACGGGGAATGATCTTCTCCACCAGTCCGCCCATGGTCTCGATCCCCAGCGACAGCGGAATGACATCCAGCAGCAGGAGCTCGTCGTCGCGCCGGTTCCCGGCCAGCACATCGGCCTGAACGGCGGCGCCGATGGCCACAACCCGGTCCGGGTCGATGTCCACCAGCGGCTCGCGGCCGAAGAAATTCCCGGCCGCCTGGCGCACACAGGGCACCCGGGTCGAGCCGCCTACCATCACCACCTCGCCGACCTCCCCAACGGTCAGGCCGGCATCACGGAGGGCCCGGCGACAGGCGCGGACCGTCTGCTCCACCATCTTCGACACCAGCGACTCGAAGGTCTCGCGGGACAATTCGGTATCCAGGGCCTTTCCGGCCACTTCCACCCGTAGCGGGACCGAGTCCGCGTCGGTCAGGCCGGTCTTGGCCTCCCGCGCAGCGCGCAACAGGCGCCGCTGATTGGCCGGGGACAGGTCATCGTCGCAGCCCATCTCGGCGATCATCCACTCGGCGATGGCATGGTCGAAGTCGTCCCCGCCGAGCGCGGTGTCGCCCCCGGTCGCGAGCACCTCGAACACGCCTTTCGACAGGCGAAGTATGGAAATATCAAAGGTTCCACCGCCCAGATCGTACACCGCGATCACGCCTTCCGCGGCCTTGTCGAGGCCGTAGGCCACGGCGGCCGCGGTGGGCTCGTTGATCAGGCGCAGCACATTGAGACCCGCCAGGCGGGCGGCGTCCTTGGTCGCCTGACGCTGGGCGTCGTCAAAGTACGCGGGGACCGTGATCACGGCCCCTGCAATCGGGTCGCTGGTCGCGGCCGCCGCGCGCGCCGCCAGTACGCGGAGGATTTCCGCGGACACCTCCACCGGACTGCGGTCACCGGCGACGGTGCGGATATAGGGCATGCCCGATTCGTGGCTCACGAACTCCCAGGGCATCTGCTCGCCGAGCCGGCGCACGTCCTGGATCCCGCGCCCCATCAGGCGCTTGACCGAGGTCAGCGTATTGAAGGGGTCGTCTCCGGCGGCCTCCAGGGCATCGTGACCCACCACCACGTCGCCGTTCTCAAGGTAGCGAACCGCGGACGGCAGCAGGTGACGCCCCTCCGTGTCCGGCAGGGTCTCCGCGCCACCATCGCGGACCACGGCCACCAGGGAGTTCGTGGTGCCGAGATCGATCCCGATGCCCGCGCGTCGCGCGTGTGGCTCCGGGGACTGGCCGGGCTCGGCTATCTGTAAAAGCGCCATGGACTGCCTTAAATTTCTCTGCGTTCTTGATTGCCTTGCTTTGCCGGTCGCGGATTCGACTCCACGATTGCCGGCGTCCCTTCCCGGGCGTCAGTCGAAAATCTCCGCCTCGAGTCGTTCAGCCTCCTCGTCCAGTTTGACCAGGAACTGCATCTCCTGGACCAGCCTCGACGCCTTGTCCAGTGCCTCCTCGCTGCCGTCCCGGAACTGCCCGGCGATCACCCGCTCGATATCCCTGAGCTCCTTGCGAACCTCATCACGCAGGGCATCGAGTGCCGCCTGCGGATCATCGGCATCACGAACGGCCCCGAGGTCCTCGCGGAGTTCCATCTGGCGCATCAGGAAACACGGGTCGAGCTGGCTGTTCTCGGCATCGGCGCTGCGCCCCTTGAGTTCCAGCAGGTAACGGGCCCTGCGCACCGGGGACCGCAGGGTGCGATAGGCCTCATTCACCTGCGCCGCATACTGCACCGACAGCCGCTGTTCGTGATCCCCGGCCCCGGCAAAACGATCCGGATGCAGTTCCCGCTGCAACTCCCGGTAGACGCGCGTCAGCTCCTCGACATCCACCGGAAATGCCTCCGGCAGGGAGAATATCTCGAAATGATTGGGATTGTTCTGCACGGATATCCGGCCCGCGGTCCTTCGCTGCTTCAGGAATCAGACGTTGAAGCTTTCGCCGCAACCGCACTCGCTCTTGACGTTCGGGTTATTGAACCGGAACCCCTCGTTGAGGCCCTCGCGCACGAAGTCGAGCTCGGTGCCCTCGAGATAGACGAGACTCTTGGGATCGATGCACAGCTTGAGCCCGTGAAATTCGAACACGGCATCCTCGGGCCGCACCTCGTCGACGAACTCGAGAACGTACGCCATCCCCGAACAGCCGGAGTCGCGCACCCCGACACGGATTCCCTCGCCGCGACCGCGTTGTTCCAGCTGCGCGCGAACGTGGCGCGCAGCGGATTCGGTCATGCTGACTGTCATGATCTGCTACCCCTTCCGTCCTGCAACACTCAGGATTCGGGCTTCTCTTTCTTGACCTTGTAATCGCGGATCGCCGCCTTGATCGCGTCCTCGGCGAGAACCGAACAGTGGATCTTCACCGGCGGCAGCGCCAGCTCCTCGGCGATCTGCGTGTTGCGGATCTGCTCCGCCTCGTCCAGCGTCTTGCCCTTGACCCACTCGGTCAGCAGGGAACTGGAAGCGATCGCCGATCCGCAGCCGTAGGTCTTGAACTTGGCGTCCTCGATGACGCCGTTGTCACCGACCTTGATCTGCAGGCGCATGACGTCACCGCAGGCCGGCGCACCGACCATACCGGTTCCGACACTGGGATCCTCCGCGTTCATTTTGCCCACGTTGCGGGGGTTCTCGTAATGGTCCAGGACCTTTTCACCGTATGCCATGCTCGTATTCTCCGTTACCGTTCCGTCCGCCCGCGGGCGTCCGGACTCCAGTCAATGTGCCTGCCACTCCACCTGTTTCAGGTCGACGCCATCCTTGAACATGTCCCAGAGTGGCGACATTTCGCGCAGTTTCTCCACCGCGCCGCGCACCTGGTTGGCCGCGAAATCGACTTCCTCTTCCGTCGTGAAACGACCGAAGGTGAAGCGCAGCGAACTGTGTGCCAGTTCGTCGTCCAGGCCCAGGGCACGCAGCACGTAGGACGGCTCCAGGCTCGCCGAGGTGCACGCCGATCCGGACGACACCGCGATGTCCTTCACCGCCATGATCAGCGACTCACCTTCCACGAAGGCGAAGCTGATGTTCAGGTTGCCGGGAACGCGCTGCTCCAGGTCGCCGTTGATGTGGATCTCCTCCAGCCCGCGAAGCTTCTCCAGGAAGCGGTCGCGCAGGCTTCTCGTACGCTCCGCCTCGGCGCCCATCTCCTCCCGCGCAATGCGAAACGCCTCGCCCATGCCCACGATCTGGTGGGTCGGGAGGGTCCCCGAGCGCATCCCGCGCTCGTGTCCGCCGCCATGCATCTGGGCCTCGATGCGGACCCGCGGCTTGCGCCGCACGAACAGCGCACCGATTCCTTTCGGCCCGTAGATCTTGTGCGCGGAAAAGGACATCAGGTCGACCTTCATCTCCTGCAGGTCGATGGGAATCTTGCCCGGACTCTGCGCGGCGTCGACGTGAAAGATCACGCCCTTTTCGCGGGTGATCTCGCCGATCGCGCGGATATCGTTGATCACCCCGATCTCGTTGTTGACGTGCATCAACGTGACCAGGATGGTGTCCTCGCGAATCGAGTCGCGCACCCGTTCCGGCGGTATCAGGCCGTTCGGATCGGGCTCCAGGTAGGTCACCTCGAAACCCTCGCGCTCGAGCTGGCGACAGGTGTCCAGCACCGCCTTGTGCTCGATCTTAGAGGTCACGATGTGCTTGCCGCGTTTCTGATAGAAATGCGCGGCGCCCTTGATGGCAAGGTTGTCCGACTCGGTCGCACCCGAGGTCCACACGATTTCCCGCGGATCCGCGTTCACCAGGTCGGCAACCTGCTGGCGGGCCTGCTCGACGGCCGCCTCCGCCTCCCAGCCGAAAGCATGGGAGCGCGACGCGGGATTGCCGAACACACCGTCCGTGGACAGGTACTCGCACATCTTCTTGGCGACTCGGGGATCCACCGGGGTGGTCGCCGAGTAATCCAGGTATATGGGCAACTTCATTTTCGCCTCTGCTCCGTCCATTCCTTCGATCTGTCGATCAATTTGTCTCGTCCGTCAGTTCAGGGACGCCAGGTTGATCCGGTCCACCGACTCAGCCTGCCACTCCTGGTCCTGGCGCCGCGCGACGCGCCGGATCTCCTCGCGTTCCACCAGGTCGGCCAGGCTGATTCCGGACAGGAACCCGTGAATCTGCTGGCTAAGGTCACTCCACAGGTGGTGCGTCAGGCAGGTGTGCCCGTTCTGGCAGCCCGCCTGGCCGTGACAGCGGGTGGTGTCCACCGACTCGTCCACGGCATCGATCACCTGGGCCACGAAAATGTCCGCACTCGACGCCCCGAGGCGGTACCCGCCCCCGGGACCCCGCACGCTTGCCACCAACTGCCGCCGGCGCAACTTGGCGAACAACTGCTCCAGGTACGACAGGGAAATCCCCTGGCGCTCGGCGATATCCGCCAGCGCCACCGGCCCCCGGCTGCCGTGCAGCGCCAGGTCCAGCATCGCGGTGACCGCGTAGCGGCCCTTGGTGGTCAGACGCATATGAGATCGCCCGTCGTCACGCTTCTGTTTGGACCACGATTGTCCTATTCCTGACCAATTTAGTCAAGTATTAGCCTTATTATATACGCCCCGCCGCGGACTGGTGTCCGTTTCGCACGAATCACTACAACTTATTGTTTTTTATCGACATCCAGCCCTTCGAAGTCTTCTTTGCGAAGCTCCGGGAGGGCCTGGTCGCAGTAGTCGCTGCCCAGCTTGCGCAGCGCCTCGCACATGCCCTCGATCTTGCCGTCGACGGCATTGAGGTGATCGAGCAGGCCACCGATGGCGCGTGCCGTGGGATCCGGCATCTCGGTGCCACCGTAGGCATCGAAGCCGATCTTCTCGGCCAGTTCCTTGCGACTGCGTTCGGTCTCGTCGGTTTCCCTGGCGATAATGCGCCCCGGAATCCCCACCACCGTGGCGCCTGCCGGCACCTCGCGGGTCACCACCGCGTTGGACCCCACCCGGGCGCCCTCACCGATCACGATGGGCCCGAGAATCTTGGCGCCCGCGCCGACCACGACTCCGTCCTGGAGCGTCGGGTGACGCTTGCCCTTGTTCCAGGTCGTACCGCCCAGGGTCACCTGGTGGTAGAGGGTGCAGTCGTCCCCGATCACGGCAGTCTCACCGATCACCACGCCCATCCCGTGATCGATGAAAAAACGTCGGCCGATCTGTGCGCCGGGATGAATCTCGATCCCGGTGAGAAAGCGGCTGATCGTCGATACCATGCGCGCCAGCCACTTGAACCCGGCATTCCACAGGCGGTGGGCCAGCCGGTGGTACAACAGCGCATGGACGCCCGGGTAGTTGGTGAACACCTCGAACGCGTTGCGCGCCGCGGGATCGCGGTCGAAGACGCAATTGATGTCTTCTTTCAGTCGTTCAAACATGATTCTGCCACTGGCCCGAGGAGTCCGGAGGCGAGGCGGGATCGTCCCCCGCGGTTTTTCCCGCCGCGCGCTGTACCGCGCTGAGCATGCCCCGCAGGATGTTCAGTTCCATGCGATCCGGGCGGATACGCATGAACATCCGGCGCAGGCGTACCATCAGTTGTCTCGGATTATCGGGGTCATGAAAACCGATATCAATCAGTGCCCGCTCGAGGTGGCGGAAGAAATGCTCGAACTCCTCCATGCCGGCCGGCTCGAAATCCCACTCGTCCGCACCCGGCACGTCCGCCCCAACCATGGCCATGCGCAATTCATAACACACGATCTGCACCGACATGGCGAGATTCAGGGAGGGGTATTCGGGGTCACAGGGAACATTGAGGTGATAGTGACAGCGCTGCAACTCCTCGTTGGTGAGGCCCCGCGACTCGCGGCCGAACAGGATCGCTATCGTGGTTTCCGGCTGCGCCAGTTCCCCCCGAATGGTTTCCGCGCATTCGCGTGGTGCCTGCAGCGGCCAGGGAATGCGCCGCTGGCGGGCGCTGGTTCCGAACACCAGGCTGCAGCCCTCCAGGGCAGCATCGACATCGCGGTGCACGCGGGCCTGGTCGAGGATGTCGGTCGCGTTGGCGGCGCGCGCCGTAGCCTCGCCGCCCGGAAACCCGCGCGGGCAGACCAGGTGCAACTGGCTGAGACCCATGTTTTTCATGGCGCGCGCGGCCGCCCCGATATTACCGGGATGGGTGGGGTTGACCAGCACGATCCGCACGCGGTCGAGTCCAAGCGATGACACGGCAGAGTGCCTCACGAAGCCTGAAAAAGAACCGCGCAGTCTACCACAGGGCAGCCCTTTTCCGGCATCGCGCCGGCCCCCGCCTGTGGTATGATTGCGCGCCCGTCCACTGCAGGCGATCACAGCCCGATGCACCCCCTGACTCACAACGCCCTGCGCGCCGCCCGCGATGCGGGCAAACTCATCGTCCGCGCCATGCAGGACCTCGAGCGCATCGAGGTCACCCGCAAGAGCGCCAACGACTACGTGTCGCAGGTTGACCGGACCGCGGAAAACATCATCCTGCAACTGCTGAAGAAGGCCTACCCGGACCATGCATTCGTGGCCGAGGAATCCGGACTCAATGGCAGGGAGGGCGCGGAGTTCACCTGGTTCATCGATCCACTGGACGGCACCACGAACTTCCTGCGGGGCATTCCGCACTACTGCATCTCGATCTGCTGCACGGTGCGCGGTCGGCCGGAGCACGCGGTCGTCTACGACCCCGTGCGCAACGAGGAATTCACCGCCACCCGGGGCGGCGGCGCACAGCTGAGCGGGCGGCGGATCCGGGTTTCCAAGCGACCGGGACTCGACGAGGCCCTCCTCGGCACCGGGATCCCCTTCCGCCCGGAACAGGAAGCCTGGGCCGAACAATATTTCCCGATGCTGGAGAAGCTGGCCGGCGAGACCGCGGGCATCCGCCGCGCGGGGTCCGCCGCCCTGGATCTTGCTTACGTCGCGGCCGGGCGCTTCGACGGCTTCTGGGAATCCGGCCTCAAGGCCTGGGACATCGCCGCGGGCGCCCTGCTGGTACAGGAAGCCGGGGGCATGGTCAGTGACTTTGCCGGGAACCATGATTACCTCAAGAACGGCAACATCATTGCCGCCAACCCGAAGATTCAGAAGATCCTGCTGCAACGGGTGCGCGAGGCGCGCGCCGGCTAGAAGGCGTCAAGTTTCCCGGTACCGGGCCGATAAAAGGGTCAGGATCCAGGGAGGGATGCCTGATGCAGGACCACTTCGATACTCACCGCGAAAAACTTCAACTGGCGATGCGCGACGCCCAGGAGAACCTGGTCGACTTCTTCACCATGGCCGCGCTGGAACGCGCAGGGGCTTGCTGGGAGGATGTTGTCGTGGAAGCGCCGGAAGCCCCCGAGGCGCAAGTCGCCGTGCGCCTCGCGCGCAGCGCCTGACGAGCCGAATCGGGTAAGGGAACTGCGGGCCTGCCGCGGTCAGGGACGGCCGTCGGTCTCCGCGTCACCGCGCTCCAGGACCAGCAGGTCGTCGCGGCTCACGCCCATGGCCAGCAGCACGTTGGCCGCCACGTAGATCGACGAATAGGTGCCCACCAGGACACCGATGATCAGGGCCAGCGCAAAGCCGCGGATCAGTTCGCCCCCCACCAGCGCCAGCGCCAGCAGCACCACCAGGGTGGTCATGGAGGTCACCACGGTACGTCCGAGGACCTGGGTGAGGGAGGCATTGATCACGTCCACCGGCATGGCGCGGCGCATCCGGCGGAAGTTCTCACGGATGCGATCGGAAACCACGATGGTGTCGTTCAGCGAGTAACCGATCACCGCGAGCAGGGCCGCCAGCACGGTGAGATCGAACTGGACCCAGGTCAGCGAGAAAATACCCAGGGTAATGATCACGTCGTGGATCAGGGCCACCACCGCGCCGACTGAGAACTTGAACTGGAAGCGGAACGCCACGTAGATCATCACCATGCCCAGGGCGAGCAGCAGGCCGAGGCCACCCTGGTCACGCAGTTCCTCGCCCACCTGGGGCCCGACGAACTCGACGCGGCGCAAGGTCACCTCGGTACCGGCATCCGCGCGCAGGACCTCGAGCACCTCGTCGCCCACCTTTGCACGTTCCTTGCCGGTTTCCGGCGGCATGCGCACAAGCACGTCACCCGCGGCACCGAAATGCTGAACGACCGCGTCTTGATACCCCTTGTTGGCGAGGGTCGCTCGCACTGCGGCCAGTTCGACGGGCTCGGCATAGCCGACCTCGATCAGGGTGCCGCCGGTGAAATCGAGTCCGAAGTTCAGGTGGCGGGTCGACAGAGAAACCACCGAGATCACCACGAGCAGCAACGACAACGCCGCGGCCACACGCCGGTAGCCCATGAAATTAATGACTTTCTTCCTGTCCATCCGCTTCAGGCTCCGTCAGATCCGCAGGGCGGCCAGCTTGCGCCCGCCGTAGGCGAGGTTGACCAGCGCACGGGTGACCATGATGGCCGTGAACATCGAGGTCAGGATGCCGATGGACAGGGTGACGGCGAAGCCCTTCACCGGGCCCGTACCCACCGCGAACAGGATCACCGCGGCCAGCAGGGTGGTGACGTTGGCATCGAGAATGGTCACGAAGGCGCGCCCGTAGCCGGCCGAGATCGCCGCCTGGGGTGTCATGCCGTTGGCCAGTTCCTCGCGGATCCGGGCAAAAATCAGCACGTTGGCGTCCACCGCCATACCCACCGTGAGCACGATGCCGGCAATACCGGGCAGGGTCAGCGTGGCGCCAAGCCCCGACATCACCGCGATGAGCAGGGCGAGGTTCAGGGTCAGCGCGACATTGGCGAACAGGCCGAACAACCGGTAGTACACCACCATGAACAACAGCACGGCAGAGAAGCCGATCACCACCGATTTCACGCCGAGATCGATGTTCTCCTGGCCGAGACTCGGCCCGACGGTCCGTTCCTCGACAATATAAACGGGAGCCGCCAGCGAACCGGCCCGCAGCAGGAGCGCCAGTTCAGAAGCCTCCGCGGCGCTGTCGAGCCCGGTGATGCGGAAACGGTTGCCCAGGGGCTCCTGGATGGTCGCCAGGCTGATGATATGTTTCTCGACCTTGTGGCGCCGCACCTTCGTGCCTTCGGCGTCTGCCTGCCCCAACCGGGACTTGTACTCGATAAAGAGCACCGCCATGCGTCGTTTCACGGCCTTGCGCGTGACATGGTTCATGCGCTTGCCGCCGGCCGCATCCAGGCCGATATTGACCTGCGGCATGCCGTTCTCGTCGAAATTCGCCTGGGCATTCACCACGCTGTCACCGGTGACGATGATATCGCGCTCGACCACGGCCGCACCCTGGCGCTCATCGCGGAAACTGTATTCCTCGGTCAGCGCCGTATTGGCGTCGTGGGTCGCCTCGAGGCGGAACTCGAGGTTCGCAGTGGCACCCAGGACCCGCTTCGCAAGCGCCGTGTCCTGTACGCCGGGGAGTTCCACCACAATGCGCGAACGGCCCTGGCGCTGCACCAGCGGTTCGGCGACGCCGAGTTCGTTGACCCGGTTGCGCAGGGTGGTGAGGTTCTGGCGAATCGCGTAATCCTCGATCTCCTTGCGCTTGGCCTCTGTCAGAGACAGCAACAGGAGGCTGGCGTCGTCCTCGACCGACTCGCGGATGTCGAACTCGTTGTATTCCTTGCGCAGCAGGTCCCGGGTCACCTGGAGACGTTCGACGTCCGGCAGCTTGACCACGATCTCGCGGTTCTCCCGGGTACGCACGCTGCGGTAACGGACCTTTTCCTCCCGCATCAGCGTCTTGATCTCGCTGACGTAGACCTCGAGGCGCTGCTCGATGGCCTTCTGCATGTCGACCTCGAGCAGGAAGTGGACGCCGCCACGCAGGTCGAGGCCCAGTTTCATGGGTTGGGCGCCAATGCTCTGCAGCCATTCCGGGGTGGTCGGGGCGAGATTCTGCGCAGCAATATATTGCTCGCCGATGGCGCGCTGGATCACGGATTTGGCCCGCAACTGGCTCTCCGGATCAGCCAGGCGTACCAGGACGCCGTTCTTGCCCATTTCCACGCCGCGGGTGGCAATACCCTCTTCCTTGAGCGCCAGTTCCAGGGTACGCAGCACCGACTCGTCGACGGTGACCGTGGAACGCGCGCCGGTGACCTGCACTGCCGGATCATCAGGGTACAGGTTGGGCGCGGCGTACAGGCCGCCGAGCAGGATGACCACGAGGATCAGCAGGTATTTCCAAACCGGGTACTGGTTGACCATCAGGCTGCCGCCGTGAGGGCGTCCTCCGGGAAAGGCAAGGGTGGACAGGCTCACGCGGCCTGTACGGACTTCAGGGTTCCCTTGGGCAGGGAAGCCGCAATGGCAACCTTCTGCACGGTGATCTGCACGTTCGCGGCCACTTCCAGCACCACGAATTCGTCTGCGATCCCGGTGATCTTCCCGACCACGCCACCGTTGGTCACCACCTCGTCGCCCTTGGCAAGACCACCGACCAGTTCACGGTGTTCCTTGGCCCGCTTGGCCTGGGGACGCCACAGGATGAGATAGAAAAGCAGGATGAACACCACCAGCATGATGATGTTGGCCATCGGACTGGGGCCCGGCGGCTGGCCGGCAGGTGCTTCGGCAAGCGCCTGGGAAATAAAGAAACTCATGGATTGTGAACTCCGTCGTTATCGCGTCGGGGGTCGCCATGGGCCGCGGTCCGCGCCTAAGCGGGCGGCACCGGCTCACCCCGGTCCAGGTAGAACTGCTCAAGAAAGGCGGTGAATGTACCCGTTTCAATGGCCGCACGCAATGCAGCCATAAGCGCCTGGTAATAGTGAACGTTGTGCACCGTGTTCAGGTGCGCGCCGAGCATCTCGCCACAGCGATCGAGGTGGTGCAGGTAGGCCAGCGAAAAATTGCTGCACGTGTAGCAGTCACAGCGGGGATCGGGCGGTCCCTGCTCGGTACGGTAGCGGGCATTGCGCAGGCGCACCACACCGGCGGAGGTGAAGAGATGGCCGTTGCGGGCATTGCGGGTGGGCAGCACGCAATCGAACATGTCGATACCACGGCGTACCGCCTCGACGATGTCCTCCGGCTTCCCGACACCCATGAGGTAGCGCGGGCGGTCACCAGGCATCCCGGGAACCAGGCCATCCAGGGTTTCCAGCATCGCCTCGCGCGGCTCGCCGACCGACAGGCCGCCCACCGCGTAGCCGTCGAAACCGAGTTCCAGGAGGCCCTCCAGGGAGGCGCGGCGCAGGTCGGCGTACAATCCGCCCTGCACGATACCGAACAGGGCTGCGTCATGCTCCCCGTGAGCGCTCCTGCAGCGCGCCGCCCAGCGCAGTGACATTTCCATGGAGCGGCGAACCTCGGCGTGTTCCCCGGGGCTGGGCGGGCAGTCGTCGAAGATCATGACCACGTCGGAATCCAGCGCGCGCTGGACCTCCATGCTGACTTCCGGGGACAGGAACACGCGATCCCCGTTGACCGGGGAACGGAACTCCACGCCCTCCTCGCTGATCTTGCGCATGTCGCCGAGGCTGAACACCTGGAACCCGCCGGAATCGGTGAGAATGGGACCGTCCCAGGCCATGAATCCATGCAGCCCGCCAAAAGGCTCAATAATCTCCGTCCCGGGGCGCAGCATCAGGTGAAAGGTATTGCCGAGCAGGATCTGCGCGCCGCTGGCGCGGATGTCCCGCGGCGTCAGGGTCTTCACGGTCCCGTAGGTCCCCACCGGCATGAACGCCGGGGTTTCCACGGTGCCACGCGGAAATACCATGCGACCACGGCGCGCGCCGCGATCACGGCCCATGAGTTGGAATTCCATACGCGACATCAGGCGCTCTCCCCTTCGGCGGCGATGAACATGGCGTCACCGTAACTGAAGAACCGGTAGCGCTCGCGAACCGCCGCGGCATAGGCATCCAGCACGTGGCCACGGCCCGCGAACGCGCAGACCAGCATCAGCAGCGTCGAGCGCGGCAGGTGGAAATTGGTGATCAGGCCGTCCACGCAACGGAACCGGTAACCGGGGTAGATGAAGGCGCGGGTGTCGCCGCGAAACGGTTCCGGAGAACCACCCGCAGCAGCGGTTTCCAGGGCCCGGACGCTGGTGGTGCCCACCGCGATCACGCGGCCACCCCGGGCCCGCGCAGTTGCCACGGCCTCACAGGTCTCCGCACCGACTTCCATGTACTCGGCATGCATCCGGTGTTCCTCCACCTGCTCGGCGCGCACCGGCTGAAAGGTGCCGGCGCCGACATGCAGCGTGACCCGGGCCGAGTCCACACCGCGACGCGCGAGCTCGGCCAGCAGGTCGGTATCAAAATGCAGTCCGGCCGTGGGCGCCGCAACGGCGCCACTGCGCCCGGCATAGACGGTCTGGTAGCGCTCGGCATCGATTTCCTCGGCGGCACGCTCGATGTACGGCGGCAGCGGCATCTCGCCCTCGGTCTCCAGCACGGAATCGAGGGTGTCCTCGAACTCGAGGTCAAAGAACTCGCCTTCACGACCGATGACGCGCGCCCGCCGGCCGCTCTCGCCAAGGCACAGGGCGACGCCCGCACCGGGAGATTTGCTGGCACGAACCTGGGCCAGGGCGCGGCGGGGTCCGGTGACCCGCTCGATCAGCACCTCGATGCGGCCTCCGCTTTCCTTGCGTCCCCGGAGCCGGGCCGGGATCACCCGGGTGTCGTTGAACACCAGCAAATCCCCGCGACGCAGCAGGTCCGGCAGATCGGTGAAGTTGCGGTGGGTTACCGTCCCGACGCCACGGTCCAGGCACAGCAGGCGACTGGCGGTCCGCTCCGCAAGCGGATAACGGGCCACCAGGTCAGGCGGCAGATCGTAGTCGAAATCAGAAATGTGCATCCGGGGACGCCACCTGCAGGGAACGCAGCGGGTCAAAGGGCGCGAGAGTCTAGCGAATCTGCTCTCAATATTCCACAATAGACCGGTGGGAAAGGATGTATAATTCCAAAAACACCAGTATTTGCGAACACTTATGACAATAACGGTCCGCTCCACGACGACCGCCGCCCTGTTGTGCGTGCTGGCCGTCATGGCTGCCCTGCCCTGGAGTTCCGCGTCGATCGCCGCGGACCCCCTGCTGGTGCGCGAGATCAATCACTACAGCCTCGGTCACAGCATCGAGTACCTGGAAGACAAGGAAGGCACGCTGACCTTCGAGGAAATCCGCTCCGGCGCCCGCGACGGGGAGTTCCGCGACGCCCGCACCAACATCCTCAACTTCGGCTTCACGCGTTCCGCCTACTGGCTCCGTTTCCGGATCGACAACACCTTCCGGGTGACCGCCAACACCAACTGGGTCCTGGAGCTGTCGTTCCCGTTCGTCGATGGGGCCACCCTGTACAGCCCCACCGTGAGCGGCGAGTACCAGGCCAAGACCTTCGGCGACCGGCAGCCTTTCTGGAGCCGTGACTGGCGGCACCGCAATTTCGTATTCAACCTGGGCCGGATCCCGGACGCCTCGACCGATTATTACTACATGCGGGTCTATGGCCGCGGGGCGCTGAACGTCCCCCTCGACCTGTGGACGCCCCAGGAACTCGCGGAGCACACTGCCAATGAGCAGATCGTCATCGGCATCTATTACGGCGTGATGCTGGCGATGCTCCTCTACAACCTGTTCATTTATTTTTCGACGCGCGACGTCACCTACCTGCGTTACGTGAGTTTCCTGTTTGCCTTCCTGATGCTCCAGGCGGTGGCCAACGGGCACGGTTTCCAATACATCTGGCCGCCCTACCCGGCCCTGGCCAATATATCCACGCCGTTCTTCATCGCCCTTTCCGGCCTGTCGGCAATCTGGTTCACGACCGCCTTTCTCGAGGTTCCGCAGCACAAGCCGGAACTGCAACCGATGTACCGGGCGGGCATGTATACCAATACCGCAGCACTGCTCATTGCGCTGTTCATGCCCACGCATTACTCGCTGCCGATCAATATCCTGATCGCGATCGCCACCATAGGGATCCTGGTGGCCGGCGCCCTGGCCATTCTGCGCAGCGGTTCGCGGCCCGCGCAGTTCTACCTGGCGGCCTGGTCCATGCTGCTCCTCGGCTGCCTGCTCAAGGGACTCGCCCTGGCCGGCGTGCTGCCGCAAAACCATTTCACCAATTACACCTGGCAGTTAGGCTCTGCCCTGGAGGTCCTGCTCCTGTCCCTGGGCCTTGGCGATCGTATCAACGTGCTCCGCGAGGAACGCCTCTCCGCGCTGCAACAGGCCTTCGAGTTCGAGAAGATCGCGCACACCGACCGCCTGACCGGCCTCTACAACCGGACCTATTTCGAGCGCGAGTTCAAGCAGCACAAGGACTATGCCATCCGCAACCCGAATTCCCACTTCGGGCTGTTCATCGTCGACCTGATCGGCCTCAAGCAGATCAACGACGTCTACGGCCACGCCGCCGGGGACCAGGCCATCCGCATGACGGCGCGCATTCTCAAGAGCCTTTGCCGCCAGTCTGACGTGGTATCCCGGATCGGCGGCGACGAATACGCGATCATCTGCCCCCGCCTCAATCACTTCGACTACGAGGCGTTCGTCGCGCGGATGGAGGAACGCACCGCCGGTGGCACCATCAAGTACCAGGATGGCGAGGAAGTGCGCACCATCCCCATCCACCTCAGCATCGGCCATGGCCACACCTCGAGGGTTTCACCAAAGGAAATCTTCGAGTACGCGGACAAGGAAATGTACCGCCGGAAAGAAGAGTTCTACCTCACCCACGAACGCTACCGGACCGTCACCCGCCCCGACGCCGTCTGAAGACCGCCCGTTTTGCCGCCCGTCCGCACCATGCTCTATAATCCCGTCCCCTTGGGCCGGGATGGCGGAACTGGTAGACGCGCTGGATTCAAAATCCAGTATCCGTGAGGATGTGGGGGTTCGATTCCCCCTCCCGGTACCACTCTCACGGGCGCCCGATGCGGCGCACCCCTCCGCTCAGACGAGCCAGTAGACCATCACGCTCACCACGCCGATCGCGACAAGGTTCATCACCAGGCCCATGCGCATCATGGTGCGCTGGGGCAGTTTCCCGGTACCGAATACCAGGGCATTGGGCGGCGTCGCCACCGGCAGCATGAACGCGCAGGAGGCGGCGATCCCGATGGCCACGGCGACCATCCGTGGGTCAGAGCCCATGGTCGCCGCGACCGCCATGAACAGGGGCACCAGCAGCGCGGCGCTGGCAGTGTTGCTCACCAGTTCGGTCAGGAACACCACGAAAACCGTCACGGCAAGGAGGAACAGGAACGGCGCTGCCCCGCCGAGGGCGCCCTGCAGCTGCCCGCCCAGATAGCTGCTGGCGCCACTGCTGCCCATCACCGTACTCAGGGTGATGCCGCCACCGAACAGGAGCAGCACCCCCCAGTTCACCCGGCTCTCGATGTCCTTCCACTGCAACCTGCCGGTGGCCAGCAGCAGCAGCACCGCGGCGAGGGCGACCATGGTGTCGAAGTCCCGCTCGACCCCCAGCCAGCGCGCCAGTGGATCGCCCAGGATCCAGCCCGCAACCGTGAGCAGGAAGATCACCACCACGGTGCGACTGCCGGGCGCCACCGCCAGGTCCGGCACCGCATCGCCGACGCGCTGGCCACCTACAGGGGGACGCAGGAGCACCCACAGCAGCGCCAGGGCCAGGGGCAGCAGGCAGGCGACCACCGGGATGCCGATCACCAGCCACTCGCCGAACCCGATCCCCGTGGCCGCCGCCACAATTGCGTTGGGGGGACTGCCGACCAGGGTCCCGATGCCGCCAATATTGGCGGACCAGGCGATCCCCAGCAGGAGAAAGGCGTAAACGGATGGATCCTGCTCGTCATCGAAATCAGCGAGCAGGCCCAGTGCCAGCGGCAGCATCATCGCGGTGGTCGCGGTGTTGCTGATCCACATGGACAGGAAAGCGGTAGCCAGGCAGGTCAGCAGCATGGCGCGCAACAGATGCCCGCCGGCGACACGAACGACAATTCCCGCGATCGCGCGATCGAGCCGGTGGGTCTGCAGAGCCGCGGCGATCGCAAACCCTCCGAAGAACAGGTAGATCACCGGGTGCGCGAATCCGGCGAAGGCCGCGCGCACGTCGAGCAACCCCAGCAACACGGCCACGAATGGCACCAGCAGCGCGGTTGCAGTTACGTGCAGGGTTTCGGTGAGCCACAGGAGTCCGATGAAGATCAGCAGCCCCAGCCCTCGGGCAAGCTGCCCCTCGAGACCGGCGGCCCAGGGCACCAGCGCCGCGATGCCGGCGATCACGGCAATCCAGAGAAACTGCGCCAAAATTGATCTGGGTCTGCCGGGCGAAGCGGACAGCATGCTATTCCTTACTAACCGAGCCAGCGCGAAACCCCTGCAGGGGCAATTCGCATGGATTCTACACCAGCGCCAGGGGAGTTCATCGATGGGAGCCGGCACGCGCACATGACCACGGACCCGGATTACCTGTTCCTGCACCGCGCCGACCTGCAGTCGCTGCTCGACGCAGTGGCCGACCTCGGCTACCAGTGCATCGGACCCCAACTGCGGGATGGAACGGTTGTGTTCGACACCCTGGACTCGGTCGAATCACTGCCGCGTGGTGTGCGGGAAGAGCAGCAGCCGGGATCCTACCGGCTGGTACCCGCCGATGGGGACCGGCACTTCGACTGGACCACCGGGCCGCAGGCCATCAAGCCGCTCATGTTCGCGCCGCGCGAGACCCTGTGGACATCGACAAAAGAAGCGGACGGCACCCTGCGCTTCGCGCCCGCACCTCCGGAGATCGTGCCGACCGCCGTCATCGGCGTTCGCGCCTGTGACCTGGCCGCCCTGTACATCCAGGACCGTCACTTCCTGCAGGGCCCCCACGCGGATGCCCATTACCGCACCCGCCGCCAGAACCTGCTGCTGATCGCGGTGAACTGCACCCGTTCCGCGGCCACCTGTTTCTGCGTTTCGACCGGGGACGGCCCGCGTGCCACGTACGGATACGACCTCGCCATGACCGAGATCGATGCGGGGTTCCTGCTCCATGCACACAGCGAAAACGGCCAACAACTGCTCGCCCTGTTACCCACGGTTCCGGCGAGCAAGGGCCAGTGCCAGGATGCCGAGCGGGCAGTTTCCGCCGCCGAAATCCAGCAGCGCGCGCTGCCCGGTCGCAACCTCAGGGACACGTTGTTCGAAAACCTGGATCATCCGCGCTGGGACGACGTTGCGCAACGCTGCCTGGCCTGCGGCAACTGCACGGCAGTCTGCCCGACCTGTTTCTGCAACCACCAGTTCGAGGAGCCCCTGCTGGACGGCTCGGGCAGTGTCCATGCCCGCGAGTGGGACAGTTGCTTCAACCCGGACCACGCCCATGTCCACGGCCTCCACCTGCGGGAGACAACCCGTGGCCAGTACCGGCAATGGCTCACCCACAAGCTGGGCAGCTGGCACGACCAGTACGACCGCTCCGGTTGCGTGGGCTGTGGCCGCTGCATCACCTGGTGCCCGGCAGGCATCGACCTCGTGGAGGAAACCCGGGCAATCTGCGGGAACGGCAACGATGACTGATTACGGCGTACCGATGGAAGCCCGGGTCACCGAGCGCATCGAGGAGGCCTCCGGCCTGTTCACCCTGCGCCTCGAACTGACCGACCCCGACGCGCAGCGCGACTACGGTTTCGAACCCGGCCAGTTCAACATGCTCTACCTCTACGGTGTCGGCGAAATCGCCATATCGATCGTGTCCGATCCGTCGGTCTCCAACGTCATCGAACACACCATCCGCGTGGTCGGCCGCGTCACCCGCGGCTTCGACAGGTTGCGCCCCGGCGACCGCATCGGCCTGCGCGGACCGTTCGGCAGGGGGTGGCCCGTGCAGGCGGCGGAACGCCAGGACGTGGTGATCATCACCGGGGGCCTGGGATGCGCACCGGTCGTCTCGGTGATCAACTACATCGCCATGCGCCGTGAGCGTTACGCGCGCCTGAACATCCTGCAGGGCGTCAAGCACTCCCGCGACTTTATCTGGCGCAGCCGTTACGACGAGTGGCGCGCACTCCCCGACACCGAGGTTCTGCTCGCCGCCGATGCGGGAGATTCATTCTGGCCCTGGCATATCGGACGCGCCACGGAGCTCTTTACCCGGCTGAGCTACGACCCCGCCAACGTGACCGTGATGATGTGCGGACCCGAGGGCATGATGGGCGCGGCGGTCCGCCACCTCGTTGACTCGGGCGTGCCCGACGACCGCATCTGGCTGAGCATGGAGCGCAACATGCAGTGCGGTACCGGAACCTGCGGGCACTGCCAACTGGGCGGACACTTCGTCTGCAAGGACGGGCCTGTATTCCGTTACGCGGACGTTCAAACCCTCTTCGGCTTAGGGGATTTCTGAACATGCACAAGAAGCCCCGGGTCGCGATACACAAGTTCAGCTCCTGTGACGGCTGCCAGCTGGCGTTCCTGAACCTGGGTAAAACCCTGCTGGACCTGGCGGAGATGGTCGACATCGTGCATTTTGCCGAGGCCGGCATGAGCGGGGAGGATCGCGAGGTGGACATCGCCTTCGTCGAGGGCAGCATCAGCACGGCCAGGGACATCGAGCGCATTCGCGCCGTTCGCCAGGGCGCGGCCTACCTCGT